>NZ_WIXR01000077.1:0-47763 GCF_019425585.1 Burkholderia sp. COPS | reverse complement strand
CGCCGCCCCCGTCCACCGCAAATAATCCCCGCGCGTCCAGTCGAGCGACACGCCGACGCGCTTCGTACCCGGCCGGATCTTCGGCTTGTACACCGACAGCGTCAGCGACTCCAGCGCCGGCCATTCGCGGAACGACAGCACCGCGATATCGGCGACGAGCGTCTCCAGCAGCCGCGTATGCGGCTTGTGCGACAGGAACGCGGCAAGTCGCGCGCAATAACCGTCGTAATCGATCCACTCGCCCTGCTCGCTCGGCTCGCAGCGATAGCCGAGCCGCGCATCGATCACGATCGGCTGCGGCGCTTCATGCTCGTGCGCATGAATGCCGATCCGCGCGGGCACCTTCAGTTCGTCGACGAACACGCTCCAGCCATGCCCGCGCAGGCGCGGCGCGTCGATCGCCACGAACGGTTCGTCGAACGGCTTCATGATGCGAGCGGCGCGGCCGCGTCGAGCATGATGCGCACGAAATAATCGGCGAAGCTGCGGCGCAGGACGATCTCGAACGCATCGTCGCCGGTCGGGACCAGCACGATCGACGTCTTGAAGTAGTGCGACTGCGCGCACTGGCCCGGCTTGAACACGCGCGGGTGCAGATCGAGCGGGCAGCCGCGTGCGAGCACGTCGCGCACACGTTCGCCGCTGATCTCGACGACGGTATAACCGCTGCCGACGTCGACGGCCGCCGCATACGTACCCTGCACGGCCTCCGCGAGTCGCGCCTCCAGCACGCCTGCCTGCACGGGCCCGTGCGAACGCACGAGCCACTCGTCGGGGCCGAGCCACAGCACGTCGTACTCGGCGCCGCGGGCGACCGTGTTCGGCGCCGCGGGCGGCCGGCAGCCGACCACGCGCTCGAACGCGGCGACGAACGCCGGATCGCTCAACTCGCCGCGCACGTTCACGAGATCGAGGAACGGCCGCTCGCGCAGCGTGAATTTCTTCGATGCGCGCGCCTGGTGCGGCTTCAGCACGTCGGCCGCGCCGACGAACGGCGATTCAAGCGTCACGCCGCCCGCGCCCGCCACCTGCGTCTGGTTTCTGGTTTCATTCCACATGCTGGCGCACCCCTTCGGTATCGTAGAAAACCGGGCTCGAGATCTTCGCGGTGATGCGCTTGCCGTTGGCCAGCGGAATCACGACGCTCTCGCCCATCTTGTTCAGGCCGCCCTTCACCACCGCGAGCGCGATCGAGCGCTTCAGGATCGGGCTGTAGTAGCTCGACGTCACGTGGCCGATCATCGGCGTCGGATCGACCGCCGACACCTGCGTGTCCTTCGCGACGATCTGCGCGCCTTCCGGCAGCACGAACTGTTCGTCCTCGGTCAGCAGGCCGACGAACTGCTTGCGGCCCTCCTTCGCGGTGTCCGAGCGCGCGAGCGAACGCTTGCCGAGGAAGTCCTTCGACTTCGCGACCAGCCCGCCCATCCCGAGGTCGTACGGCGTGACCGAGCCGTCGGTGTCCTGGCCGACGATGATGTAGCCCTTCTCCGCGCGCAGCACGTGCATCGTTTCGGTGCCGTACGGCGTGATGTCGAACTCGGCACCGGCGGCCATCAGCGCTTCCCACACCGCGCGGCCCGCATTCGCCGGCACGTTCACTTCATAGGCGAGCTCGCCCGAGAAGCTGATCCGCATCACGCGCGCCTTCGCGCCGGCAACGGTGCCGTTCCGGTAGCTCATGAACGGGAACGCCTCGTTGCCGAAGTCGATGTCCTGGCACACCTTCTGCACGACCTTGCGGCTCTTCGGGCCGACCACCGCGAACGTCGCCCAGTGATCGGTGACCGACGACAGCCGCACCTTCATGTCGGGCCATTCGGTCTGCAGCCAGCGTTCGAGCCACGTGAGCACGCGCGCCGCGCCGCCCGTCGTGGTCGTCATCATGAAATGCTGGTCGGCGAGGCGCACGGTCACGCCGTCGTCGAACACCATCCCGTTTTCGTCGAGCATCAGCCCGTAGCGGCACTTGCCGACCTCGAGCTTGTTCCACGGGTTCGTGTACATCCAGTTCAGCAGCTTCACGGCATCCGGGCCCTGGATGTCGATCTTGCCGAGCGTCGATGCGTCGAGGATGCCGACGCTGTTGCGCACCGCCAGGCATTCGCGCTTCACGGCCGCATGGAGGTCCTCGCCTTTCTTCGGGAAGTACCACGGCCGCTTCCAGTTGCCGACGTCCTCGAACAGCGCGCCGTGCTCGACGTGCCACTCGTGCACGCAGGTCTTGCGGATCGGGTCGAGGAAATCGCCGAGCTCGCGGCCCGCGAACGTACCGAACGAAACGGGCGTGTAGTTCGGGCGGAACGTGGTCGTGCCCGTTTCCGGAATCGACTTGCCGAGCGCCCCCGCGAGGATCGCCATCCCGTTGATGTTGCCGAGCTTGCCCTGGTCGGTGCCGAAGCCCATCGCCGTATAGCGCTTCACGTGCTCGACCGACTCGAAGCCTTCGCGCGCGGCAAGCAGGATGTCGGCGGCCGACACGTCGTTCTGGAAATCGACGAACTGCTTCGGCCCGCGCGCCGCGGCCTCGCGGCTGCCGACGAGCCACAGCGGCTGCAGTGCGCCTTCGACGGTTTCCGCGACCTGCGGTGCTGCCGGGCGCTGCTCGGCCGTGAAGCCCGCGGCCTTCGCCGCTTCCACGCCCGCATCGACCGCGAGCCGCAGCGCGCGCGCCAGGCCGAATTCCCCGGCCGCCGCGCCGATGCTCGCTTCCGCCTGCACGGGCTTGCCCGGCAGGAAGCACGCCTTCTCGTCGCTCCAGCACGCCTTGCCGCCCGACTGCGCGAACAGGTGAAGCACGGGGCTGAAGCCGCCCGACATCGCGACGAGGTCGCACGGCAGCGTCTGCAGCTTGCCGCCCACCTGGCCGTTCGTGCTGGACGCGACGTCGACCGACGATACGCGCCACTTGCCCGATGCGGCCGTCACGACGGCGCCGCTCAACACCGTCACGCCCTGCCGCTTCGCTGCGGCCGGCAGCGCGCCGTTCGACGATGCGCGCGAATCGACGACCGTCACCTTCGCGCCGCATGCCTTCAGGTCGAGCGCGGTCTGGTACGCACGATCGTTGTTCGTGAACACGACCGCGTTGCGGCCCGGCAGCACGCCGAAGCGATGCACGTAGGTGGACACCGCGCCGGCGAGCATCACGCCGGGCAGGTCGTTGTTGCCGAACACGATCGGACGCTCGTGCGCGCCGGTCGCGAGGATCACGCGCTTCGCGCGAACTTTCCACAGCAGCTCGCGCGTGCCCTTGCGCATCGACACGGGCAGGTGATCGGTCAGGCGCTGCGTGACCGTCACGAGGTTGTGGTCCTGGTAGCCGAACGCGGTGCTGCGCGACAGGATCGTCACGTCGGGCAGCCTGCGCAGCTCGGCCTCGATCTTCTCGACCCACTGCAGCGCCGGCTTCGCGTCGATTTCCGCGCGGCACGACAGCAGGCTGCCGCCGAGCTCGCGCTGGTCGTCGACGAGGATCACACGCGCGCCGGCCGTGGCCGCCGCATGCGCGGCCGCGAGCCCCGACGGGCCGCCGCCCACGACGAGCACGTCGCAGTGCGCATAACACTTGTCGTAGCGATCGGCGTCGAGCGCTTCCGGCGCCTTGCCGAGACCGGCGGCTTCGCGGATCTTCTCTTCGTACTTCGGCCACATCTTGCGCGGCCACATGAAGGTCTTGTAGTAGAAGCCGGCCGGCAGGAAGCGCGACAGCTTCTGGTTGATCGCGTACTTGTCGTTCTCGAGCGTCGGCTCGGCGTTCACGCTCGACGCGACGAGCCCCTGGTACAGCTCGATCTCGGTCGCGCGCGCATTCGGCACCGTGTACGGGCCCGATTCGAGCTGCACGACCGCATTCGGTTCCGCGACGTCAGCCGTCACGATCCCGCGCGGGCGGTGGTACTTGAAGCTGCGCGCGACGAAGTGCACGCCGTTCGCGAGCAGCGCGGACGCGAGCGTGTCGCCCTGGAAGCCCTGATACGTGCGGCCGTTGAACGTGAACGTCAACGGAATCGCGCGATTGATGCGGCCACCGGTGCCGAGGCGGTCTTTCTGGCTCATTTGCTCGTGCCCTCTTCGTGTGCGTTGCCGGCAGCGTCGCCACCGAACTTTTCGTAGCCCTTGATATCGTAGGTCACCGTGTCGCGCGTGGCCTTGAACCAGCGGCGGCAGCCCTGCGCGTGCAGCCATTGCTCCTTGTGCAGCCCGCGCTTGTTCTCGCGCATGAACACGTATTCGCCCCATTCGCGGTCGGTCATGTTCTCGTTGTTGACGGGGCGCACGATGTCGGCTTCACCGCCGCACGAGAACTCGGATTCGGCGCGCGGCCCGCACCACGGACATTCGATCAGCAACATGTTTTCTTCTCCTCGTTCAGTGCGCGACGGCGGCTGCGCCGTGCTCGTCGATCAGGTGGCCCGTGTAGAAGCGGTCGAGCGCGAACGGCGCGTTCAGCGGATGCGGTTCGTCGCGCGCGATCGTGTGCGCGAACACCCAGCCCGAGCCGGGCGTCGCCTTGAAGCCGCCGGTGCCCCAGCCGCAGTTGAAGTAGAGGCCCTTCACGTCGGTCTTGGTGATGATCGGGCACGCGTCCGGCGACACGTCGACGATGCCGCCCCACTGGCGGTTCATCCGCACGCGCGAGAACACCGGGAACATCTCGACGATCGCCTGCAGCGTGCTTTCGATGATGTGGAAGCTGCCGCGCTGGCCGAAGCCCGTGTACTGGTCGATACCCGCGCCGATCACGAGGTCGCCCTTGTCGGACTGGCTGATGTACGCGTGCACCGCGTTCGACATGATCACCGAGTTCACCACCGGCTTGATCGGCTCGGACACCAGCGCCTGCAGCGGGTGGCTTTCGATCGGCAGGCGCACGCCGGCCATGTCGGCGAGCGTCGTCGTGTTGCCGGCCGCGACCACCGCCACCTTCTTCGCCTTGATGAAGCCCTTCACCGTATCGACGCCGACCACCGCGCCGCCTTCGCGGCGAATGCCCGTCACCTGGCAGTTCTGGATGATGTCGACACCCGCGCGGTCCGCGCCGCGTGCGAAGCCCCAGGCCACCGCGTCGTGACGCGCGACACCGGCGCGGCGCTGGATCGACGCGCCGAGCACCGGATAGCGGCTGTTCAGGTTGATGGTCGGCTCGATTTCCTTGATCTGCGCGGGCGTCAGGAACTCGGCGTCGACACCGTTCAGGCGGTTCGCGTTCACGCGGCGCTCGGTGTCGCGCACGTCCTGCAGCGTGTGGGCCAGGTTCATCACGCCGCGCTGGCTGAACATCACGTTGTAGTTCAGGTCCTGCGACAGCCCTTCCCACAGCTTCATCGCCTTCTCGTACAGCGCGGCCGATTCGTCCCACAGATAGTTCGAGCGCACGATCGTCGTGTTGCGCGCGGTGTTGCCGCCGCCGATCCAGCCCTTCTCGAGGATCGCGACGTTCGTGATGCCGTGTTCCTTCGCGAGGTAGTAGGCGGTCGCGAGGCCGTGGCCGCCGCCGCCGACGATCACGACGTCGTATTCCTTCTTCGGTTCCGGGCTCTTCCACTGCTTTTCCCAGTTCTCGTGATACGAGAGACCGTTGCGGAACAGGCTGAATATCGAGTAGCGGCTCATGTTGTGGTCCTTCGTTAGCATTCGATGACGTTCACGGCCAGACCGCCGCGCGACGTTTCCTTGTATTTCGTCTTCATGTCGGCGCCCGTCTCGCGCATCGTCTTGATGACCGAGTCGAGCGACACGTAGTGCTGGCCGTTGCCCTTGAGCGCCATGCGCGACGCGTTCAGCGCCTTGATCGCGCCCATCGCGTTGCGCTCGATGCACGGGATCTGCACGAGCCCGCCGACCGGGTCGCAGGTCATCCCGAGGTTGTGCTCCATGCCGATCTCGGCCGCGTTCTCGACCTGGTCGGGCGTACCGCCCATCACCGCGGCCAGCGCGGCGGCCGCCATCGAGCACGCGACGCCCACTTCGCCCTGGCAGCCGACTTCCGCGCCGGAGATCGACGCGGTTTCCTTGTAGATGATCCCGATCGCCGCGGCCGTCATCAGGAATTCGACGATGCCGGCTTCGTTCGAGCCCGGCACGAACTTCACGTAGTAGTGCAGCACCGCGGGAATCACGCCGGCCGCGCCGTTGGTCGGCGCGGTGACGACACGGCCGCCCGCCGCGTTCTCCTCGTTGACGGCCATCGCATACAGGTTGACCCAGTCGAGCATCGACAGCGGGTCGCGCAGCGACTCTTCCGAACGCGCGCGCAGGCGGGCATTCAGCTCGGCCGCGCGGCGCTTCACGCGCATCGGGCCCGGCAGGTCGCCCTCGACCTTGCAGCCGCGCTCGACGCAGGCGGCCATCGTGCGCCAGATCGCGAGCAGCCCGGCGCGCACTTCGTCGGCGGGACGCAGCGCGCATTCGTTGCGCATCATCAGCTCGGCGATCGACAGCCCGTGCTCGCGGCACTGGCGCATCAGGTCGTCGCCGGTGCGGAACGGGTACGGCACCTCGACCGCCGCGCGCACGCCGTTCACGCGATCGCCGTCGCGGTTCACGACGAAGCCGCCGCCGACCGAGTAATACTCTTTCTCGACGAGCAGCTGGCCGTGCTCGTCGAACGCCTGGAAGCGCATCCCGTTCGGGTGCACGATGCTCGTGCCGCTCATCAGCTTGCGATAGAAGCCGATGTGTTCCTTTTCGTCGAAGCGCACCGTCTGCTTGCCGAGCAGCGACAGCGATTTCTCCGCGCGGATCGCGGCCAGCCGCGGCTCGATCAGGTCGGGATCGATCGTGTCGGGCAGGTGGCCCTCGAGGCCGAGCAGCACGGCCTTGTCGGTGCCGTGGCCCTTGCCGGTCGCGCCGAGCGAGCCGTATAGTTCGACGCGCACGCGGCGCACGAAACCGAGCAGGTTCGCGTCCTCCACGTGCGACGCGAAGCGGCACGCGGCGATCATCGGGCCGACCGTGTGCGAACTGGACGGGCCGATGCCGATCTTGAACAGGTCGAACGCGCTGACGTTCATCTGGCTTCCTCTGGATGGGGACATACATCAAGTGACGTTGGGCACCAGTACATCAAAGCGTAAAATCGGCCGATAGAACAAAAACGGCATCGGCGTGGGATACCGCCGCCAAGCGCCGCGCCAGTGGGCCGGAAAGTGCGTTTTGGCGATGGTTCGCGACGGAAAACCACAAGTCGGGACGGAGCCGATCGGCGACGCTGGCTGCATCCGCGTCGCCCGGCCGTGCCCGACTGCCGTACCCGCGTTACCCGTACCGACAGACTGAGTGAGACCGCCTGCCCGGCGTGAAGAGATTGGCCGCGATGACACCCGACGTACCCGCTTCCCCCCTCGCAGAACCCGCACCGCGACGCATCCGCTTCGGCATCGTGCTGCTGCCGAACTTCACGCTGACGGCCTTCTCGGGCTTCGTCGACATGCTCCGGCTGTCGGCGGACGACGGCGACTACAGCAAGCCCGTGCGCTGCGCGTGGAGCGTGATCGGCGAGACCCTCGCGCCGGTGCGCGCGAGCTGCGGGATCCAGATCACGCCATGGGAAACGTTCGACGCGGCCGAGCCGTTCGACTACGTGGTGGTGGTCGGCGGGCTGCTGCATTCGGGGCCGCAGGCGGGCCCCGAGACGCTCGACTTCATCCGCCGCGCGGCGGCCGGCGGCGCAACGGTCGTCGGGATCTGCACCGGCGTGTTCACGCTGATGCGCGCAGGCGTGCTCGACGGCTATCGCACCTGCGTGAGCTGGTTCCATTACTGGGATTTCATCGAGCGCTTTCCGGCCGCCGATCCCGACCTGCTGATCGCCGACCGGCTGTTCGTGATCGACCGGCGCCGCATCACCTGTTCGGGCGGCCGCGCGTCGATCGACGTCGCCGCCGCGATCCTGCTGCGCCATTTCGATCACGCGACCGTGCAGAAGGCGCTGCGCATCCTGCTGGTCGGCGAGATGCAGAAAGGGAACGCCCCGCAGCCGCATCCGCCGGGCCTCGAGCCGGCGACGCACCCGAAGGTCAAGCGCGCGATTCTCCTGATGGAACAGCATGTCGGGCGGGCGCTGTCGCTCGACGAGCTCGCGAACAAGCTCGACCTGTCGACGCGGCAGCTCGAGCGGCTGTTCAAGGCGGAAACGGGCAAGAGCCCGCAGGCGTTCGCGAAACAGGTGCGGTTGCGCACGGCCGCGTGGCTGCTGACCAGTTCCGACCGCACGGTGGCCGATATCGCGTCGAGCTGCGGGTTCGCCGATGCGTCGCACCTCGGGCGCGAGTTCCGCAAGCAGTTCGGCGTGCCGCCGGCGACTTATCGGGAGCGTGGCGGGGAAGTGGCGGAAGCCGGCGCGACGGCCGATGCGACGGACGACTCCGTCGAGGACATCGCCGACTGACGGCCGACGCACCCGCACGGCTCTTTCCCGCCCGGCTGACCCACCGCAAAGCGATAGTCGCTCGCACCGATTTCCCTTCAAATGGAACCGGTTTCAATTGATTTGACCGACGTTGCCCTCCGTTGATCGAGGGTTATCCCGGATGCTTCGTCGCGCTCAAATTTGTATGATGACCACATAACCTTACAAACCAGAGCACCATGTTCGAGAAAATTCCCGCCCGCGCGATGAGCGACCATGTCGCGCAGCAACTGCTCAAGCAGATCGAAGTCGGCAGCTTCTCGGCCACCGGCAAGCTGCCGACGGAGGCCGTGCTCGCGCAGGAATTCGGCGTGAGCCGTACCGTGATCCGCGAGGCGATCTCGCGGCTGAAGAACGAAGGCGTGGTCGAGCCGCGCCAGGGCAGCGGCGTGTACGTGAACCAGCACGGTGCGATCCGGCCGCTGCGGATCGACTATGCGGAAGCGGTCGAGGCCACCTCGCTGCCGCACCTGCTCGCGGTGCGCCGTGCGATCGAGGCCGAGGTCGCGGCCGAAGCGGCCCTGCACCACACCGACGAAGACATGGCCGACATCGACGATGCGCTGCGCAAGATCGACGAGGCCGTGGCCGAAGGGCGCGACGGCGTCGCGGAAGACGTCGCGTTCCACCGCACGATCGCGGCCGTCACCGGCAACCCGTATTTCCTGAAGACGCTGCAGTTCCTGAACCAGTACCTCGAAGCCGGCGTGAAGGTCACGCGGCGCAACGAAGCGACGCGCGAGGACTTCTCGCGCCAGGTGCGCGACGAACACGCGGCGATCGCCGACGCGATCCGCGCGCGCGACCCGATGGCCGCGCGCAACGCGGCACGCACGCACATGTACAACGCCGCCCGCCGTCTCGCGGAAGCCGGCATCTGCTGAAGCCGGCGGCCGCGGCCGTTACCGGCGGCGCCGCTGTCACGAACCTCTCCCGAATCGATCAAGGTTGACCATGTCACGAAATGTTGGAGTCATCGGCCTCGGCGCGATGGGCCTCGGCGTCGCCCGCTCGCTGCTGCGCGCCGGCCTGCGCGTGCACGCATGCGACGTGCGCGACACCGTGCTGCAGGCATTCGCGGCCGAAGGCGGCATCGCGTGCGCGACGCCGGCCGAACTCGGCGCGTTGTGCGACGTCGTCGTCACGCTCGTCGTGAATGCCGCTCAAACCGAAACGGTGCTGTTCGGCGAGCACGGCGCGGTCGCGGCGATGAAGCCGGGCGGCGTCGTGATCGCCAGCGCGACCGTCGCGCCGGAATTCGCGGTGGCGCTCGGCGCACGCATCGAGGCCGCCGGCCTGCAGATGCTCGATGCGCCCGTGTCCGGCGGCGCCGCGCGCGCGGCCTCCGGCGAGATGACGATGATGACGTCGGGCCCGGCCGCCGCATACGCGGGCTGCGAGGACGTGCTCGCCGCGATCGCCGGCAAGGTCTATCGCCTCGGCGATGCGCACGGCATCGGCTCGAAGGTGAAGATCATCAACCAGTTGCTGGCCGGCGTGCATATCGCCGCGGCCGCCGAGGCGATGGCGCTGGGCCTGCGCGAAGGCGTCGATGCCGACGCGCTGTACGACGTGATCACGCACAGCGCCGGCAATTCGTGGATGTTCGAGAACCGCGTGCCGCACATCCTGAACGGCGACTACACGCCGCTGTCGGCCGTCGACATCTTCGTGAAGGATCTCGGCCTCGTGCTCGATACCGCGCGCCGCAGCAAGTTCCCGCTGCCGCTGTCGGCCACCGCGCACCAGATGTTCATGAGCGCGTCGAGCGCCGGCCACGGCGGCGAGGACGATTCCGCCGTGATCAAGACCTTCCCCGGCATCACGCTGCCGCCCGCCCGCTGATTCGAACGACGTACCCGCCATGACCGCTCCCGTTTCCCGTCCCCTGCTCGGCTGCATCGCCGACGATTTCACCGGCGCGACCGATCTCGCGAACATGCTCGTCAAAAGCGGCATGCGCACCGTGCAGACGATCGGCGTGCCCGCCGACGGCGCCGCAGTCGACACGCTGATCGATGCGGACGCGATCGTCGTCGCGCTGAAGTCGCGCACGATCCCCGCGGCCGACGCCGTCGCGCAATCGCTCGCCGCCTACGCATGGCTGCGCGAGCAAGGCTGCCGGCAATTCTTCTTCAAGTACTGCTCGACGTTCGATTCGACCGACGCGGGCAACATCGGGCCCGTCGCCGATGCGCTGCTCGATGCGGCCGGCGGCGGCTTCACGATCGCATGCCCGGCGTTCCCCGAGAACGGCCGCACGATCTATCGCGGCCACCTGTTCGTCGGCGACGTGCTGCTGAACGAATCGGGCATGGAAAACCATCCGCTCACGCCGATGAAGGACGCGAACCTCGTGCGCGTGCTGCAGCGGCAAACGAAGTCGCCCGTCGGCCTGATCCGCTACGACACGATCGCGCTGGGCGCGGCCGCCGTGCGCACGCGGATCGACCAGTTGCGTGCGGAAGGCGCACGATTCGCGATCGCCGACGCGCTGTCGGACCGCGACCTCTACGTGCTCGGCGAAGCCTGCGCGGGCCTGCCGCTCGTCACCGGCGGCTCGGGCATCGCGCTCGGCCTGCCCGCGAATTTCCGCCGCGCGGAGCAGCTGCCCGAGCGCGACAACGCGGCGTCGCTGCCGCGTATCGACGGCCTGTCGGCGGTGCTCGCCGGCAGTGCATCGAAGGCCACCAACGCGCAGGTCGCCGCATGGCGCGCCACGCGGCCGAGCTTCCGTATCGATCCGCTCGCAGCATCGCGCGGCGAACCCGTCGTCGACCAGGCACTCGCGTTCGCGCGCACGCACCTGCCGCAGCCCGTGCTGATCTATGCGACCGCGACGCCTGACGAAGTGAAGGCCGTACAACAAGCACTCGGCGTCGACGCGGCCGGCCATCTCGTCGAAGCCACGCTCGCGGCGATCGCGCGCGGGCTGCGCGATCTCGGCGTGCGCAAGTTCGTCGTCGCCGGCGGCGAGACGTCCGGCGCCGTCGTGCAGGCGCTCGACGTGAAGTCGCTGCAGATCGGCGCGCAGATCGATCCGGGCGTACCGGCGACGGCCACCATCGACGCAGCGCCGCTCGGCCTCGCGCTGAAGTCCGGCAACTTCGGCACCACGGACTTTTTCGACAAGGCGCTGCGCGCGCTGGACGGAGCCGCACGATGAGCGACGAAGCGAAACTGCGCGAGGAGATCTGCGTCGTCGGCGCCAGCCTGTACGCGCGCGGCCACGCGGTCGGGAGCGCCGGCAACATCAGCGCGCGGCTGCCCGACGGCTGGCTGATCACGCCGACCGACGCGTGCCTCGGCCGGCTCGACCCGAACGACATCGCGAAGGTCGGCCTCGACGGCCAGCCCGTATCGGGCGGCAAGCCGTCGAAGACGCTCGCGCTGCATCGCGGTATCTACGCGCGCAATGCCGAAGCGAACGGCGTCGTCCACACCCATTCGACGCACCTCGTCGCGCTGACGCTCGCGGGCGTATGGCGCGACACCGACGTGCTGCCGCCGATCACGCCGTACTACGTGATGAAGGTCGGCCACATTCCGCTGATCCGCTACCGCCGCCCCGGCGATCCGGGCGTCGCGGCGGAAGTCGCGGCGCTCGCCGACCAGGTGCGCGGCGTGCTGCTCGACCGCCTCGGCCCGGTGATGTGGGGGCCATCGGTGTCGCACGCGTCGTATGCACTTGAAGAACTCGAGGAAACAGCTCGGCTGTGGTTGATGACGAACCCGAAACCCGAACCGCTCGACGAGGCCGCGCTCGACGAATTGCGCGCCAGCTTCGGTGCGCGCTGGTAGCGACGTACCCCGCAACGATTTCCATGCCCGCCGTGTGCGCGGGCCCTTCCGTCAGCACACGCAACGATCCGGCGGCGTACGCGCCGCCGGCACACAACATCCTGGAGACGACGATGACTGCTCTCGACGCGGCCGCTGGCCGCTCGCCCGCCGCGCCCGCCCATGCCGCGGAACTCGACCGCACCTACAAGAAAGTGTTCTGGCGCATCGTGCCGTTCCTGATGCTCTGCTACGTGGTCGCGTATCTCGACCGCGTGAACGTCGGCTTCGCGAAGCTGCAGATGTCGCAGGATCTCGCGTTCAGCGAAACCGTGTTCGGTCTCGGCGCCGGCATCTTCTTCCTTGGCTATTTTCTGTTCGAACTGCCAAGCAACATGCTGATGCACCGCATCGGCGCACGCATCTGGATCGCGCGGATCATGATCACGTGGGGCCTGCTGTCCGGGCTGTTCGCATTCGTGCAGACGCCGACGCAGTTCTACGTGCTGCGCTTCCTGCTCGGCCTCGCGGAGGCCGGCTTCTATCCCGGCGTGATCCTGTATCTCACGTACTGGTTCCCGTCGCATCGCCGCGCGAAGATCATCGCGGTGTTCATGTCCGCGATTCCCGTGTCGGGCATCTTCGGCAACCCGCTGTCGGGCTGGATCATGGAGCGCTTCCACGGCGGCTCGGGTTTCCACGGCTGGCAATGGATGTTCATGATCGAAGCCGTGCCGGCCGTGCTCGTCGGCATCGCGACGATCCTGTATCTCGACAACAGCATCCGCGGCGCGAAGTGGCTCGACGAACGCGAGAAACAGCTGCTGGAGGACGAGATCGCCGCGCAGCCGCAGGAACAGCAGCAGCACGGCCACTCGCTGAAGGCCGTGTTCGCCGACCCGCGCATGTGGTGGATGTCGCTGATCTACTTCGCGTTCGTCACGGGCCAGTACGGCCTCACGTTCTGGATGCCGACGCTCGTGAAGTCGACCGGCATCACCGATACGCTGCAGATCGGCCTGCTGTCCGCGATCCCGTTCGTCGTCGCGATCGTCGTGATGAACCTGTTCGGCCACAGCGCGGACAAGCGCCGCGAACGCCGCTGGCACCTGATCGTACCCGCGCTGATGGGCGCGGTCGGGTTTGCGGTCGCCGCGTCGTACTCGCACAATACGGCGGTGTCGATCGTGTTCCTGTCGCTCGCGGCGGGCGGCGTGCTGACCTGCGCACCGCTGTTCTGGTCGCTGCCGACCGCGTTCCTCGCGGGCTCCGCGGCCGCCGCCGGGATCGCGATCATCAACTCGGTCGGCAACCTCGCCGGGTTCGCGAGCCCGTACGTGATCGGCTACCTGAAGGACGTCACGCACAGCACGGCGTCCGGCATGTATGTGCTGGCCGCGATGCTCGTGATCGGCGCGATCGCCGTGTGGCTCACGCCCGCGAAACTCGTGAACCGCTGAACCGCCGAGTTGCCGTTCGACGCGGGGCGACGTAAGCCCCGCCCCATTCATTCACAGGACCCGCTGCCATGCCACGCTTCGCCGCCAACCTCTCGATGATGTACACCGAGCACGCGTTCCTCGAACGCTTCGCCGCTGCCGCCTACGACGGTTTCAAGGCCGTCGAGTACCTGTTCCCGTACGACTTCGCCGCCGAGGACATCCGCGCGCGCCTCGACGCGCACCACCTCGAACAGGCGCTGTTCAACGCGCCGCCCGGCGACTGGGCCGCGGGCGAACGCGGCACCGCATCGCTGCCGGGCCGCGAGGACGAGTTCCGGCGCGGCATCGAGCAGGCGCTCGACTATGCACGCGTGCTCGGCAACCGGAAGCTGCACGTGATGGCCGGGATGGTGCCGCCGGGCGCCGACCGTGCGCGCCATCGCGACACCTACCTGTCGAACCTGCGCCATGCCGCGCAGGCCGCTGCCGCGCACGGCATCACGATCCTGATCGAGCCGATCAACCAGCGCGACATGCCCGGCTATTTCCTGAGCCGCCAGGACGACGCGCAGGCGATCCGCGCGGAAGTCGGCGCGCCGAACCTGAAGGTGCAGTTCGACTGCTACCACTGCCAGATCGTCGAAGGCGATCTCGCGACGAAGCTCCGGCGCGATTTCGCGGGCATCGGCCATATCCAGATCGCGGGCGTACCCGACCGCCACGAGCCGGATCTCGGCGAACTCAACTACCCGTATCTGTTCGAGCTGATCGACACGCTCGGCTACGACGGCTGGATCGGTTGCGAGTACCGCCCGAAGGCCGGCACGTCGGAAGGGCTCGGCTGGCTCAGGGCCTGTTCCCGCTAATTCACGCATTCCTCGGAAGGTAACGAACATGAAAGTACTGATCACCGGCGGCGCCGGCTTTCTCGGCCAGCGTCTGGCGCGCAAGCTGCTCGAGCGCGGCGAACTGAGCGGCCCCGACGGCCGCAGCGAGAAGATCGACGAGCTGGTGCTGCTCGACGTCGTCGAAGGCAGCGATTTCGGCGATGCGCGCGTGACGTCGATCGTCGGCGACATCGCCGATCGCGCGGTGCTCGAACGCGCGATCGACATGCAAACCGGCGCGATCTTCCACCTCGCGGCAATCGTCAGCGGGCAGGCCGAGGCCGATTTCGATCTCGGCATGCGGATCAACCTCGACGCGTCGCGCGCGCTGCTCGAAGTGTGCCGCGCCCGTGGCCACCGGCCGCGCGTCGTGTTCACGAGCTCGGTCGCGGTGTATGGCGGCACGCTTCCCGACGTCGTGCAGGACGACACCGCGCTGAACCCGCAATCGTCCTACGGCGCGGAGAAAGCGATCGCCGAGCTGCTGCTGTGCGACTACGCGCGGCGCGGTTTCGTCGACGGCCGCGTGCTGCGGCTGCCGACGATCAGCGTGCGGCCGGGCCGCCCGAACGCGGCCGCATCGTCGTTCGCGAGCGGCATCATCCGCGAGCCGCTGAACGGCGAGGAAAGCGTGTGCCCGGTGCCGGGTTCGACGCGGCTGTGGCTGCTGTCGCCGCGCGGCGCAATCGAAGCGCTCGTCGCGGGCTGCGAAATCGACAGCGCGAAGCTCGGCAACAAACGCGTGATCAATTTGCCCGGCCTGTCGGTATCGGTCGACGAAATGATCGCGGCGCTGCGCGAAGTCGCGGGCGACGAAGTCGTGAAGCTGATCCGCCATGTGCCCGACGAGCGCGTCGAGAAGATCGTCGGCAGCTGGCCGGGCCGCTGGGATACGTCGCACGCGGAAGCCCTCGGATTGAAGGGCGACACGTCGTTCGCGGACGTGATCCGCAGCCATCTCGCCGACGAACGGCGCTGATTCCCGCGCCGCCGCCCGCGCGGGCACGGGCTGCGCGGCCGCATCAATGCGGCCGCGCGGATTCCCCGATGGGCAACGACGCGCGTTTCGTTCCGCCCGGCCGGTTCGCCGAACCGGCCGCCCACTGCCACGCGAGCAGGCCCGGCAGATAGAACAGCAGGTCGCGCACGCGGCGGGCGCCGGCCAGTGCGAGACACGTCGGCGGATCGAACCCGAGGAGCCCGCCGATCAGCACGAAGCCGCCTTCCTGCACGCCGAGGCCGCCCGGCATCAGGAACGCGATACTGCTCACGAGCTGGATCAGCGCCTCGATCGCGAGCGCCTGCGCGAAGGTCGGCTCCGCGCCGAGAAAGACCAGCGCGAGCCAGATTTCCAGCGCGTAACCCACGAACTGCAGGGTTTGCCAGATCGCGAGGTAGCGCACGACGATGCCGGTCTTTCTCCAGATCATCCGGATCGACTGATCGGTACGCGCCGATTCGCCGACGAGCGCCACCACCTTCCCGCTCGTGACGCGGTTCAGCACGCGCATCGCGCGCTCGAACGGCCGCGCATGCTGCACCAGCGCGAACAGCAGCAGCACCGGCACCAGCGCGGCCATGCCGATCGCGAGGTTCCCGGCCACCCGGGCGGCATCGGACGAGACGTGCCCGAGCACGTAGCCGATCGCGACCAGCGCGAACACCAGCTGGCTGATCAGCGTCAGCTGCATGTCGGCAACGAGGCTGGCCACGGCCGTCGCCGGCCGCACGCCCGCCTGTCGCAGCATGCCGAACGACACGATCTCGCCGCCGATCCGCGCGACCGGCAGCAGCCCGTTGATCGACTCGCGAATCCACACGAGTTTCAGCATCGTCGCGAACGACGGCCGGCGCGGGCCGCGGATCAGCATCCGCCAGTCCCACGCATTCGCGAGCATCGGCAGGAGGTGGGCCAGCGCCGCGAGCAGCAATCCGGCGCCGGCAATCTGCAGGCGATGCAGAATGTCCAGCGGATGCTCGCGCCAGATCAGCCACACGGCGAGCGCCAGCCCGCCCAGCGCCGCGGCCTGCCCCGCGCGCCGAAGCCGCGCGTCGCTGCGCGCGACGTTCCGGGCGGCGTCGCCGCCGGCGTTCGTCTGCGTCGTCATGATTCGCTCGCCGCCGACAACAGCCCTTCCCGGTTCACGCGAAAGCGCGTGCCGCGCCACACGACATGCGACGAGAAGAAGCTCGACACGAACACGAAGAACTGCAGGAGATCGACGAACGGCAGCCAGATTGCGCCGCGCAGCCCCGCGCCGGTCGCACGGCTCGTTCTCAGCATCAGCAGCACCCGCGCGGCGAGCGCCGCGACCGCCAGCGCGCACGCGGCGGCCGTGCCGCCCGAGAACAGCAGCGCCAGCAGCGCGAGCGGCACCGGGTGCATCAGCACCGAGCCCGCATGACCGAGCCGGTCCGCCGCGCGAATCGTGCAGCTCCAGCGCAACTCGTGGGCGTACAGCCTCGAGAACGTCTCCTCGACGCACGCATGCCCGACGACGAACGGCGGAATGACGACCTGCGCGCCCGCCTGCCGCACCGCTTCGCCCAGCGCGTGATCCTCGGCCAGGTGATGCGCGAATCGCGCGAGGCCGCCGATACGTTCGAGCGTCGCGCGCGTGATCGCAATCGTCTGGCCAAAGCACGGCCGCGCACGCCCGATGAAGAGCCCGGTGATCACGCCCGGCAGGAAATGGTAGTTCGTCATCGCGACGGCGATCCCGGGCCAGAAACCCGGCGATGCGACACCGCGGTACACGCTCGTCACGATGCCGACATCCGGCTGCTGCAGCGCGCCGACGACCGCGCGCAGATAATCGCGCTCGACCAGCACGTCGCTGTCGGCGAGGCACAGCACCGAATACTCCGCGTGTTCGAGCATGTTCACGAGATTGCCGATCTTGCGGTTCGGCCCGTACAGCCGCGCATCGGCGACGACCTTGATGTTCGCGTCAGGGTAGCGTGCACGCAGCGTCTCGACGGCCGCGAGTGCCGCGTCGCCTGCATCGTGCACGCCGAACAGGTGCTGGACCGGGCCCGGGTAATCCTGCACGAAGAAGCTTTCGAGATGCTGTACGAGCTGCCACTCGTCGCCGTGCAGCGGCTTCGCGACAGTGACGCCCGGATACTCGCGCGGCTGCGCCGCCGGCCTCGAAAAGAACCGCCCGACCAGCACGCTGGCCACGACCGTATACGCAATACCCAGCAATACGCCCAGCCCGCAGACGATCGACATCGCGCCGGCCAGCGCGTGCAGCACATGCAGCAACACCATGCGATTCCCCAGTGGTGGCCCGGCGGGACCGTGGTGCATCGGGGCGGGCACGCGCGAAGGCGGGCTCACCCGTGTGCGTAGCGGAACCGATTTCCGTTGAGCCGGATATGAAGGATGACCAGCCGACGGTACGCGCAATCGGATGACACTGCTACCGTGTGACGATCGATTCCGGTCACGTGTACGAATCCGCAATCCAGCGCCGCCCTGAACGCCGCGCGGGCAAGCTTGCGGACCGAAAGGATCGCGGTGACGATCGCGACGACGGTCCACATGCGAAACGTCATCGTCGTGAAAAATGCCTCGGGTACGCGCAGCGCCAGCCATGAAACCAGCACGAAGCACTGAACGAACATGCCGGCCAGCGCGGCGATCAGCAGGTAGGCGCGCCATCGCTCGATCGTTGAGGGGGCCATGAAGAATGAATCTCCCGTACGGGCGACTCGCGTCGACCGGACATCGATCGGCAAGGTCGCGGATTGACGGGCAAGCCGGACAGGCGTGACCCGGTTCGGGATCAGGGGCAGCGGAAAATCCCCCCTGGAAGCGGTGTGGCCGATGGTAGCGGGATTGCCGCCGCCGAACCTTAAGCGTTCTTCAGAATCGGAAGAAGTTTGATCCAGCACAATTACAATCCGTTGCACGGCAGGCGCGGCGCGCTCGTACAATCGCAGGCATCCCGCCCCCGAATCGACCATGCGACTCCTCCTTGTTGAAGACGACGACCTGATCGGCAGCGGTCTCGAGATCAGCCTGACCCAGGCCGGCTATCACGTGGACTGGTTGCGCGACGGTCACGCAGCGGCAGCCGCGCTCGCGACCACGCGCTTCGCGCTCGTCGTGCTCGATCTCGGCCTGCCCGGGAAATCGGGCACCGAGCTGCTGCGCGCGTTGCGCGATGCGGGCGATACCGTCCCCGTGCTGGTCCTGACCGCGCGCGGCACCGTGGCCGACCGCGTCCGCGGCCTCGACGACGGTGCCGACGACTATCTCGCGAAACCGTTCGAACTGACCGAAGTGCTCGCCCGCTGCCGCGCGCTCGTGCGCCGCTCGCAAGGCCGCGCCGGCGACGAGATCGTGTGGCGCGACATCACGATCGACCTGACCGCCCACACGGTGACACGCGATGCGTCGCGCATCGCGCTCACGTCGCGCGAGTGGGCCATCCTGGTCCAGCTCGTCAGCCACCCGGGCGCGCCGCAGTCGCGCTCGCGCCTCGAGGACACCCTGTACGGCTGGCAGGAAGGTATCGAAAGCAATGCGATCGAGGTGCATGTGTCGAACCTGCGCAAGAAGCTCGGCGCGGAACTGATCCGCACCGTTCGAGGCGTCGGCTACGTCGTCGATCTCGCATGACGTCCCGCTCGATACGGCGCCGCGTTTCGTCGATGGCGCTCGGCTGCGTGACGGTCGTGTGGCTCGTCGCCGTGTTCGGCAGCTTCCGGTATGCGACGCGCGAGATCGGCGAATGGGAAGACGCCCGCCTCGTCGAATATGCGTCGCTGCTGGTCAATCTCTCGCCTGCCGACCTCGACCGCCTCGCCCGTGTGCCGCCGGACGCGCGTGTCGAACTGGATCGCCGCGGCTCGAAACCCGGCTCCGAAACCGACGGCGATCGCCTTCCGCGCGACGTGCTGTTCGAGGTGCGCGACGCACGGGGCCAGGTCGTCGCGTCGAGCCTCCCGGCCGGCGCCGCCGGCCTGCCCGACGCGCACGACCCGCGCGGTGTTCCTGAAACGATCGTCATCCGCGGCGCGTCATGGCGTACGCACACGCTGCGCGACGACGCGTCGGGACGCCGGATCCGCGTGATGGAAATCGCGAACACGCGCAGCGACCTGGCGACCGGCACCGCGCGCGGCATCGTCCTGCCGTTGATCGTCGCGCTCCCGGTGCTGGCGCTGCTCCTCTGGTACCTGATCGGACGCGGTCTCGCGCCGCTGAAGACGCTGTCGACGCTGATCGGCGCGCGCGACGCGCGATCGCTCGAACCGCTCGGCATCGCCGCCGTGCCGGACGAAGTGCGCCCGCTGGTCGACGCGATCGACCGCCTGCTGGCCCGGCTGCGGCAATCGATCGTGCGCGAGCGCGCGTTCACGTCCGACGCCGCGCACGAGCTCAAGACACCGCTTGCCGCGATCAAGGTCCAGGCCCAGGTAGCCATCGCGACCGACGATCCGGCACTCCAGCGGCTCGCGATGCAGCGGGTCGTTCAAGGCGTCGACCGCAGTGCGCGTCTCGCCGAGCAGTTGCTGCTGCTCGCGCGGCTCGACGAATACGAACGCATTCCGACACGCGCGGTCGCCGTTCGCGAACTCGTCGAAGCCGCCCTCGACCGCCATCTCGCGAAGGCGTCGGACAAGGCCATCGACCTCGTGGCCGGCCCCGTCTCCGAGCGCGCGATCGACGCCGATCCGATCCTGATCGGCATCCTGCTCGACAATCTCGTCGACAACGCCGTGAAGTACGGCCGCCCGGGCGGCCGCATCGAGCTCGGCGTGCGCGACGACGGCGCACTGCAATGCATCGTCGTTCGCGACGACGGGCCCGGTGTCGCCCCCGGCGAGCACGAGCGGCTCGGCGACCGCTTCTATCGCGGCAGCGGCGCGCAGTCGCCCGGCAGCGGGCTCGGGTTGTCGATCGTCACGCGCATCGCGCAATACCTGGGCGGCACCGTGCAGTTCGGGCCCGGCATCGGCGGCCAGGGCCTCGGTGTCGCGGTTGCACTGCCGTCGGCCGGCGCGGGCGAAGCGACGCCGGCAGGCTCACCCGACGACCGATCGCCGCGTGAGATGCCGCATGCTTAACGTTTCGTTAAGCATGCGGTCGTAGAATCCCTCCGTCCGATACTGTCCCCGCCGTACGCAGGAGTCTCCATGTCCACACCCGCCCGATATGACACCGTTGCGCGTTTTCTTCACTGGCTGATCGTCGCGCTGATCGTCGCGCAATATGCGATCGGCTGGACGATGCCCGACGTGCATCGCGATACGCAGCCCGTCGGCCTGATCGCCGCGCACCTGATCGTGGGCACCGCACTGCTCGCCGCGATGGCCTGCCGCGTGCTGTGGCGCGCGACGCATCGCCCGCCGGCGAACGACCTGTCTCCTGCAATGCGCGCGCTGTCGGGCGTCACGCATTTCGCGCTCTACGCGCTGCTGATCGCCGTGCCGCTGCTCGGCTGGATCAACGCATCGTCGCGCGCGTGGGGCGTGACGCTGCTCGGGATCGTGCCGCTGCCCGCGCTGTCGGCGGCCGGTTCCGGATTCGGCCACGCAATGGGCGACGTGCACGGCATCCTCGCCTGGGTGCTGTTCGCCGGCATTTGCCTGCACGTCGCAGCGGCGCTGGCGCACCGCTTCGTGCTGCGCGACCAGGTCCTGCAGCGCATGATGCCCTGGTGATCGCGCGATCGGCAGCGCGGCATGGCAGGGCGCGCATGAACCGGCCTGCCGCCAGGGCCGCACGCGTCGTCGCCCCGGCTCATCGCGCGACCGGCCGGCCTGACCATCGCGCGCCGCCGGCCAGATGATCGCGACGCCGAGCGAAGCGGCGCGCGATCACGGGCACGGCGGCCGGCGCCCTTCCACCGCGTCGGGCGGCACGAACGGCTGCCGGACGGCCGCGCCGCGAACACGACGGCCTGAAGTCGCACAAGACCATATCGGCACCTAGTTGCTGTTCTGCGCCGGCATACCGGCCGCCGGTGCATGCACGGCGGCAGCCGCCATCCGGGCCCGGTCCTGTTCGGCAAGCCTCGCTTGCGCCGCCTGGATGTCCGCCGGATACTCGCCGTCGTCCCCTTTCGCCGGGTCGTACCCGGCTGCTTCCAGGCGCATCAATTCGTCGCGAACCTGCGCGCGCGTCAGCGGCGCGGCCGATTGCGCGAAGGCCGACTGACCGACGATCGCCACGATAATCGTCAGTACTGCGATATATGCTTTCATCATGAACTCCTTTCATGTTCCATATCGATCAACCTGGGTGAATGCCTGCCCTGCGAACGCAGGCGGCTGCGTCAGCTGCCGAAATAGATCGTGCAGAAACTCGCCGGGCCGACGCATGCGGCGGAATGCTGGCGTGGCGCCATCGTCGCCGGCTTGCCCGCATCGGACGACGCGGCCGGCTCGCTGCCGACTGCCGCGCCGGCCTGGCGCTGCGGCATCCGTTCGACCTGCTGCCGGAACAGCGGGCTCACGTCCGGATACGACGTATCGGTCACGAAGCGCAGCCCCTGATTCTCGGCGTCGATCAGTTGCTGCCTGACCTGCGCGCGCGTCAGTGCCTGCGCCGATGCGGGCGCCGCGACACCCGCGAAAGAAATCGCCGCCACGGCGGCGGCCACCAGCCAATGCTTGTTCATGTTCCACTCCTCGAAAAGTCAACGAGACGACGTGCTACACCCGTATGACGACGGAGCGTGTGCATTTATTCCCGCATGTCGTGGCCCGGATCACGCGGCTTCTGCGGCTCCGGGGGGCGTGGAACGAACCTTCATGAATCTGTCATTCTTTCGTCAGCCGGCGTAACCTGACGTAACGCAGCGCCCGACCCGCTTCGGGCAGACTGACGTCACCCTTTTCGGATCGCGCCTCGATCGACCATGTCCGTCGCTTACGACTATGCAGCCGGCCTGCTGCGCACGCTGTATGACCGCCATATCGACGGCGGTGCGGTGCTCGATACGGCCGCGTTTCCCGATGCCGGGCGTTTCGTCCGTGCGTGGCCCGCCATCCAGGCAGAGGCATTCGCCGTGGCGCGCGACATGGCGCGCATCCCGCGCTTCCACGAGATCATGCGCGAGCAGCACGACATCTCGGCCAACGATGCACGCGACTGGCGGATGTTCATCATGCAGGCGTACGGCCAGCCGTTCCCGCGCAACCTGTCGCGCTGCCCGACCGTCGCGTCGATCGTCGCGACGTCGCCGGACGTGCTGTCCGCATCGCTGTCGTTCCTCGCGCCCGGCAAGCACATCCCACCGCATCGCGGGCCGTTTCGCGGCATCCTGCGCGGCTATCTCGTGCTGTCGATGCCGAAGCGCGCGGACGGCACGCCGGCCGCCGTGCTGAAGGTGGACGGCCACGAATACCGGCTCGACGAAGGCAGCTTCCTGCTGTGGGACGATACGTTCATGCACGAGGTGTGGAACGACAGCGAAGCGGTGCGGATCGTGCTGCTGCTCGATATCCGCCGACGCGGGATGCCGCGCCTGCTCACGTGGCTGTCGAATGCGGTGATCGGCATCGTGCGGATCGGGATCAGGATACGCGGGCGATCGATTCCGGTTTAGCGCGGGCGGCGGGCACTCTCCGGGTGACGCTTCGTTTCGACCGCCCTCTCTTGTGTCGAAAGGGCGTTCGGCCCGTCCCGGATTCAGGTGAAATCATCAGGACACCTTTCAGAAATCATCCGGCAACGCATGGATGCCGCGCTTCGCGATGCGCGGAACAGGCGGCGCGATCTGCCGGGCGTTCGCCAGTTCCCGGCACACGTATCCGGCACACCATTGCTTGCCTTGCGAGCGGGCTTCATCGGGCGTCCAGTCGTGCCCCCCACGACATCGACCATCGCGAGCGCGATACCGTCGGGATCCTCCTGCCCGTCCTGTCGCAGGAAGATCGTGTTCTGCACCGGCACGAGATCGCGCAACGGCATGGCCGGCGGCGCCCACGAGCGGATCTCCACACGCTTGCGGCCCGCGACGATATCGTCGACGGCCGGTTTGACGATCGACAGCGCGGATCGCGGCATGGCGGGAATGTCCTTCATCGGCAAGTGGAGAGCATGCGGCCGTCGCGCGGCATGGCGGCCGAATCCGGCCTGCGATGGCAGCCCGGGCGGGATTGTTGCCGATCCGCGTGATCGTGTCGACCGCGACGGATCGACACGCCGGCGCACGGCGACTACGAGACGTCGTCTTTGCGCCCCCGACGGATCGCCTAAACTAAAGACCGTCCCTTCCGCGCGGCTCCTGCCGGCTCCCGCCATGGCGCACCTCTTCTTCGCCGCCTCGATCCAGCGGCATATCGAAACCCCCGAGCGCGAAATCGACGCCCGCACGGTCGGCGAAGCATTCGACACCGTTTTCGGCGAGCAGCCGCGACTGCGCGGCTACATCCTCGACGACCAGGGCGCGCTGCGAAAGCATCTGTCCGTGTTCATCGACGGCCAGCCGATACGCGACCGGCAACGCCTGTCCGATGCGCTCGGCGACGCCAGCCGGGTCTATGTCGTACAGGCGCTGACGGGCGGATAAAGGGACGGATATATCGGGCCGGACCCGGTGCGAGAACGCCCGGACGGCCCCTCAGGAGACATCGCATATGAACGATCGACTGCTCGTCGGCACCCGCAAGGGCCTGTTCATCCTGCAGCCCGACGGCCACGGCGGCTGGACGCCCGGCGAACCGCATTTCATCGGCGAGCCCGTCAGCATGGTGCTCGCCGACCCGCGCGACGGCACGCTGTATGCGGCGCTCAACCTCGGCCATTTCGGCGTGAAACTGCATCGCCAGCGAGCCGGCGCCACCGGCTGGGAAGAATGCGCGGTCCCCGTCTACCCGCCGCAACCGGCCGACGCGGCGCCTGCCGGCGCCCGTGCGCATGCCGGCACCGGCGATGCGGACGACGAGCCGCCCGGCACGCCGCAGCCGCCGTGGACGCTTCAGCAAATCTGGTCGCTCGAAGCCGGCGGCGCCGACGAGCCGGGCGTGCTGTGGGCCGGCACGATCCCCGGCGGGCTGTTTCGCTCCGACGACCACGGCGATTCGTGGGTGCTCAACCGCGCGCTGTGGGATCGCCCCGAACGCGCCGAATGGGGCGGCGGCGGGTACGACGCGCCGGGCATCCATTCGGTGATGGTCGATCCGCGCGACAGCCGGCACGTGACGGTCGGCATCTCGTGCGGCGGCGTCTGGCAAACCGCCGACGGCGGCACGACCTGGCGTGTGACCGCGGAAGGCATGGAAGCCGACTACATGCCGCCCGAGCGACGCGGCGAACCCAACGCGCAGGACCCGCACCGCGTCGTGCAGTGCGCCGCCAACCCGGACGTGCTGTGGACGCAGCATCACTGCGCGATCTTCCGCTCGACCGACGGCGCCGAACACTGGCGGAGGATCGAGGCACAGCCGTCGAGCTTCGGTTTCGCGGTGGCCGTGCATCCGCACGAACCGGACACCGCGTGGTTCGTACCGGCCGTGAAGGACGCGTGCCGGATTCCGGTGGACGGCCGGTTCGTCGTCACGCGCACGCGCGACGGCGGGCGCAGTTTCGAGCCATTCACGAACGGGCTGCCGCCCGCACCGGCGTACGACCTCGTGTATCGGCACGGGCTCGCGGTGGACGATTCGGGCACGCGCCTCGCGATGGCGTCGACGACCGGCGGGTTGTGGACATCCGATGACGGCGGGGAAAACTGGCAGTTGGTGTCCGCGCATCTGCCGCCGGTTTATTGCGTCAGGTTCGGGTGACGGTGTGCGGGCGCACCGTTCGCACACGGCCCGCGCCGCCCCGCTTTAGCGCTCGACGCCCGCCCCCATCCGCACCACCGCCGCCCGCGTCTGCGCGATTTCCGCCTCGAGCCAGTCGAGAAACGACCTGACCTGCGGCTCGCGCTCACGCCCGGGCCGGCACAGCGCGACGAAACGCGCGCCGTCGAGCCGCACCGACGGCTCGACCGGTGTCAGTGCCCCGTGCGCGACATGCTCGGCAGCCAGCACCGAGCTGAGCAGCGCGATGCCCTGCCCGTGCAGCACGGCCTGTAACGCGTAATGCTCGTCGTCGTAATGGCGAAACACCGCACGTTCGAGCCACGCATCGCGGCCCGCCGCACGACACCACGACGCCCAGTCGACCGACACCGGCAGCGGCGTATCCCACACGGTCTCGATCAGGTCGAGCGGCTCGCCCGTTCGGTGCGCGTCGAACCCGGCGGCCGCATAGGCACCGAAATACTCGTCGATCAGCGCAATCTCGTGCAGCGCCGGAAACGTGCGCGACGTTGCGCGAATCGCAAGATCGATCCGCGCATCGCGTTCGAGATCGACGAGTGTGTTACCGGTTTCGACCTTGATGTGCAGTTGCGGATCGATGCGACGAAACCGCCCGAGACGCGGAATCAGCCACATCGCGGCGAATGCGGGCGTGGTGGTCAGCACGAGCGTACGCTCGCCGGTCACTTCCGGCCGCACCGCATCGAGCCCGCGGCTCAGCGCCAGCAACGCATCGTGACTCGCGCGAAACAGTTGCTCGCCCTCCTCCGTGAGCCGCACGCCGCTCGCGCCGCGCTCGAACAGCAGCACGCCGAGCCGGCTTTCGAGCGACTTGATCTGGTGCGACACGGCGGCCGGCGTCACGGACAGTTCGTCCGCGGCAGCCTTGAACGCGCCAAGCCGCGCCGACGCTTCGAATACACGCAATGCGGTCAGGGGAAGTTTCGAGAACACGGGGCCTCGCGGGCCGGATCGGGCCGGGTTGAATTCGATTGAATCGGGGTGAGATTAGGTGAATTGAAGCAGGCGTGCAACGCGAATAGCCTTGCGGGACGTCTCGGCAGGGTGCCGCGGCGAATGGCGTCGAACCGGAGAAACAACGTGCAAGGCCTATCGCGCAGGATCACGCAGGCGGTGCTCTACGAAGCGATCGCGATTTCCTGCATCTCGCCCGTGATCGCCGCGCTCTTCAAGCAGGGCCTCGTCTATTCGGGCGCACTGTCGGCGACGATGTCGGCGATCGCGATGCTGTGGAACATGATCTTCAACGCGCTGTTCGAGCGCTGGGAAGCATCGCGCCGGCAGCCGGCACGCACGCTCGGGCGGCGGATCCTGCACGCCACCGGATTCGAAGGCGGGCTCATCTTCATCCTGGTGCCCGTCGTGTCGTGGTGGCTCGACATCTCGTGGTTCGACGCGTTCGTCGTCGACATCGGGCTGTTTGCGTTCTTCTTCTGTTACGCGTTCGTCTTCCAGTGGGCGTTCGATCGCGTGTTCGACGTGCCCGCGGCGACGAAGGGGGAATGAAACGAGCGCCCGGCAATCAAGCAGTCGAAATCGGCATCAATCGGTGCGTTTATTCCCATTTAAAAACACACCCCGTTTCATTTTTTCGAAACTCAAACAATACCACCATCAGCATTCACAAAATCAAAACAACCCTAGGGTTTACGTTACATTGTCCCTCCGCAAATTCGAATGCTAATGTTGTCTGACCATTAACAGAAATCGATCATTCATACCCACCCCATATAATCGGCGCAATTCCATGCGCTCACTCAATCGCTAAATCCGCCCTCGAATTTTCGGGGGCGATTTGCGATGTTCGCAGTTCAATTCCTAAACAAGGAAATCATCATGAACGAAAATCAGGAAAAGCAGGATCTCCCGCTGATCGAATGGATGCAGGAAGATCAGCATGAAGACTGGGTCGAGATGATGAAGGACAGCGCAGTCATTCCATTCGCAACTGCTCTGTGGGCATAAGCAGGCAGCCCGAATGATGGCGGATCGCAACGACCCGCCATTTTTTGATCCAGAAGCTGGAAACCCCGGAGATAATCATGGAAAAAAGTGTCGAAAATTTCTTTTCGTGTGTCCGCGGACATCCAGCCATGGTGCAGAAACATTCAGCCGGCGCCAACATCCTGGTCGGCTCGGATCAAAGCCAGAAAAATACCGCGCAATCGATTATCCGGCACTGCCCGAAAAAACTCGAATATTCGTTCACCTACGTCGAGCTTGACACGGAAAATCACGAACAGGTCATAAAGGAAATCGACCGGTGTGACATGTTCATCTTCATGTACGACTCGTCCATCCGTTCCGACATCAACCCGCATGGGCCGTCATTCATCCCGCCCCTCAAGCCGAAAATGGCCGAGCACTGGAAGAAGTCGGTATTGCTGCGGGAATACGGCGAATTCTTCAAGGAGGCCTTTTCCGAGAGCATCGACGACATTGCCGCCCGCAACGAACGCATCATTGCAGCGGCACAACGCGCTCGACGCGTGCAGTTTCACGACGGCTTCGGCGGTTCGCTGCACGGAACGCTGGATCAGACATGGAAAAGCCTCGATGGCCGCAACCACTACGACCTGATGCCCGGCGAAGTGGCGACCCGCGTACTCGACCTGAGCGGAAGCGTCTTGTTCGGCGGCACCTTCCTGAGCACGGTGCCCTTTGCCATCAAGTACGGTGTCATCGACCCGATATTGAAGATCGGGATCGAGCGGAGCCAGGTGGTCAGCGTCGAATCGGCCAATCGACAGCTCGAGGACGATTTCAGGTTGTATCTCGACAAATGCGCGGGAAACAGGATCGTCGAGGAGTTCGGGATCGGGACGAACCTGAACGTCAGGCTGCATGGACGCAATGCAAGTTTCGAAGAACGCCATCCCGGGTTGCACCTTGGCCTCGGCGGCGGTGAACGCGGCAGCCATCACCTGGATCTGGTGTTTTCGTCCGGAACGATCCTGTTCGACGACACCGTCATCTTCGACGGCTCATTCCGTGTGTAGCCCCTGCGACGACACGGCCGGCATCGACGCCCCGGCGAGGTGCCGGCATCGTGATGCCCACCGCCGGCCCCCTGCTCGCGCCG
Source organism: Burkholderia sp. COPS (assembly GCF_019425585.1). Classification (NCBI taxonomy): domain Bacteria; kingdom Pseudomonadati; phylum Pseudomonadota; class Betaproteobacteria; order Burkholderiales; family Burkholderiaceae; genus Burkholderia; species Burkholderia sp. COPS. Next base: position 19,368 of record NZ_WIXR01000077.1, on the reverse strand, counting down.
GATCCCGTTGCGCCCGCCCCGCACGGTGAGCGCGCCCGCCGGAATCGCATTCATGGTCGACCTCGAACAGCAACTGCGTGCCGCGCAGACGCAATACGCGGGCGATTCACGTGATCTCGCGATCCTGCATCGGATCTGCGAACTGCTGACTGCCCTCCGGCGAGAGGAGGAAATGCTCCCCTGGGCCGACCTGGCGCTGGCGCTCGACCCGCACGACGCCGTCTCCATGACGCGCCGTGCCGATGCGCTCTACCTGCTGGGCCGCTACGTCGAAGCCGCCGAAGCCTGGAAACGCGATCCGTCGCGGCACAGCCGGCCCGAACTCCACCGCTTGCGACTGGGCATGAGCCTGATGATGGCCGGCGATCTCGCGCAGGCCATCGCGTTGCTCGACGAAGCCTTCCGGATGGCGGCATCCGGTCCTGCCGAGATGAGCGCATCGATCGGATTCGCGATGGGAGAAGCGATGCTCAAGGCGGGCGATCCGCGCGGCTTCGCCTATTGGCGAATGCGTGACGACGTTCCGCGCCTGTCCGCCAATTACCGCCCGGTCGACCTCCCGACATGGGACGGCGAATCGGATGTGCGCGGCAAGCGTGTCCTGATCACGCATGAACACGGCTTCGGCGACAACTTTCTCCTCTCGGCCTGCGTGGCCGACTGGCTGGACGAAGGCGCGCGCGTCATGCTCACCTGCCATCCGCAGAGCCACGCGCTCATGCAGGCGTCGCTGCCGCGTTGCGAGGTCGTCGCCGCCCCCAATCCGGGGCAGTTTCATGCGCCGTTGCCCGATGAACTGCAAGCACGCGTCGACAGGTTCGCGCCGGACCTGCATGCCACGCTGCTTCATTTGCCGATGCTGAAAGCCCGGCGGACACGCCGGCCGGAACGATGGTTCGCGCCCTACATCAAGACGCCGCCGCACAAGCAGCGGCTCGCTGCCGAATGGGCCGCGCAAGTGCGCGAGCAACATCCGGGCAGGAAGCTGATCGGGCTGTTCTGGGATTGCGTCCAACGACATTGGCCCGAAAAAGGCGCCATCGTCAGGTGCTGGGCCGGCCGCCGCAGCCTGCCGCTCGATGCGATCGACGCGATCGTGGCACACCCGGCCATTGCGGAAAGCATGCATTTCGTGAATCTGCATCACCCCGCTGCCGCGGCGCTGGCGGGCACGCCGGCCGGCAATGTTGGTCACTACCGCCCCGGGATTCGGGATTTCGGCGACACGGCCGCATGCATGGCCCAACTGGATGCCGTGGTCGCGGTCGATTCGGGCGTCGCCAACTTGGCGGTCATGATGGGTATGCGGACTTGCGTACCGACCCACGTCTGCGGCGACTGGCGCTGGGGCGTCGAGGGTACCGCGAGCCCCTGGATCGCGCAGGCGACCGCCGTGCGGCAAACCCGCGAAGGCGACTGGAGCGACGTGATTCGACGCATCAACGCGTGGCTCATGCATGTCGTGGCCTGATGCCTGCTCACGCCGGACAGGCATGCCGACGCCCCCCCGGCTCCCGGGATCTTTCCGGGACGGGGGGCGCCGATCCGTCAAGCCGCTTGCGGGCCGGGCGAACGCCCGGCCGCGTCGCTCAATGCACGCCGAGATACGCCTTCACCGCCGGCAGGCCCGGCTTGCCGTCGAGCGTCGTCACGCCCGCGAGCCACTTGTCGAGCGCCTGCGGGTTCGCCTTCAGCCACTCGGCGGCCGCCTTGTTCGGCTCTACCTTGTTCATGATCGGCACCATCACGTGGTTCTCGATCGTCGTCGTGAACTGCAGGTTCGACACGAACTTCGCGACGTTCGGGCAGCGCTGCGCGTAGTCGGGCGGCGTCGCCGTCAGCACCTTCGCTTCGCCGTAGTTCGGGCCGAACACGTCGTCGCCGCCGCTCAGGTAGTCGATCTTCATCTGCACGTTCATCGGATGCGGCTCCCAGCCGAGAAACACGATCCACTGCTTGTCGCGGATCGCGCGATTCACCTCGACCAGCATCCCGGCCTCGCTCGACTCGACCATCTTGAACTTGCCGAGGCCGAACTGGTTGCCGTCGATCATCTTCTTGATCAGCAGGTTGCCGTCGTTGCCCGGCTCGATCCCGTAGATCTTGCCGTTCAGCTTGTCCGCGTATTTCTGGATGTCCGCGAACGACTTCAGGCCGCCCTGATAGACGTAGTCGGGCACCGCGAGCGTGTATTTCGCGCCGGTCAGGTTGGGCGTGGAGAGCACCTTGATCGTGCCGGCCTTCGTGAACGGCTGGATGATCGGGTCCATCGTCGGCGACCAGTAGCCGAGGAACACGTCGATCTGCTTGCTCTTGATCCCCGCGAACGTGATCGGCACCGACGCGATCGTCTTCGTCGGGTTGTAGCCGAGCCCCTGCAGCATCGTCGTGGCGAGGCCCGTGGTTGCCGCGATGTCGGACCAGCCGACATCCGCGAAGCGCACGTTCTTGCACACGGGCGGATCGGCCGCATAAACGGCCGACATCGGCGCGGTTATCCCGATCCCGCACACCGCTGCGATCAATAGGCGCTTCATCTTGCTTCTCCTCAAAGTGATGTCGTTTGCTTGAATGCGGGATCGTTTATTGAAGCCGCGCGCCGCGATCCCGGCGACGTCGCGGACTGGATGATTCTCGACAGTCAGCGCCCCGGCAGCCTGCGCTCGTAGCTCGGCGCATGGCCGAACTGCGCGCGGTAGGCCTTGCTGAAATGGCACGGCGAATGAAACCCGCAGACCGTCGTCACGCGCGCGATCGACGCATCGGTCGTGCGCAGCAGGTCGCGCGCGCGTTTCAGGCGCAGCGTCAGGTAATAGTGGGTCGGCGACACGTTCAAATACACCTTGAACATCCGCTGCAGGTGCCGCTGCGACAGCCGCACGAGCCGCGCGAGTTCCTCGAGCGACAGCGGCTCCTCGATGTTCGCCTCCATCAGCCGCACGACCTCGATCAGCTCCGCGCGCGAGAAGCCGACGCGCGCATCGACCGGAATCGGCTGCGTATCGGTCGAGCTGCGGATGCGCTCCAGGATGAACTGCTCGGATACCTGCGCGGCCAGCTGCTGGCCGAACCGCATGCCGACGAGGTTCAGCATCAGGTCGAGCGGCGCGGTGCCGCCGGTGCAGGTCAGCCGGTCGCGGTCGACGACGAACAGTTCGTCGGCGAATCCGACCTGCGGAAACTCGGCATGCAGCGACGACAGGTTCTCCCAGTGCACGGTGCAGCGATAGCCGTCGAGCAGACCGCTCGACATCAGCGCATACGCGCCCGTGCAGATGCCGCCGAGCGGCAGCCCGCGTTCGGCAAGCGCCGCGAGCGTATCGCGCGCTCCTTCGTCGACCACGTCGCGGATGCGGATGCCGCCGCACACGATCATCACGTCGGGCAGCTTCGTGTAGTCGAGCGCCTGAGTCGGCCGTACCGCGATGCCGTTGCTGGCATGCACCGGGCTGCCGTCGAGCGAGTAGATCGACCACTGGTAGTGATCGGCCCGCCCGACGTAGTTCGCCATCCGAAGCACTTCGACAGCGCTCGAGAACGCGATCATCGAGAAGTTCGGCAGCGTCAGGAAGCCGAAATGGGCGAGGGACGAAACCGGTGAAACGCAGGCGGCGGGCGCGACAGCGACGGCGGACGTCACATCGGTCTCCTGGCGACAAGGTTGCAGGGGGCCACCCCCGCGGCCGAAACCGCGGAAGTCGTTTTCTATCGTCAAGGTAAGCGGCCGGGGCTTCCGGCCGCCGGAGGTCAGGCCTGTGCGGGTGAAGCCTTCACGCGAAACAGCTGCTTGAGGCCCGAGAACAGCGGCGCCTTCACGGTGCCCGGCGCGCGGCCGAAGCTTTCGGTGATGCGGTCGAGAATGATCGCGAGCAGCACGACCGACAGGCCGCTTTCGAAACCGAGGCCGATGTCGAGGCGCTGGATACTGGCGAGCACGTCGTTGCCGAGGCCGCCCGCGCCGACCATCGACGCAATGATCACCATCGACAGCGCCATCATGATCGTCTGGTTCACGCCCTGCATGATCGACGGCAGCGCATTCGGGAACTGCACCTTGTACAGCAGCTGCCACGGCGTGCAGCCGAAGGCCTGGCCGGCTTCGACGATCTCGCGGTTCACGTGGCGGATGCCGAGGCTCGTCAGGCGCACCGCCGGCGGCATCGCGAAGATCACCGTCGACAGGATTCCCGGCACGCGGCCGAGACCGAACAGCATCGCGGCCGGAATCAGGTAGACGAACGCGGGCATCGTCTGCATCAGGTCGAGGATCGGGCGCACGATCGCGGCGACCCACTTGCTCTTCGCGGCCCAGATGCCGAGCGGGATGCCGAGCACGAGGCTGATGATCGTCGACGACAGCGTGAGGCCGAGCGTGATGACGGTCTGGTCCCAGAAGCCGGTCGCGAAGATCAGCAGCAGCGACGCGGTGGTGAACAGCGCGAAGCGCCAGCCCACCCGCCACAGCCCGACGCCGATGAAGATCGCCATCATCAGCCACATCGGGATCGCCTGCAGGCCATGCTCGACGAAGGCCGCGAGCCCCTCGATCGCTTGACCGATCGCGTCGAACGTCTTCGCGTCATGGTCGAGCAGGTAGTGAACGGACTGGTCGACCCAGGTACCGAGCGGAATCATTTCAGACATGGGAGCCTCGCGAACGCGTGATGGCCTTCAGGATGAGCGCACGATCGACCGAGCCGCAGTAGCAGCCGTCGTCGTCGACGACAGGCAGTGCATTCGGGCTCGCGACCACGCGCGCGACGACATGTTCGAGCGACGCATCGCGCCGGATGCTTTCGATCGGGCTCACGGACGGTGTGTCCTGACCGATCGCATCGCGCGTGACGAAGCCGCGGATCTTGCGTTGCGCGTCGAGCACGAACGCATAGTCGGCACTGCCGTTCAGCGTGGCCGCGACGTTCGCGGCATCGCACTTCGACACGATCGGCACGGCGCCCGTCTGCATCAGGTCGCCGGCCGTGAGGTAGCGGCTGGTGTCGATGCCGTCGAAGAACGCGCGCACGTAATCGTCGGCCGGGTTCGCGATGATGTCCTGCGGCGTGCCGACCTGCACGAGCCGGCCGCCTTCCATGATCGCGATGCGGTTGCCGATGCGCAGCGCTTCTTCCAGGTCGTGCGACACGAACATGATCGTGCGGCGCTGTTCCTTCTGCAGTTGCAGCAGCACATCCTGCATTTCGCGGCGCTTGAGCGGATCGAGGGCGGAGAACGCCTCGTCCATGATCATCAGCGACGGGTTCACGGCCAGCGCACGGGCGAGGCCCACGCGCTGCTGCATGCCGCCCGACAGCTCGGACGGCAGCTTGTGCGAGAACGGCGCAAGGCCGACCTGCTCGAGCACTTCCATCGCGCGGCGCTCGCGTTCCTTCTTGCCGACGCCCGCGACTTCCAGGCCGAACGCGGCGTTCGACACCACGGAGCGATGCGGCATCAGCGCGAACGACTGGAACACCATGCTCATGTCCTTGCGGCGCAGCGCGGTCAGCGCCGAGCGGCGCGCCGACGCGACGTCGAGCCCGTCGATCATCACCTTGCCGGCGCTCGGATCGACCAGCCGGTTCACGAGGCGGATCAGCGTGGACTTGCCGGAGCCGGACAGGCCCATCAGCACGAAAATTTCGCCTTCCTGCACATCGAAGGAGACGTTGTGCACGCCGACGACCTGGCCGGTGCGCTTGAGCACGTCGTCCTTCGTCGCGCCGGCGGCAAGCATGTCGAGCGCCTGCTGCGGGTTACTTCCAAACACCTTGCACAGACCTTCGACCACGACCTTGGGGGCATCCATCGAAACCTTCTCCTCGTGTAGCGGGGACTCACGTATGTCATAGCGTGCCTACATAGTTGCCAGAAAAAACCCCGACCTGCCGACGAATTACGACAAACGCTTGCGCAAATACGACACGGCCTCCAGCCCCGCCGGGCGGGCCGCGGCGCGCGGCGGCACGCGATTGCGGCGGTGCAATACGCGCACGGCCAGCAACGGCGGGCATCGCGCGCCGGACTTGTGCGCAGCAGCGTCGCGCATATCGCGTCGTTTTTTGCGCGAATTCGCATCGGGCGCGCGTCGCTTTACGACAATTCCACGTCCGATCCCGCGGCCATATGGCCTGACAAATGCGCACGCGGCATTCACCGATAAAAAGCATGACCGTGCAAAAAGCCGCACGACGACACCGGCAGGTGCACGCCGCGATACCGCGCCAACCCGGAAAATCCCCGACAGCCGCTGTGATACATTCCCCGCCAACAGGCTGATTGCACCGCAGGCCGCCATGCAGCGGCCGCCTTCAGCCGTGCATGCCGGTTCGCCTGCCGGCCATGGCGACACCGCCTCGACCGGCATACGTCCGATCGCAGGCCGATAACGATACGAGAGAGGGAGCAAGGCGAGATGAACTGGGCTTTTACCGCAATCGGCTTCGTCGTGGGCGGGATTGCCGCATTGATCGGGGATTTCTCCGCCGTCAACGGCGCCGTGCTCGGCGCCGCGATCGGGTTCTGTCTCGATCACACGCTGCAACAGCGCAAGCGCAAGGGCAAAGGCGCGGCACCCGACACGTCCGCGATGCAGGCACCACCCGCCCAGCCGCCGGTTCCGCTCGCCGATCGCGTCGCGCGGCTCGAAGCCACCGTCGAGACGCTGACACGTGAAGTCGCGTCGCTGCGCGGCCAGCTGGCCGGCGCGAAGGCCGGCTCGATCCCGACCGCGGCGCCGGCGCACACGGCCGCAGGCACCGCATCGGTGTCCGCTGCCCCGTCCGCGATCTCATCCGCCCCCGTCCCGCCTTCGGCCGCGCTGCCGCCGCGCCCGCCAGCCCAACCGGCCGCCGCGCGCGCGGACGCACCGGCGTCGCTATCGGCACCGGCTCCTGCGCCAGCCCCGGCGCCGGTTCGCACCGCCGCGCCGGTACCGGTACCGGCCGCGCTCCACGCGACTGAAACACCTGCCGCTGCGGCCCCCGCACCGTCGGTTCCCCCCACGCCGCCCAAGCCGCGCGAGCCCGACATCGTCGAGCGTGCATTCCGCGCCGCGCGCGACTGGCTGCTCGGCGGCAACACGGTCGTGCGCGTCGGGATCGTCGTGCTGTTCTTCGGGGTCGCGTTCCTGCTCAAGTACGCGGCCGACAACAACATGCTGCCGATCGAATTCCGCCTCGCGGGCACCGCGCTCGCCGCGGCCGCGCTGCTCGCGACCGGCTGGCGCGTGCGTGCGCGCCGCGCGGCGTACGGGCTCGTGCTGCAGGGCGGCGGCGTCGGCATCCTGTACCTGACGATCTTCGCCGCGACCAAGCTTTACGCGCTGCTGCCCGTCGGCGCCGCGTTTCCGCTGATGGTCGCGGTATGCGCGCTGAGCGCGTTCCTCGCGGTGCGGCAGAACGCGCTGCCGCTCGCGTTCATGGGCACCGCGGGCGGCTTTCTCGCACCGGTGCTGCTGTCGACCGGGCACGGCAACCACGTCGCGCTGTTCAGTTACTACGCACTGCTGAACGCGGGCATCTTCGCGATCGCGTGGTTCAAGGCCTGGCGCCCGCTGAACCTGCTCGGCTTCGCGTTCACGTTCACGATCGGCTCCGCGTGGGGCGTGACGGCCTATCGCCCCGCGCTGTTCGCGAGCACCGAGCCGTTCCTGATCCTGTTCTTCCTGATGTATGTCGGCATCGCATTGCTGTATGCGGTGAAGCGCGAGCTCGCGCTGCGGCACTATGTCGACGGCACGCTCGTGTTCGGCACGCCGATCGTCGCGACCGCGCTGCAGGCGTCGCTCGTGAAGGACATGCCGTTCGGGCTCGCATGGAGCGCCGTCGCGCTGTCGGCGTTCTACGTCGTCGTCACCGCATGGCTCGCGCGGCGCCGCGACCGCCTCGCGCTGCTGTTCGAATCCACGCTCGCGCTCGCGGTGATCTTCGCGACGCTGGCCGTGCCGCTCGCGTTCTCCGGCCCGACGACCAGCGCCGCGTGGGCGATCGAAGGCGCGGCCGTCGTCTGGCTCGGCGTGCGCGAGAAGCGCATGCTGCGGTTCGGCTTCGGGCTGCTGATGCAGCTCGCCGCGGCCGGCGCGTTCTTCACGAGCCTGCTCGGGCCGGCCGACGCCACCGCGCTGCCCGTGCTCAACAGCCCATACATCGCGATGCTGCTGATCGCGCTCGCCGGCCTGTTCACTGGGTGGTGGCTGCACGGGCGCGCGGAAGCGCGCGCGTGGCATGCATGGATGCCCGAGATCGGCGCCGCGGCAGCCGCGTGGGGACTGCTGTGGTGGGTCAGCGGCGGGCTGCACGAGATCCTCGTCTACGCGAGCCGTCACGTCGACCTGCATGCCGACCGCTTCGTCGTCGATTCGACCGCGCTGTTCGCGGCCGGCACCGCATGGCTTGCGCATGTCGCGCGCCGCCGGCTGGCGTGGCCGCTCGCCGAATGGCCCGCGCTCGCGTTGACGCCCGTGCTGGCACTGCTCGCGCTGCGTGCGTTCGAAGCGCATGAAGCACCGCTGTCGGGGATGGGCGCGTTCGCATGGCCTGTCGCCGTCGGTGCCGGCCTCGCACTGCTGTGGCGCCAGGCGCGCGGCACGGCAAGTGCCGATCCCGCAAATGGCACGAGGCCCGGCACCGCGCCCGGCCTCGTGCAAGCCGTCGCCGCAGGCATCATCGCGCCGCTGCACACGCTGACGTTCTGGACCCTGTGCGGGCTGCTGTCGCTCGAAGGGTTCTGGCGCCTGCGCACGTTCGTGCCCGAAGGCGCATGGAGCTGGAGCGCATGGGCCTACGGCTTCGGTGTGCTGCTCCTGCTGGTGTCGGGCCCCGGCTCGCGTCTGCGCTGGCCCGTCGCGGCGTTCCCGCGTGCTTACCAGGTGTGGGGCGCGGCACCGCTCGCCGCGCTGCTGTGGCTGTGGAGCATCGCCAGCGTGATCAGCGACGGCAACGCGGCGCCGCTCTTCTGGCTCCCGCTGCTCAACCCGCTCGACATCGCGCAGTGCCTGGTGTTCGTCGCGTTCACCGTGTGGCTGCGCCGCCTGCGCGCGCTCGGCATCGCATGGCATCCGCGCATCGTCGACTACGCCGCGATCGCCACCGTGTTCCTGTGGTTCAACGCGCTGATGCTGCGCACGTTGCATCACCGCTTCCACATGACCTACGACATCGACACGGTGCTGTCGTCGTTCGGCATCCAGCAGGTGTTCATGGTCGGCTGGAGCCTGTTCGCGTTCGCCGGGATGTGGCTGACGCGCCGCGACGGTATCGCCCGCGTGTGCGCGCTCGCGTCGCTGCCGCTCATCGTCGTGATGTGGGTGTGGACCTTCTACGCGAACTTCACGCAGGACGGCGGCAGCTGGGCGCGCGTGCCGCTCTTCAACCCGCTCGACCTCGTGCTCGCGGTCGTCTATGCGCTCGCCGCGTCGTGGTTCGTGCGCGCACGCAAGCTCGGCTGGTCGTTCGGCAACCATCGCGTCGAGCTGCTGAGCGCCGCCGGGGCGACCGCGTTCCTGTGGCTGAACGCGATCCTGCTGCGCACGCTGCATCACTGGGCCGGCGTGCCGTACGAACTCGGCGCGATGGCGGAATCGACGCTCGTGCAGGCGTCGGTGTCCGTGTACTGGACGCTCTGTGCGCTCGCGATCACGATCTGGGCCACGCGCCGCGGACTGCGACCGCTGTGGTTCGTCGGCGCCGCATTGCTCGCGCTCACGGTCGTCAAGCTGTTCCTGTTCGACCTGTCGCACGTGACCGGCATCGAGCGGATCGTGTCGTTCATCGGCATCGGCGTGCTGCTGCTGTTGATCGGCTATTTCTCGCCGCTGCCGCCGAAGGCCGCCGCGCAACAGGACGGCCTGCAATGAAACGACTCGCCGCGCTGCTCGGGCTGAGCCTGCTCGCGTCGTTCGCGGCGGCCGACGGCCCGCCCGCGCAGCGCTTCTCGCTCGACCTCGACGGCACCGCCGCGTATTACCAGCTCACCGTGCCGCAGCCTGTTTATGCGGCGAGCCGGCGCGACGATCTCGGCGACGTGCGCATCTTCAACGGCGCGGGCGAGCCGGTGCCGTATTCGCTCGACGCGCCCGCAGCCGCCGCGCCCGCCGTACCGCCGACGCGCACGCCGGTGCACTGGTTCCCGCTGCCGCCCGCCCGCGCCGACAACGGCAGCGCGCCGCTCGGCGTGACGGTCGGCCCGGACGGCGCGCTGCGCGCGGGCGTCGCCGCACCGGCGCGCGCAAAGCACGGCGCGGATCTCGTCGACCTGTCGCATGCAGATGGCGACATCGACGCGCTGCTCGTACACGTGGGCGACGACAGCTACCAGGGGCGTGTCGCCGTCGAAGCCAGCGACGACCTGCGCAGCTGGCGCTCGCTCGGCAGCACGCAGTTGCTGAAAGTCGGCCACGGCGACGACATGCTCGTGCAGGAACGCATCGCACTCGAAGGCGCGGCACCGCGCTACCTGCGGCTCGACTGGCTCGACGGCGCGCCCGCGATCGCGTCGATCGACGTTGAGACGCACCCGCGCGATACGCGTGGAACCGACACCGCGTCCGTGCCGCGCCAATGGCGCAACGCCGTGCGCGTGCGGGCCGGCGGCACGCCCGGCGAGTACCTGTTCGACACCGACGGCGCGTATCCGGTCGACCGCGTGCGCATCGACCTGCCGCAACCGAATACCGTCGCGCGTGCGACGCTGCAGAGCCGCGCCGACGCGCAGGCGCCGTGGCGCGACGTCGCGGGCGCCGTGTTGTTCCGGCTGCAGGGCAAGGCCGGCGAGCAGCGCAATCCGCCGCTCGAGTTCGCGGCGAATACGGATCGCACGTGGCGGATCGTCGTCGACATGCGCAACGGCGGATTCGGCAGCGGCCAGCCGGCCGTCGTGATCGGCTGGCATCCGGCCGCGCTGACTTTCGTGGCGCGCGGCGCACCGCCGTTTACGCTCGGCGTCGGCGATGCGTCGCTCGTGTCGTCGGCCGTCGGCCGCGACGCGCTGCTGGTCGGCATGGCCCCCGAAGTGCGGCCCGCGCGCGTCGGCGCGGCGTTGCCGGTATCGGCGGTCACGCCGGCGCCGGCCGCCGACACGGACGCACCGCGCCGCTACGTGCTGTGGGGTGCGCTGGTCGTCGCGGTCGGCGTGCTCGGCACGATCGCGTGGCGCCTCGCGAAAGGCGGCGGCGAGTCGAGCGGCCGCGACGAGTGATGCGGCGCGGCCGCGTCGGGCTTCGATCGCCACGCAATGTATGTCCGGCGCACGCGGTTTGATGCAGGTGCGGGCCGCCGCCGAACGCGATCTCGTCGCGCAGTGAAGAACCTGTCCGATCCGGCCACCGACGTGCGGATCGGTGCGGCCATCTTATGAAAGGCCGCGTCAGCGCATAAAAAGCGCGTAAACGTCCGTTTCGCCGCGGCGCGGCGGGGGTGTCTCGAGGGCCGTACACGAGCGGGAGCGCCACACTCCGCTCATTCGGCGTTTACGCGGCAAAACAGGAGCAGGAACCGGAGCAGGGCGTTCAGCCGAAGGTGTAGCGCCCGTGCTGACGCGGGCGCCACGGCGACGAGCGGCAACTCGCGGCACCGGCCGCGCGTCGCGCCGCCCAGCCAGCGCCACGCCGCACGTACCGATCGCGCCGGACCAGCGCGGCCACGCGCGACGGCAACGCATGAGCAACACGCCGTACGGCCGCCATGCGCGCGGCCATGCGCGACGCCGGTGACGCCGACAACACCCGGCGCGCGACATGCGTGACAGGCTGCTTGCAGAGGATCGCGCTGTCGTAGCGCTTGCCATCGAAGCGCATCACGTCGACGACGTCGAAACCTTGCGAGCCGTAGAACGCCAGCAGGTGCGAAGCGGGATGCGGCGTATCGAGCGCGAGCAGCGTGTAGCCGCGCAACGCGGCCCACCGCTCGGCGAACGACAGCAGCAACGCGCCGATCCCGCGGCTCTGGCAATCGGGGTCCACCGCCACCTGCCGCACGCTCGCGACGCCTTCGCGCCGGTACAGCGGGCAGGCCGACGACGGATCGGTCGCATACAGCGTGGCCGTGCCGATCACGCGCCCGCCGCACACGGCGACGTAGCACTCGCCCGCTTCCGCGCGACGGCGCGTGACGGCCTCGTCCTGGTCGACACAGGTACAGTTGAGCCCCATCGCGCCGAGCCGCGCGAACGCGCGATGCAGCATCTGCGTGAGGTGGGCATAGCTGTCGAAGGCCGGATCGAAACGCCGCACGATCACCCGGTCGGCGCACGCGGAAGGCGGCGCGGCAGGCGTGTGTTCGGCGATCGCGTTCCAGGGTATCGACATTGCCATGCTCCGTGGTTGGGATGCCCGAAGTCTATGAGCGCGCCGATGGCCCCCGCAAGAAAAAATGTCGTAAAAGTTTGGGGACGTGCGTGCGGAAGAAACGGTTGCGACGGTGCACGCCGCGGCGTCGCGTGCGTCACTGCGAACGCATGACGGCACACCGATCGTTGCGCACGCAAGCAATGCATCGAGCGCGACGGCGTCGATCGCCGGCGCGCGCCGTTGACACATGCTGCAGCGCCATCCACACTCGCCGGATTCTCTTCGCTCCGGGCGCGCCCATGATCACCTGCTTCCTTCGCTACGTCATCGATCCGTACAAGCTCGACCAGTTCGAAACCTACGGCAAGATGTGGATTCCGCTCGTCGAGCAGTTCGGCGGCACGCATCACGGTTACTTCCTGCCGTCCGAAGGGGCAAACAACATTGCGCTCGCGATGTTCTCGTTCCCGAGCCTCGCCGAATACGAGCGCTACCGCGAACGCTCGATGGACGATCCGGCCTGCCAGGCCGCGTTCCGCTACGCCGAGGAAACGCGCTGCATCGTCAGCTACGAGCGCAGCTTCTTCCGGCCGGTGTTCGAATAACGGGCCACGGCCCGGCGCATCGCGCCCCTTTTCCTGACCGGGACGAAAAAAAGCCCCGCCTGCATCCGCGCGGCGGGGCCAACCCATGTCAGTAGAGACATCATGGAGGAGACGGGCCCATCTTATCGACCGCGGCCGGCCAGCCCAACCAAGCATTTCTGCTATCGATCCGTGCGGCCGCGCACACGATTGCCCGTGCCTCCCGGCATATCGATAGAACGAAAAGTCGTTTTCAGAGTGGCGGCGGGGTCGTTACCATCTGGTTTTTAAGCCTGTGCTTAGCCGGGCAAGCCATCCCCAAGGAGCGCCCCTTGACTGCATTCGATCAACACCGCCGCCCGTTCGTCGTCGGCATTGGCGGTACCACCCGCGCAGCGTCGTCGACCGAACGCGCGCTGTCGTTCGCGTTGCGCGGCGCGCAGGCAGCCGGCGCACGCACGCGCCTGTTCGACGGCCCGTTCCTGCATACGCTGCCGCACTACGCCCCCGAACACAAAACGCTGACCGACGCGCAGCGCGAACTGATCGACGCCGTGCGCCAGGCCGACGCGATCATCATCGCGACGCCCGGCTATCACGGCGGCGTCTCCGGCCTCGTGAAGAACGCGCTCGATACGCTCGAGGAACTGCGTGCGGACGATCGGCCCTATCTCGACGGACGCGCGGTCGGCCTGATCGTCACCGCGTACGGCTGGCAGGCGGCGGGCACCGTGCTGACGTCGCTGCGTTCGATCGTGCATGCGCTGCGCGGCTGGCCGACGCCGTTCGGCGCGACCGTGAACACGCTCGAAACGCGCTTCGACAGCGCCGACAATTGCTCGGACCCGAAGGTCGTCGCCCAGCTCGAGACGGTCGGCACGCAAGCGGCCGAGTTCGCGCTTGCGTTCGCGTCGCATCGCGCGGCCTCGCATGCGGCATCGGTCGATGCGCTCGCGCCTGTGCTGAAGATCGCCAACCAGTAATTTCCCCGCCTTCCACCGCCCGCGCCCGGACGACCCCGTTCGTCGGCGCGGGCGGTGCACATTCGGACGAACGGCCACGCGCCGTGCACGCCGACGCTGCTCCCCGGTCGCCCTTTCCCCGTACCCCGCGCCGATAACGATTCGGCCCGCCGCGTGATTTGCATTGGCCGAAAGATTGGTTCACGCGGCCGGCGGGTTTTCGTACGCTGAACATCCGAACTCTCTCCGCGCACGCCATGAACCGTACGATCCGCTACAAGGGCTACGAAGTCGCCCCCGCTGCCGCCCGGTTGCCGAACGGGCTGTTCGCCGCCAACCTGACGATCGCGAAGGCAAGCAGCGGCCCGTCGCCGCGCTCCGTGTCGTTCGACGCGATCGATTTCTTCTTCGAGGAAGAACACGCGCTTGCCTACGCGTCCCGCTGGGGCCGCCTCTGGGTCGACACGCACGCGTGACGCACGCCTGGCCGGCGTGCACATGGCCGCTCGAAAATACGCGATTACGGAAGCTATGCAAGAATCTTTCGATCCGTAATCGCACAACAATAGCCATGAGTGACACGCTGCAGGAACAGCACGCAGCCGCAGATCACGCAATGCGCAACTGGACCTTCGAGAGGCAAGGTCCGGTCCGGATCGGTTCCGATGCGCACATGCAGATGTTCTGCCGCATGCTGCTCGACACACACAACCCGTACAAGCCGGCGGTCATCGACTGGCCGGCGCTCAAGCCCGCCGAGCTCAAGCGGCTCACGTCGCTGCCGATCTGGGACATCGCGGTGCAAACCGAAGGTCGTGCATCGATCCGCGTCGCAACCTATGCGGCGACGGTCGGCAATCCGCTGCTGCGCCGCGCGCTCGAGATGGACGGCGGCGAGGAAGCGCGCCACAAGGTCGTGCTGTCGAAGCTCGTCGAGGCATACGGCATCCGGCTCGCCCCCGAGCCCCCCTACCCGGCGCCGAAGGATCCCGAGTGGTCGTGGATGGTCACGGGCTTCAGCGAATGCATCGACAGCTTCTTCGCGTTCGGCCTGTTCCGTTCCGCGCAGCGCTCCGGTTATTTCCCGCCCGAACTCGTCGACACGTTCGAGCCCGTGATCCAGGAAGAAGGCCGCCACATCCTGTTCTTCGTGAACTGGTACGCGTGGTACTGGCGCAGCCTGACGTGGTGGCGCCGGCCCTGGTTCTTCGCGCGGGTCGCGGCCGTGTGGGTGCATTTGATCCGCGAGCGCATCGGCATCGCGCGCGGGATCGACGCCGACGGCGTCGCGCGCGACGCGAACTTCCCGGCGACGAACACCGCCGACATCGGCGAAGCGCTCAAGCCACGCGAGCTGATCGAACTGTGTCTCGCCGAGAACGATCGGCGGATGGCCGGTTACGACAAGCGCCTGCTGCGTCCGTTGTTCGTGCCGCGTATGGCACGGCTCGCGCTGCGGTTTCTCAAGAAGTAAGGCAACCGCTCCGGGCAAGGGCCCGGTTGCCCGGTCGAGCATCCTGGCAACCGGGCCTCGGCCATCATCACGTCCGGGCCGGCTGAATGCCGGCCGGAGCCGACAGGTGGCAATCGCATCGTCCGCATCCGGGCGCGCAGCAGCACAATGCGCAACGATACGTAGTGGTCGACGCATCCGTTCTGCTCCGTACTCCACGCCCCGCGTCCCGTTCACACCTCGATGCGCGCTCGTCACGCTTTGCATGGCGAGCGGCATCGGTCGGGCTACCCGGCCCACCGCCCGCTCGACGTCGCCACATCGCCGCATCGCCGCATCGCCACATCGCATGCGGTGGGAAACCTCACCGGCCTGCATCCACCTGCCAGATGTGGCGCACCCGACACATTCACTCACGCCCTTTTTTCTTCGGCGCTTCGGGGCGTGCGGACAAATTGTCACACCCAGGATTTAACAATTCAGCGGGCGTCCGCCAGCGGCTTTAACACCCGGCCGCCAGCACGCGCAAAACGGGAGCGGGTAATGCCTCCCGGACGGGTTCGCCTCCTCGCCAAACCCCACACGAATGTCAACATCAACGAAATAGTCAATAGGACAAATTCGAAATACGAATGACGACCGGCCGGTCCATCGCCCTGTAGCACTTTTTTACAAATTCGACGAGCCATCCCGCCCGGAACGCCCGTCACACGGGCCATCGCAGCGAACGAAATGCGCATATCAGCACAGCCAGGCATTCTTCATTTTGAATTAAATTGATTTACAGACAATCCAATAAATCAATCAGAAATCGACAAGCAAATCACGAATTAACAAATTAACAAGACGAGCATCACATTATCCCGCAACACGCTTCTTCACATTACAAACAAGAAAGGAAGTCTTCGCTCGCAAACGTTTGCTATTTCAATTTCCTTGCTTTCGGCCCAATCACATCTGTAATCTACCGCACAAAACACACGTAACTTATTGATTTATATGAAAAATATGTAATTCCCATCGAGAGGCTATGATCCTACATTTTTCATTCTTACATCTTACAAATTCATTCATCATTGATGCATCAAAACACCGCCCATTAACCATCCTTTAACTTTTCAAACACGATATTTATCACTTTTTAGCAATCTAAAAAATCCTCCTCCAATAAACTCCGCCCATCAATTTTGAGATTCGCGCGAGCGCACGGAGCATTCCTCTAACAAAAGAGACCGGTGTGTGGCGTGCACATTTGGAGGTAGCAGGACATGAACCGCACATACCGCTCGATCTGGAACGAAGCCCTCGGCGCCTGGGTCGCTGCGTCTGAACACGATTCGGCACGGGGCAAGCCGAACAAGTCGGCTGTCGTGAAGGCCGTCGCAGCCGCCGTGCTCGTCGCGGGGGCAGGCGTCGGCAACGTTGCGCATGCGCAGTACAGCGCCGGGGGCGGGAACGCGACCAATGCAACCTCGATTGCCATCGGCGCCGGCTCCAGCGGATTAACCGTTCCCGGCCAGAGCCCGACCGCCTCCGCCGGCGGCGCGGTCGCCATTGGCGCGAACTCGCCGACCAATACGGTCGCCACCGCATCGAATGCAACGGCATTCGGTACCGGCTCCTCGGCCACCGCGACTGCGGCATCTGCGTTCGGTCAAGGTACGTCGGCAACCGGTAATTTCGCGACCGCCGTCGGCAGCGGCACGAAAGCAACCGCCAACTACGCAACCGCCCTGGGCAGCACCAGCGCGGTCAACGGCATCCAGACGCAGGCATCCGGCGTCGGCTCGACCGCAATCGGCAGCAACGCCACCGCAGGCGCACAGGCGGCCGCACAGGATTCGATTTCGATCGGCGGCCAATCGTCGGTCACCTCCAGCGCAACGTCCGGCATCGCGATCGGCCGCGGTGCGACGACCAACGGCGCATACGGCATTGCACAGGGCGATGGCACCATTTCCGGCGCAACCGGCCAGAACGTCGCGATCGGTTCGTCGGGTACGACGGCCAACAGTGGTAGCGCGAACGGCGGCGCGGTGGCAATCGGCCGCGCGCAAACGTCCAGCGGCGACGGCGCAGTCGCGCTCGGCACCAGCAATTCGGCAAGTGGTACGGGCGCCGTCGCGCTCGGCAACGGCAACTCGGCGAACGGCACCGGTGCGGTTGCGCTGGGCAGTGGCAACAGCGTGACGGGGACGGGTTCGGTCGGTATCGGCAGCGGCGCCAAGGCGACCTATGCGGGTTCGAGCGCAATCGGTGCCTCGTCGTATGCGGGCGGGGCTTCGGCGCCTGCCTCCGCTTTCGGGAACGGGAGTTCCGCGACGGCGAACTATGCAACCGCGATCGGCGTCAACGCCAGCGCTGCCGGCGGCGGCAGCGTTGCGCTGGGCGTGGCCACTGCGAGTGCGCTCCAGAGCGTTGCAATCGGCCAGCAATCCAATGCTTCTCAAGCCGGCAACATTTCGATCGGCTCGTTTGCGACGGCCAGCGGCAACGGCAATGCGGTCGCGATGGGCTATCAATCGACCGCTTCCGCCGGCAACGCGATGGCGCTCGGCTACCTGTCGACGGCCAACGTTGCAAACTCCGTCGCCCTTGGCAACAACTCGGCGACGATTGGTGCGGCGGACACGGCGACGGGCGGCACCGGTTCGGTCAACTCCGCCACGATCGGTGGACAGACGTTCGGTAACTTTGCGGGCGCAAGCGCCGCCAACGGCGTCGTCAGCGTTGGTTCGGCGGGCAACGAGCGTCGCATCCAGAACGTCGCGGCGGGTCTCGTCACGTCGACCAGCACCGATGCGATCAACGGTAGCCAGCTCTACTCGGTCGCGAGCACGACGACGTCGAGCATCACGAGCCTGTCGACGTCGGCTTCGACCGGCTTGTCGTCGGCGAATAGCTCGATCACGTCGCTGTCGACCTCGACGTCGACAGGTCTGTCGTCGGCCAACAGTTCGATCGGCTCGCTGTCGACCGGCCTCTCGTCGACGAAAAGTTCGATCACTTCGCTGTCGTCCTCGACGTCGACGGGTCTGTCGTCGGCCACCAGCTCGATCGGCTCGCTGTCGACCGGTCTCTCGTCGGCCAACAGCTCGGTCACCTCGCTGTCCTCCTCCACGTCGACGGGTCTGTCGTCGGCCACCAGCTCGATCGGCTCGCTGTCGACCGGTCTCTCGTCGGCCAACAGCTCGGTCACTTCGCTGTCGTCCTCCACGTCGACGGGTCTGTCGTCGGCCAATAGCTCGATCGGTTCGCTCTCGACCGGTCTCTCGTCGACGAACAGCTCGGTCACGTCGCTGTCGTCCTCCACGTCGACTGGCCTGTCGTCGGCCAATAGCTCGATCACGTCCCTGTCGACTTCGACCTCGACTGGCTTGTCGTCGGCCACCAGCTCGATCGGCTCGCTCTCGACCGGCCTCTCGTCGACGAACAGCTCAGTCACGTCGCTGTCGTCCTCCACGTCGACTGGCCTGTCGTCGGCTAATAGCTCGATCACGTCGCTGTCGACTTCGACCTCGACCGGCTTGTCGTCGGCCACCAGCTCGATCGGCTCGCTCTCGACCGGCCTCTCGTCGACGAATAGCTCGGTCACTTCGCTGTCGTCCTCCACGTCGACCGGCCTGTCGTCGGCCACCAGCTCGATCGGCTCGCTCTCGACCGGCCTCTCGTCGACCAACAGCTCGGTCACGTCGCTGTCGTCCTCCACGTCGACTGGCCTGTCGTCGGCCAATAGCTCGATCACGTCCCTGTCGACGTCGACCTCGACTGGCCTCTCGTCGGCCACCAGCTCGATCGGTTCGCTCTCGACCGGCCTCTCGTCGGCGAACAGCTCGATCACTTCGCTGTCGACCTCGACGTCGACCGGCCTGTCGTCGGCTAACAGCTCGATCGCTTCGCTGTCGACCTCGACCTCGACCGGTCTGTCGTCGGCCAACAGCTCGATCACGTCGCTGTCGACCTCGACGTCGACCGGCCTGTCGTCGGCCAACAGCTCGATCGCTTCGCTGTCGACCTCGACCTCGACCGGTCTGTCGTCGGCCAACAGCTCGATCACGTCGCTGTCGACCTCGACCTCGACCGGCA
>NZ_WIXR01000076.1:0-8526 GCF_019425585.1 Burkholderia sp. COPS | reverse complement strand
GGCGAGGCGGGGCGGGCGGGGCGGTGCAGGTCGAGGGCGGGGGCGGCGGGGGCGGTCGGGCGACACGATGCCTCTCCGTCGTGCGCCTGCGCAATGGCCGCGACCACGGCCAGCCCGAGGCCGCTGCCGCCCTTCTGGCTGGACTGCGCGTCGTCCACGCGCCGGAAGGCATCGAAAATCCGGGCCGCGGCATCGGCCGGGATGCCCGGCCCCTCGTCTTCGACCAGCAGGCGACACGCGCCGCTTTCGACGCGCGTGTGGATGCGTATCGCACCGGGTACCGCATAGCGCCGCGCGTTCTCCAGCAGCGCAAGCAGCGCCTGGCGCATCCGGAACGGGTCGCAGCGCATGGGCCGCGTATCGAGATCGAGCACCATGTGTTGGCCGGCCGCGGCCAGTGCATCCTCGAACATCTCGACGACTGCGTGGATGTGCGTCGCGAGATCGGTCTCCTGGATGCTGACGCTCAGATGCCCGCTTTCGGCGAGGCTGATCACGCGGAGATCCTCGATCAGGCGCGTCAGTCCTTCCGCCTGGGTCAACAGGCCCCGGAACAGCGCCTCGCCCGGCTGGAAGACGCNNCGGCGTGCGCAGTTCGTGCGCGATCGCGGCATTCCAGAATGCCTGTTCGTCCGTCATGCGCTGCAGCTGGGCCGCGAGTGCATTGAAGTCGTCCGCGATCAGCGCGGCTTCGCGCATCGATCGATCGCCGGCGACCGCGCGCGCGGTCAGGTCGCCCTTGGCGACGCGGCGAATGCTGTCGGCGACGGAGTTGAGCGGCACCAGAATCCGGTGCGCGAGTCGAGCCGACACGACGATCGCGAGCGCCAGGCCGATCACGATGGTGATGCCCAGCCAGATCCACTCGGGGTTCGACGGAAACCAGCCCGCTTGGTGGCAGATCTCGCTCCAGTGCCGGAGCATCACGTAGTAAAACGCGTAGATCATCAGCACGACGATCAACGTGATGCCGAGCGCCAGCTCCGTCATCGATACCGCAATCTTGCGGCCCAGCCCTCCGAGCTTCATTTCGTGCTCCCAAGCGTGGTGTTGTGTCGATTCACGACGGGAAGGTTGCGCGGTCGGATTGCGTTGGCGTCGGGGGAGAGGCATGGCAGGGGCAAGCGAGCGGTGTGCCGGCTGGGGGCTGCCGCTGTGGCGCGGAGGGCGGAAGCGCGCGTCGCGCGGGACGGTATGGATTCTTCGGTCATGGTGTCCGCTCGGGCTGTTGCTATTCACGCCATCGAATCGCAATGTTACCGCACGAAATCTGCCATCGGATGACACGATGGTTCGGCATGCGTTGGAATGCGGGCGCTGCTGGCGTTGCCGTGCGGTGCGGGTCGGCAGGCGTGCGGCGCCGTTGGTTGGCGCCTGATGACCGCCCGATGCTTCCCCGCGATCCAGGTGATTTCGAGGCAGGGGAATACCCTGCTTTTTTTCGTGCTCAATTGTTATGTATTATGACCTACATTGGTCAACGTTTTCTACATTCGGAATACCCTGTCCCGCTCGATCCGGCGGGGTTCGACGAAAGGATCGAGGAAGCATGGGATGCCGCCGACGGTTCGAACTGGAAGCATGAGCACACCGATGGGCGTGCGTCGTCGCGTCGGGCGAGCGTTCATCCGGAGAACCAACGAAGCATCGAACCGAATCGGTACAGGAAGTTTCATGATGGATTTCAGATCTCCCGACATCGCGTTGTCCGTTGCCTTGCTCGCGTGGGTGACAGGCACTTACGGCATGAAGTTCGTCCGGATGCGCAATCCGTTGCTCGGGGCCGCCTGGTGGGTCGTTGCGGCTTCCGCCGTCAACGCGCTGATTTTCATGGCGACGGGCTGGTCAGGCTCGTCCGGCGTGGCGCACTTCCTGGACATGTTCACGAGAGGGTTCGGCATCCCGGTGATCGCGGCTGCCGGCATGATGGCCGTCACGCACGAATACAGGCCGATGGCCCAGCAGGTCGTGATGTTGCTCGGGATGGCCGTGGTGGGAACGATGGCGCTGATGACGCTCGAGTTCGTCGATGTCGTCCTGCCGTATTTCCATGTGGCGATGTGGGTGTTGCTGGCGCTCTATCTGGTTTATTTCGTCGCGCGGCTGTTGCGCGCCGGGGAAGCGTTGCATGCGACGACGACGACGCTGGCACTCGTGCTGTCGCTGGTCGTCGCGTACGTCGACGACCTGTACGGGCTGCCCGGCGACGCGCACGGTGCCGTATCCGGGTTTCCCGTGCTGGCGCTGCTGACGTGGTCGTATTTCGCGGTCGCGATCTATTACGCGTACTGCGCGCTCGAGCGGAAGCGTCATGTCGAAACGGCCGGGGCCGCCGGCATGATCCGGTGGCGTGAATTTACCTCGTTCGAATAGGAATCCTGAGATGAATGAGGGTCTTGAAGCGCATGAAACTCACGGCACGGATCAGGCCGGACAGCCGGTGAAGCCGACGCCGCGGCGCGGCAGGAAGCGCGACGGCGAGTCGCGGGAGCGCCTGCTGCTGGCGGCACGCACGATCTTCGCCGAAAGGGGATATGCGGCGGCGAGCATCGAACGCATTGCCGTTGCGGCGGGCTATACGCGCGGCGCGTTCTATTCGAATTTCGGCGACAAGACGGCCGTGCTGCTCGAGTTGCTGAGGCGCGATCACGAAGGCGTCGAACGTGAACTGATGCGCGTCGTCGAGGCCGGCAACGACCGCGAGGGGATGGAGCGCGCGATGCACGCGTACTTCAGGCAACGCTATCGGCAGCCGGACGCCTGCGTCATGTGGATGGAAGCGGCGCTCCTGTCCGTGCACGACCCGTCGTTCCGCGTTCAATTCGCTGCATTCCTGACCGAGCAGCGAGGCCGGAGCCTGGCGTGCGCCGGTGTGCGGTTGCCGTTGCCGATCGAGTTGCTGACGCTCGGCCTGACGGGACTGGGCGACGACGTGTTGCCCGACGGCGCGAGCGGACGGTGGCACCTGACCGACGCATGGGTCGACGCGGCGGTGGCGCAGGTGTTCGCGAGCAGCCCGTGCGACGAGACGATGGAATGACCGCGCGCTCGCCGCGCACCGGTGCAAGGACAAACTGACGAGGACCGAAGGAACATAAAAATGAATC
The DNA here is from genome assembly GCF_019425585.1 of Burkholderia sp. COPS. NCBI lineage: Bacteria > Pseudomonadati > Pseudomonadota > Betaproteobacteria > Burkholderiales > Burkholderiaceae > Burkholderia > Burkholderia sp. COPS. The sequence goes on along the minus strand of NZ_WIXR01000076.1, from coordinate 5,419 downwards.
GCAAACCCAGGCCGGATGCCCAGATCCGGCGCAACCTGCTCCGCCTCGCAGCGGTGAGCGCGGGGTCGCTCGCGGCCGGCGGAGTGTCGCTCGCGCAAGCGGCCGGCGCAGTCGCCGGGAACGACGGCGTGCTCGACGTCGCGATCATCGGCGCGGGGCTCGCGGGGCTGACCGCCGCGCGCGACCTGAAGCGTGCCGGATGTGAATCGTTCGTCGTGCTCGAGGCGCGCGATCGCGTCGGCGGGCGAACCTACAACCACGACCTCGGCGGCGGGAGAATTTCCGAGGCGGGCGGGCAGTGGTTTGGCCCCGGCCAGACGGCGATCGTCGATCTCGCGCGCGAGCTGAACGTCGACACGTTCGACACGTACTACGCCGGCAAGACGGTGTACCTGGCGGACGGTGCGCGGGTGACCCAGGACACGCAGGGCACGGTGGGCGGCAACGGCACGATCGCGGCCCGGCTCAACGCGATGGCGAAGAACGTGCCTTCGGCGGCACCGTGGAAAGCGCCGAATGCGGCGGCGCTCGACAAGCTGTCGCTGGGCGCGTGGCTCGCGCAGCAAGGCCTGACCAACGAGGAGAAATTCTCGTTCAGCCTGGCGGCCCGTTTGTCGCTCGGCACGGCACCGGCGCAGCTCGGCTTGCTGCACTACCTGGCGACGATCAACAGCGCGAACAGCGATTACGACCAGCTCGAATCGATCAAGGGGGGCGCGCAGGAATCGCGTTTCGTCGGCGGTTCGCAGGTGCTGAGCATCAGGATGGCGAACGAACTGGGCGAACGGGTGAAGCTGTCCTGCCCGGTGCGCAGGATTTCCGGATGGAATCGCGAGATCGTCGAGCTCCATACCGACCAGGGCGTCGTACGTGCGCGCCGCGTGATCGTCGCGTTGAATCCGGCGCTGTGCAACCAGGTCGTGTTCGACCCGCCACTGCCGGACGGCCGCGCGCAGTTGCAGCGCCTGTGGCCCGCGTACGCGCCGATGCGCAAGACGGTTCACGTCTACGACCGGCCCTTCTGGCGGGACGACGGGTGCAACGGGCAGATCATCCCGGTCAGCGGCCCGCTGTTGTGGGCCTATGACAACTCGCCGCCGGACGCGTCGATCGGCGTCATCAACGGCTTCATCGCACCGTGCGCGCTCGCGAGCGACGCGAAGGTGGCGGAACGGACGCTTTCCGCGATCTATGCGCAGGCGCTCGGCGACAAGGCGCTGCGCCCGACGCAGTTCCACGATTACGACTGGGGCAAGGTGGACCCATGGTCGCTGACCTGCATTCATCCGATTCCGCCCGGCTTCTGGACGAAGTGGGGCGAGTACCTGCACCCGCCGGCAGGGCGGCTGATCTGGTCGGGAACGGAGACGGCCGACATCTGGGCCGGTGCAATGGATGGCGCGGTGCGTTCGGGGCATCGCGCCGCACTGCAGGTTCTGGGTGCGCTCGCGCATCGGACGACGGAGGCTTGAGTGAAGCGAGCATGGATCATCGGTGTTGTCGTGGTCGCTGCCGTGTCGGCGGCCGGTGTGCTGTTCGGGCCGGATCTGTACGGCTATTACCGCTTCGGGAAAGCGCTGGACGGCGAGGCCGACTCGCTCAAGGCCGATGCCGGCCCATGGCCGCAACCGCAGGAGACGTGTTTTATCTGTCACGGCCCGCGCGGGCAATCGGGTAACGGCGGATACCCGGCGCTGTCCGGCCAGCCGGCGGCCTATATCGAGGCCCAGTTGCGCGCGTTCGCCAGCGACCGCCGGCCGGACCCGTACATGGGGCCGCTTGCGCGCGGCATGGACGAGAAGCAGATGAAGCTGCTGGCCGACTATTTCGCGCGCCAGGCGCCGGTCCAGAACGAGAAGATCCGCGTCGACGCGGCGCTCGCCGCGCGCGGCATGTCGGTGGTGCAGACGCGGAGCTGCGTCGCGTGCCATGGCGCGGGCCTGACGGGCAACGCGCGCGCGCCCCGCCTCGCGGGGCAGGGCGAGGCGTATCTCGCGGGCCAGCTCGTCGCGTTCCGGGCGGGCAAGCGGCACGACGAGACGGGCGCGATGAACGGGGTGGCCGCCGCCTTGTCGGACGATGACATCCGGGCCGTCGCGCATTACCTGGCGGGTATCGCACCGACGCATGCCGCGGCCGCGGCCGCATCGACGGATCATGCGCCGCGCCTCGCGAATCACGGCGAGGCGGATCTGGTGAAGCAGATCACGGCCATCAAGACCGGGTATCGGAACGATCGGAACGATCGGGCCGATCCTGCCGATCCGGCCGGTGCGATGCATGCCGCTGTCGCCAGGTTGTCCGGCGACGACATCCGCGCCGTCGCGTACTACCTCGCCAACGTGTCTGCCGCACGCGGCGGCGGTGGCGTCAGCGTCAGGTAGCGCGGGGAGCAGAGCGGCTGCCCGTCGCGATGGCGCGGGCGGACGTCGGCGCCCGAGCGGAGCGCGCAGGCTCGTGGCGGCCCCGGCGGCCGCCATACGGTGAACGCCGCGCACGCGGCACAGGCGCCGCGACGAACGGTGACAGCGGCTGCCGCCCGCCGCCCGGCGGCGCCCCGGATGGAAATTGGTGTCGGCATCGGGTATAGTCGTTCGCGACCGGCGAAACGCCGGTCCTATCACATCAGGAGGGCGGAAACGCCCGGATCATGACGGAAGCGATGACAGTGCCTATTGAGCAACCGACCCGGAAACGGCGCACGTCGAGTGCCGGACCCACCGGCGCGCAGCCTGAAGGCCTTCGGGCCCAGGGCGTTCGTACGCGCAAACTCATCGTGCGCGTGGCGAGGAAACTTCTGCTCGAGGGCGGTGCGCTGGAGTTTTCCCAGCGTGCGGTCGCGCAGCGCGCCGGCATCAGCGTCAGCAACCTCCAGTACTACTTCCCAACGCGGCTTGCCGTGCTGCGGGCAGTCATGGAGCCCGAGATCGAGGCGTACCTGAGCGCCCTGAAGCGCGCGCTCGAAAGCGGAGCGCAGCCGCGTGAGACGCTCGAGGCATTGCTCGGCATGGCGCTCGAGAATGCGAAGGACGTCAAGGGCACGGCCCTGTGGGCCCACTTCGTTTCGTTTGCGTCGATCGATCCCGAATGCGCGCGGCTGATCGACGAATGGTATGCGTCCTTGACGCAAGCTATTGCCGCGCTCGTCCGTGCGGTGAATCCGGGCCTCAAGGCGGCCGACGGCGAGCACGTCGCGATGCTGCTCGTCGCGATGGCCGACGGGCTGGCGCTCCAGTACACGATGGGGCGGCAGACGGAGGGGCTCGATGCGAGGTTCCTGGCGTCGGCGTACTCCCTGGTGGAGAGCAAGGCACCCGGCGGCAAGAGCCGGTAGCGGTCGCGGCCCGGCCAGGTGACACAGGAAGACAGGGCACGCCCCTGTCTTTTTTCTTTTTGCTCCGCGCGTGATGCCGCGTGGCGGGCGCCACATCCGGCAAGGGCGACGTGCAGGGCGAACATTCGGCTTGCCGGACGTGTGTTGCCGAGCGTTCCGCGGAATGTCGCGAGCTGACGCGATTCCGCCACGAGCTGCCCCCTCGTATCCCGCAATCCACCATCGTTGACCAGCAGGCCATTGCGGACGTCCCTCGTCCGGAAGCGTGCGCGTATCGGCCCGGGGCCGCGGGCGGCCTTGAGGTGTACCGCATAGTCGATCGTCGGCACCGGTCCCCACTCGGCGCGATCGATGACGTTGTAGCTGGGCGGCGGGAACGCATCGGCGAAGAGGGGCAGCGACGCGAGCGTCGGAAATGATTCGTCATCCAGATCAATCCGTCCATCGACGGTCGCGGTCTGTTCCGGCCCGCTGTTCTGCAATACCCCGGGTGCGAGGCGCAGGTCGAACCGCGAGGTGTACGAGCGCCTTGGATCGGGGATCGCCAGCGTGTCGATGCTCACGCACGCGCGATAAGGCGTGGCCGGCAGCTGCGGTCCCGCGCAATGCGTCGCCGTGGCGGCGCTTGTCCGCGAAAAGTCGGTGAACGTCGCCACGTAGAACGCCTTGAGTTCGCTTTCCTGCCTCAGCGACAACGTCGCGCGCGACAGGCTTTTCGTCGATCCCAATTCGACGATGCGGGCCGTCGCGGGGCTGGAAACGGGATGGCCGAGAAAACTCGCGTTGCTCGACAACAGGTCGGGGTGCGCGCTTCGGCGGGCAAGCGTCTCGGCCGCCAGCCTCGTGAGATAGCCCCCGTTCGGATAGTCGAGGACGTTGAATCGCGACGAGATTTCGACGGGTATTTCCGCGCAGGCGCCCGGCATTCCTGTTCCCATGAAGCCATGCCCCGTCGACAACACGGGGAATCGAATTGAACGGCACGCGCACCACGGCGCGCGCAAGTCGCTACCGGGCACGGGTTGCCGTGAACCGGCGCGTGAACGCCGTACGGCGATGCCATCGCCGGCGGACCGAGGCGATCTCTCGCGTGAATTCGTGACCGTGAGCATAGCGGGCATGTGCGTCACGCTGAAGTTTATTTTGTGAATCGGCCGGCATTCCCGCGATGAATGGTCTGCTTCGCGGCAGCGTCGTCTGCAACCGCCAAAAAAATTCTCCAAGGCAGGGTAATCCCGTGTCTTTTCTTTATTTTGGTTGTATGTATCATGACCTACGTTTGTCACATATTCCTACAAATGGATTGCGTGGTTCGCCGACTTGCCCTGCGCCATGAGCGAGGCAGGAGCAGCGGCCGCATTCCGACCGGTCTGGAACGAAGTGCCGAACGGGCCGCCTATCGTTCGTCGTCCTGATTGACGGCTCCCGAGCGACTTTCATTGCAGTAGCCAAGACAACATGCCAAAGAAGTCTTTCCCCAATGGAGCAGCCGATTTGCGTCGGAGGCAGTGGCTCAAGTACGCGGGCGCGTCAGCCGCCGCCGTGGGCACGCTCGCGATCGGCGCGCGGCAGGCGAGCGCCGGCGAAGGCGGCACGTCCGGCATGCCGGGCGACGTGCTCGACGTGGTCATCATCGGCGCGGGGCTGGCCGGACTGACGGCGGCGCGCGACTTGCGACAGGCCGGTTGCGAATCGTTCATGGTGCTCGAGGCGCGCGATCGCGTCGGCGGCCGGACACTCAACTACAACGTGGAAGGCGGATTTGTCACCGAGGTCGGCGGCCAATGGATCGGGCCGGGCCAGACCGCCGTCGCCGATCTCGCCCGCGAGCTGGAGGTCGGCACGTTCCCGAGTTACTACGACGGCAAGACGGTCATCCTCGGCGGCGAAGGCCGCGCGACGGTCGACCTGAAAGGCACGTTCGGCACCGACGAAGCCATATCGTCGAAGCTCGGCAAGATGTCGCGCGACGTGCCGTCGGGCGCGCCGTGGACGTCGCCCCGGGCCGGCGAGCTGGACAGGATGTCGGTGGGCGACTGGCTCGTGACGCAGGACATCAAGCCCGAGGACCGGGTGGGTTGGGAG
>NZ_WIXR01000075.1:0-19123 GCF_019425585.1 Burkholderia sp. COPS | reverse complement strand
GGGGGGGGGGGGGGGGGGGGGGGGGGGGGGGGGGGGGGGGGGGGGGGGGGGGGGGGGGGGGGGGGGGGGGGGGGGGGGGGGGGGGGGGGGGGGGGGGGGGGGGGGGGGGGGGGGGGGGGGGGGGGGGGGGGGGGGGGCCGGAAGCCTGCCGGTGCCGCGACAGCGACCGTGGCGGCGGGCGGCGGGGGCGTCACGACCACCGCAGCGGGCGGAGGCGGTGCGACGGGCACCGGCACCGGCACCGGCACCCCGACAGGAACCGGCACCGTCCCGCCGGCCACGACGACCGCGCCGCCTGCCGCCGTGCTGCCGTGGATCACCGTCGTGCCGCCGGTCGAGACGGTGCCGCCGTGTACGACCGTCGAGCCCCCCGACGTCGTCACGACGCCCGGCGCCACGCGCGTCGCGCTGCCGGAATGCGTGACGCTTGCGCCGTCGGTGCCCGTCACGGTGCCCGAGCGCGAGCAGGTCGAGCCCGCGCAATTCGTCGACGCCGTATGGCTGGCCGTATTGCCGTTCGATCCCGTGATCGTGCCGCTCGACCCATACTGGCCCGGGCCGTTGCGCGTCACGCTGCCCGATGTCGTGGCGCTGCGGCCGTCCGAGCCCGTGAGCGAACCGGTATGCGAGCAGGTGCCGTCCGCGCAGCTCGTGTCGCCGCTGTGTTCCACCGAGCGCCCGTTCGGGCCGACGGCCGTGCCGCTGTTCGAGAACTGGCCGGGCGCGGTGCGCGTGACGGTGCCGGTATTGGTCGCGATCCCGCCGCCGGGGCCGATTACGCCGCCCGCATGCGAGCAGCTGCCGCCGCCGCACGAACCGGCGTGCGCGCCGTTGTAGGTGCCGCGCGGGGTGTACGCGGTGCCGTGGCCGGACCAGCCGGCGAAGGCCGGCGCGCAGGCGAGGGCGAGTGCGGCGGCGGTGACGAGGAAGCGGGTTTTCATCGGGTGTCCTTGCGGTTCGTTTCGGTGCACGCGGTGGCGTGGCGACGGAACGAACTTTAGGGCGACGACACGCGCCCGTCGCGTCATAAAAGATGTCGCGGTGTTACACGTGTCGTGCTGTTTCGAGGTACGACGAATGCGTATGCCGTCCGCGCCGATCGCGGGCATGCCGCGCCGGGCAAGGCTGCCGGCAGTGCTATCGCGTGAAGGCGGAGGGCGGCCGCGCGGGGCGGAACGTGTCGAGCGCGGCGCGAAATCGTGTCGCGGCGACATGCGGCGACACATTTGCGGGCCGATCCGCGCGTGCTCCGTGTCGAGCCACGTCACGCGAATTGAACGCATGCAGTTGAACGCATGCGGTGGGCCACACGCGACCGGAACCGGCTTCTCCGAAACATGAAGGGAACCGTCCGCCGTCGTATACCGTCCGAAGAATCGGCTTCCGGCCGGTCACGACTGTGCTCGCCTGCCGCGCAGGCTTGTCCATCGGCCCATGTCGTGTCGCACGCCATCGACCGCCTTCGTCACGACATGCGGCGACACATTTCCCGCCGGAGATGCCCACGCGCCGCCGCGAACCGGCCCGGCTCCAGTCGACAAGCGCGTGTGACCGCCGCGCATCACCTGAATGCCGCCGACCGCGACGTACCGCGACATACGGCGACATATTTCCCGCGTGGTCTTTCCGTTCCGCGCCCACTACAGTGCGTTCCATCCGACGCGATGGCGGCCCGTGCCGCCCATGACGCGTCCGACTCAACCGAAGGAACGACCCATCATGCTCACGACCACCGGAAAGCTCGCGTACTACGTCACGCTCTTCATCGTCGCCGTCTCGCTCGTCGAGGCGGCCGTGCTCACCTGGCGCCGCGCCCGCGGGCCCGAACCGTTCGACTGGAACGAGGTATGGCTGTCGCTCGCCGACCTCGCGGGCCGCAAGCTGCTCGCGCTGGTGCCGCTGTCGCTCGCCACGCCGGTGTTCGATTTCGCTTGGGCGCACCGGCTCTTCACGATCCCGCTCCACAGCGTCGCGCTCGCGCTGCTCGTGTTCGTCGGCCAGGAGTTCTGCTACTACTGGTATCACCGCGCGTCGCACCGCGTGCGCTTCTTCTGGTCGACCCATGCGGTGCATCACTCGCCGAACCAGTTGACGCTGTCGTCCGCATTTCGCCTCGGCTGGACCGGCAAGATCGCCGGCGCCGCGATGTTCTTCACGCCGCTTGTATGGCTCGGCGTGCGTCCGGAAGCCGTGCTCGCGATCCTGTCGTTCAACCTGATGTACCAGTTCTGGCTGCACAACACGTGGATGCCGAAGCTCGGCTGGCTCGAATACGTGTTCAATACGCCGTCCGCGCACCGCGTGCACCATGCGTCGAACCTCGACTACCTCGATGCGAACTACGGCGGCGTGCTGATCGTGTTCGACCGGCTGTTCGGCACCTATGTCGCCGAGCGCGACGACGAGCCGTGCCGTTTCGGCCTCGTCACGCCGACCCGTTCGCGCAATCCGTTCGTCGTCGAACTCGAACACTGGGCGAGCCTCGCCCGCGACGTCGCGACGGCCCGCGACGCGTGGACGGCGATCCGCTTCGTGCTGCTGCCGCCGGGCTGGCGCCCGGACAACCAGGGCGAAACGACGGAGGAACTGCGCCGCCGCCGCCTCGTCGCCGTGCGCACGGATGCGTGAACGCGCTACGCTGTGTCGAATTGCCGGTCGCGCATGCGTGCCGTGGCCGGCATGACCCATGCAATACGCATCATCAGGCAACCCTCGATCCAGGAGAAAACATCGATGGAACACGATTTCAAAGGCAAGGCAGTCGCGATCACCGGCGGGTTCGGCCATCTGGGCGTCGCGACGGCCGCGTGGCTCGGCGCGCGCGGCGCACGCGTCGCGCTGATCGGCCGCGGCGCGGCCCCGGCGGCAGAGGCACTGCCCGGCGTGCCGGCCGACGCGCTGCGCATCGGCGGCATCGATCTGGTCGATCCGCAGGCCGCCGCGCGGGCGCTCGATACCGTGCAGCGTGAATTCGGCCGGGTCGACGCGCTGCTGAACATCGCGGGCGCATTCGTGTGGCAGACGATCGCCGACGGCGACGCCGCCACGTGGGACCGCATGTACGAACTGAACGTGAAGACCGCGCTGAACGCATCGAAGGCCGCGCTGCCGCACCTGCTGGCGAACCCGGCCGGGCGTATCGTCAACATCGGCGCGGGCGCGGCGTTCAAGGCCGGCGCGGGAATGGGCGCCTATGCGGCCGCGAAGGCCGGCGTCGCGCGGCTCACCGAGGCGCTGGCGGCCGAACTGCTCGACCGTGGCGTGACGGTGAACGCGATCCTGCCGAGCATCATCGATACGCCGCCGAACCGCGCGGACATGCCGGACGCGGATTTCTCGCGCTGGGTGCGGCCGGAACAGATCGCGGCGACGATCGGCTTCCTGCTGTCGGCCGACGCGCAGGCGATCACCGGCGCGTCGATTCCGGTGACCGGCCGCGTCGCGTAGTCCGGCGGGCACGGGCTCGCGCTCGCGCGGCGGCCGGCCGTGCGTACAATGGCGCACCGGACCCACGCGAGCCCAGCCCGAGACCATGCATCAGCCCCATATCCTGATCGTCGAAGATGAAGTGGCGATCGCGGACACGATCGTCTACGCCCTCGGCACCGACGGCATGCAGACCGTCCACTGCACCCTCGGGCAGGCGGCGCTCGACCGCCTGCGCGATGCGCGCTTCGACCTCGTCGTGCTCGACGTCGGCTTGCCGGACCTCAGCGGCTTCGAGGTATGCCGGCGGCTGCGCACGTTCTCCGACGTGCCGGTGATCTTCCTCACCGCGCGGCACGACGAAATCGACCGGATCGTCGGGCTCGAGATCGGTGCCGACGATTACGTGGTCAAGCCGTTTTCGCCACGCGAGCTGGCGGCCCGGGTGCGCGTGATCCTGCGGCGTTTCCACCGGGCGGCCGCCCCCGAATCGATACCCGCGCCCGCGCCGGCACCCGATGCGACGACCGCACCGGGCTTCACGGTCGATACCGATGGCGCGCGCGTGTCGTGGCTCGGCCACGCACTGGATCTCACGCGCTACGAATTCGGGCTGCTGGCGCTGCTGGTCCGGCATCCCGGGCGCATCTACTCGCGCGAGCAGCTGATGGATCTCGTGTGGCACGAGGCCTTCGATTCGGCCGACCGCACGGTCGACACGCACATCAAGACGCTGCGCGCCAAGCTGCGCGCGATCGACCCCGAGCGCGACCCGATCCGCACCCATCGCGGGATGGGTTATTCGCTGCAACCGTAACGACCGGCACCGCCCATGCATATCGGCCTGCGCATCTTCTTCGGCTTTTTCCTGATCGTCGGGCTGGCCGCGCTGATCACGCTGCGCGTGTTCGTGCAGGAGGTGAAGCCCGGCGTGCGCGAGGCGATGGAGGACACCCTCGTCGATACCGCGCAAGTGCTCGCGACGCTGGCCGCCGACGACATGGCCAGCGGCCATATCGCCGACGGCGCTTTCGCGCGGCAGCTCGCGCAACTTCACGAACGCCCGGTCAGCGCGAACGTGTGGGGCGTGCAGAAGAACGTGATCGGCTACCGCCTCTACATCACCGACGCGCACGGCATCGTGCGCTACGACTCGACCGGCCGCGCGCTCGGGCAGGACTATTCGCGCTGGAACGACGTGTACCGGACGCTGCGCGGCGAATACGGCGCGCGCAGCACGCGCAGCGATCCGAACGACGACAGCAGCACCGTGATGCACGTGGCGGCACCGATCCGGCGCGGCAACGAGATCATCGGCGTGCTGACGATCGCGAAGCCGAACCAGACGGTCGCGCCGTTCATCGCGCGCAGCCAGCGCAAGATCATGCTGTACGGCGCGCTGCTGATGGGCGGCGCGATCCTGATCGGCGTCGCGTGCACCTGGTGGCTGGTGGTCGGGCTGCGTCGCCTGCAGCGCTATGCGCGCGCGATTGCGGCGGGCGAGCGGGCCGACATGCCGCTGCAGGGCGCGAGCGAGCTGGCCGAGCTCGGGCGCGCGGTGGAAAGCATGCATCAGCGGCTGGAGGACCGGCAGTACGTCGAGAACTACATCCACACGCTCACGCACGAGATGAAAAGCCCGCTGGCGGCGATCAGCGGTACAGCCGAGCTGTTGCAGGAAGACATGCCGGTTGCGAACCGCCGGCGCTTCACTGAGAACATCCGTCGCCAGGCCGGCCGCCTCGAACAGATGATCCGCAAGCTGCTCGCGCTCGCCGAAGTCGAACAGAAGCAGCGGCTGTCGGTGCGCGAACCGGTCGCGCTGCGGCCGGTGCTCGAACAGCTCGTCGACGATATCGAGCCGCGCGCACGGCAGCGCGGCGTGAACCTGGCGATCGACGCGAACGACGCGGCCGCCCCGGCGGTCGTCGAAGGCGATCCGTTCCTGCTGCGCCAGGCGCTCGGCAACCTGCTCGACAACGCGCTGGATTTCGCGCCGCGGGGCAGCACGATCCGCATCGCGCTCGAACGGCAGCCGGCGGGCAGGGCGCACGTCGCGATCGTGCGCGTCGCCGATGACGGCCCCGGCGTGCCCGACTACGCACTGGCGCGCGTGTTCGAGCGCTTCTATTCGCTGCCGCGCCCCGACGGGCAGGATCGCAGCACGGGCCTCGGGCTGTGTTTCGTCCGCGAAGTCGCGATGCTGCACCGCGGCCAGGTCGCGCTCGCGAACCGCGACGAAGGCGGCGCGTGCGCGACGCTCACGCTGCCGTCGGCGGCCTGACCGCGCTTCACGTTCGCCCCACATTCGCCCCACATTCGCTTCACACCGGCTTCAATCGCCCTTCACCGGGCCGGCGCATGCTGGCGGTACCTTTTACTCCGGTACCTGTCGGCCATGAATCGAGTCCTGTTGTTCAAATTCGTGATCACCGCGTTGCTTGCGCTGCTGATCCTGATCCCGCTGCAGATGGTGCAAAGCATCGTGCACGAACGCTCCGCGTATCGCATGGACGCGCTGCAGAGCATCTGGTCGAGCTATGCGGGGCCGCAGACGGTGTCGGGGCCCGTGCTTGTCGTGCCTTACACGGAAGTCACGCGCGTGCGCGACGAGACGCCCGCCGGCGGCGCGACGAAGACGAGCCTGAGAAGCGAGACGAAGCGCCTGCTCGTGTTTCCGAAGACGCTGAACGTCGACGGCACGCTGACGACCAGCGTCCGCTATCGCGGCATCCACAAGGCGCTGGTGTACGAACTGACGAGCCGGTTGACCGGCACGCTGGCGTTGCCGGACCTGAAGAAGCTGCCGCAGGCGGACGGCCACGTGAGCTTCAAGGTCGACAACGCCTATGTCGCGATCGGCATCGGCGACATTCGCGGGCTGACCGCGCAACCCGACGTGCGTATCGGCGGCGCGCGTTTCGACGTGGAGCAGGGCACGCGGCTGGACAGCCTGCGCCAGGGTGTGCACGCGAACGTCGACCTCGCGGCGCTGGCCGAAGCAGGCGCGGGAGCGGGAGCTGGCGCGGTCGTGCCGTTCAGCATCGACCTGCCGCTGCGGGGCGCGGAGTCCGTCGCGTTCGCGCCGGTGGGCGACCAGAACGATTTCTCGCTGAAGTCGACGTGGCCGCATCCGAGTTTCGACGGCGCGTTCCTGCCGAACAACCGCACGGTCGATGCGCGCGGCTTCACCGGCAACTGGCGTGTGACGTCGTTCAACACGAAGGCGCGCGAGCAGATCGCGACCGGCAACGGGGAAGGCGCGATCGAAACGGCGTCGGTGTCGATGATCGAACCCGTGAACGTCTATCTGCAGGCCGAACGCGCAACGAAGTACGGTGCGCTGTTCGTGATGCTCACGTTCGCGAGCTTCTTCATGTACGAGCTCGTGAAGCGGCTGCGCATTCACCCGATCCAGTACGCGCTGGTCGGCCTGTCGCTCGCGCTGTTCTTCCTGCTGCTGCTGAGCCTCTCCGAACACATCGCGTTTGCGTATGCGTATCTCGCGGCGAGCGGTGCATGCATCGGGCTGCTCGGTTTCTACCTGTCGTTCGTGCTGCACAGCGTGAAGCGCGGCGCGGTGTTCTCGGCGCTGCTCGCGGTGCTGTACGCGGCGCTCTACGGGCTGCTGCTGTCGGAAGACAACGCGCTGATGCTCGGTTCGCTGCTGCTGTTCGCGATCCTCGCCGGCATCATGACGCTCACGCGCCGCGTCGACTGGTATTCGCTCGGCGCCGCGTGGCAACCGTTGGCCGACAAGGCGGCCGCGGGCGCCGTGAAGCCGGGCGCGCAGGCGAAGTAGGCACGCGGGTGGCGAGGAAGCGCCGGTCGGCAATGCGACGGCCGGCGCGTCATCCGGCGCGGGACAGCCGCGCTTCACGCGCGCGATGCGGGCCGGCGAAAACGCGCGAGCGGAATTTCGGCGACGGCGGTGATCTCGATCAGCAGGTCGGGATGGTAGAGACGTTCGACCTGGACGGTCGTCGTCACCGGATAGGGCGCGGCGAAATACGTGCTGCGGATGTCGCCGGCCTGCATGAAGGCATCGATGTCGGTCGCATGGTGGACGAGCGAGATCACGTCCTGCATCTGCCCGCCCATCGCGGCGAGCACGGCGCGGATGTTGTCGAGCGTCTGCCGCACCTGCATGCGCATGTCGCCGTGGCCGACCACCTGGCCGTCGCGGTCGAGCGCCACTTGCCCCTTCAGATGCACGATCCGGCCGTTGCCCTGGATCACGGCCATCGAGAACGCGCCGAACGGCGCCCAGACTTCCGGCGGATTCACTGCTTCGGCCATCACGCGGCTCCTGTGGGGCGGCGGCTGCACGGCTTGCGGCGAGCGGCCGCGCAACGGAGGCGCGCCGTCGACAGCACCGCTCGCTTCGTCGACAATCGCGCCATTATGGATGAACGCGCGGCGACGCATGGGGCGTTGTTCCGCGATCAAGACGACACACATGGACGATATCCGCGTCATCAAGGATCGTGCGGCGCTCGACGGCACCGCGTACGTCGAACTCATGGGCGGGCCGTATGCGCGCACCTGCTGGAATGCCGGGTCGCTGTTCTTCGACGAGGAAGTGTTCGGGCTGCTCGAGGCGGCAATCGCGCGGCAGATCCCCGACTACGACCATTACGCGTTCAACGCCGTCGGCATGGCCGACTGGCTTGCGATCGTCGCCGAACTGGCCGACACGGGCAGGAGGCTCGGCAACGCCGCGCAGCGCACCGACGCGCTCGACCGGCTCGGTTTCATTTTCAGCGGATCGCGGCAGGCTTTCGTCGCGCGTCTCGACGCAAGCTGCGCCGCGCTGGCCGGCGTGATCGCGGAAGTCGACGCGTGGACACGCGACGTTCGGCTTCGCCACGACCAGGTGACGATCCTGGGGATGTGATGCAGCGTTTGCCGGGTGTCACCGCCGACAGGCCGGGCGGCATCCACTTATACTGGATCTTTTCCGCCATTCGATTTTCGCCGTGCCCACGCCTGCCCCCACCGATCCGTCCATCGACGATCCGCGTCCGACCCCGCCCGTACAGCCCGAACTGGAAGACTGCTGCAACAGCGGTTGTTCGCCGTGCGTTTTTGACCTGTACGACGAAGCACTGGCGCGCTATCGCGTCGAACTGGCGGAGTGGGAAGCGCGGCACGCGCAGCGCAAGCCATGACGACACGCCCGATGCCGGCAAGCGGTGCGCACGTGCCGCGCGTCTCGAGCCGCGCCGGCAATGCGCGCCGGCTCCGCGTCACGCGCCCGCATGCAGCCGCCGATGCAGCGGCCCGAGCATGGCCGACAGCGCGATGCACGCGAGCAGCACGGCCGTCAGCGCGAACATCGACGTTCTGAAGCCCTGCACATAATCGAGCGCGGCCGGATGCGTGCCGAGCCGCGCGAAGAACACGCCACCGAGCGTCGCCGCGCCGACGGCCGCGCCGATCTGCAGCATCGCGGTGACCATGCCGGACGCCACGCCCGCGCGCGCGGTATCGACTTCCGCGAGCACGATCCGCACGACCGACGGCAGCACGAGGCCCTGGCCGACACCGATCGCCGCGATCCCCACGTAGAAGCCGGGGCCCGGCGCGGCCGCACCGGCAAGCGCGGCGGCCGTCGCGACGCCGGCCGCGAGCATCGCGAAACCGAGCGTGAGCACGCGATAGCCGCCGAACCGGCCGACGAGTCGCGGCATCAGCAGCGGGCTCGACAGGAAGCCGAGCCCGAGCGGCAGGATCGCGAGCCCCGATGCGAGCGGCGACCAGTTCAGGCAGCCCTGCAGATAGATCCCGTAGCTCAGGAAGAACGCGCTCAGCGTATAGAACAGGAACGCCAGCACGAGCCCGAGTGCGACGACCGGGTTCCGGAACAGGCGCACGTCGAGCAGCGGATCGTGGCCGCCCGCGAGACGGCGCGCCTCGACCGCCAGCAGCGCGCCGAGCATCGGCAGCGCGCCGACGAGGCACGCGACCATCCATAGCGGCCAGCCGGCCTCGCGCCCGTGCGTGAGCGGGTAGACGAGCATCAGCAGGAACAGCGACAGCAGTGCCATGCCGGGCACGTCGATGCGCTGGCTGCGCGGCGGCCGGCTTTCCGGGATGAAGCGCCAGCTGCCGACCAGCGCCAGGATGCCGATCGGCAGATTGACGAGGAAGATCGCGCGCCAGCCGAGCCCGAACGGATGCAGGCTGATCAGCGCACCGCCGCCGAGCTGGCCGATCACGGCCGCGAGGCCGAACACGAAACCGTAGAAGCCCATCACGCGCACCTGCTCCTGCGGGCTGAACACGCTGCGGATCGTCGCGAGCACTTGCGGCGCGAGGATCGCGGCGAACAGGCCCTGCAGCACGCGGCCGCCGACCAGCACCGCGCCGCTGCCGGCGAGCCCGCACAGCGTCGACGCGACGACGAAGCCGGCCATCCCGATCATGAACATGAGCTTGCGGCCGTACAGGTCGCCGAGCCGGCCGCCGGTGATCTGCACGACGGCGTTCGCGCACGCGTATGCCGACACGACGAGCTGCAGCTCGGCCGGGCGCGCGCCGATGCCGTCGCGGATGGCCGGCAGCGCCAGATTCACAATGAAGTAGTCGAGCGGCGGCAAAATCGCGCCAACCAGCAGGACCACCAGCGCCCAGCCGTGGTGGCTGCGCGGTGTCGCCGCGGCGGCCGTGCCGGCCGGGCCGCAGGGGGCAAGGGTGTCGTGGGTCATGGAAACCAGTCCGAAGAAACGAGGGCCGCATCCACGCCGGACGCGGCGCCGGGGGCGCCGGTTCGGCCGGGGGCGGGCGATTGACCCCCATTCTGGGTGGTGTCAATGAATCGGAAAAGCGGGAATTGGTGGTAGCATCCATCGGGTTATTCGATGGATGGAGAAGGGCGATGCGCGGTTTCGACCTGGATCAGTTGCGTACTTTCGCGGCGGTGGCGGATGCCGGCAGCCTGACGGCCGCCGCGCCGCTGCTGCACCTGTCGCAGTCGACGGTCAGCGAGCAGGTGCGCAAGCTCGAATCGCGCGCCGGCGTGCCGCTGTTCGTGCGCAGCAAGCGCGGCGTCGAGCCGACCCCGGCCGGCTCGCGGCTGCTGCAGCACGCGCGGCGCATCGTCGCGCTGAACGAGGCCGCGTTCGACGAAGTGCGCGGGCAGGCGATCAAGGGCGAACTGCGCGTCGCGATCACCGATTACTACCGGACGAACGAAGTCGCGGGCCTGCTGGCCCGGCTGCGGGAGTGCTACCCGCAACTGAGCCTGCACGTCAGCGCGATGAAGAGCGCGGACATCGAGGCGGCGCATGCGCGGGGGCAGGTCGATCTCGGCGTGGTGATGAACCTGTCGAGCGGGCCGTTCCGGCCGGCGTCGGCCGATACGCGCTGGGTGCTGCGGCGTGAGCCGCTGTCGTGGGTCGCGTCGCCCGCGCTCGCCGAGCAACTGCCCGAGCCGTTGCCGCTCGTGCTGCTGCCGGACGACTGCATGATGCATCAGGTCGCGGTGCGCGCGCTCGACGAACGGCATATGCCGTACCGGCTCGTGCACAGCGCGTCGGGGGTCGCGGGGCTGCAGTCGATGCTGGCGGCGGGGCTCGGTGTGGGCTGTCTGTGCGCGTCGGCGATCGGCGAGGGCATGATGCGGCTCGGCGCGAAATACCGTCTGCCGCCGCTGCCCGATGCGGTGTTTTCGCTGACGCCGCCGATGCCGGGCGAACGCGAAACCGTCACGCAGGCGCGCGAGGTGCTGTCGCGGCAATTGCTGATGTAGAACCGAGGAACCGTGGAACCGGGCCGCGCGATGCGCGGCGGCGCGTACCTGAGAGGCGCGCCAGGAGAAAAAAATGAACGACGAACTGCAACGCCAGATGGCCGCGAAGCTGCAGGATGCGCTGGAGCGCGTGGTCGACGAACGCTCGCTGATCCACTTCCTGCGCGTGCTCGGCCACGACTGGAACAAGGAGCGGCAGCTCGAGGCCGACCTGCCGCCGTCGCCGTATGCGCGCGCCGCGCTCGGCTGGGAAAACCACTCGATCGGCGAGTACCTGGACGCGATGGTCGACTGGGCCGAGGCGTCGGAGGAAGGGCTGCGCTACTACGACCTGCCCGACAATCCGTGGCGGCGCATGGCGGACATCCTGTTCGCCGGGAAAAGCTACGAATAGCGCCGCTCGGGCGATTCGTTTGCTTTACCTTCGCCGCTGCGAATCGCTCAACGGCTCAACGGCTCAACGGCTCAACGGCTGAACGGCTGAACGGCCCAACCGCCCAACCGCCTATTCGGCCGGTTCGCCGTTCACATACGCACGCAGCCCGTCGGCCAGCGCATCGAACACCGCACGGCAGCGCGGGTTCGTGCGCAAGTCCTCGTGCATCACGACCCACGTTTCCAGCTGCATCGCGGGCCCGTCCGGCAGCACGCGCACGAGCCGCGCGTCCCGTTTCGCGAGCCCGGTCTGGCAGAAGCCGATTCCGTAGCCGGCGCGGATCATCGCGAGCTGCGCCAGGTTGCTGTCGGTGCGCAGCGAGAATGCGTCGCGCTTCCACATCGGCATGCCGCGGCCCGCCGAGCGGATGAACGGCGTGACCGTGTCGAAGCCGATCAGCGCGTGATGCGCGAGTTCGTCGATCGTCGCGGGCGCCCCGTTGCGCGCCAGGTAGTCGTCGCGCGCATACAGCGCGACATCGATTTCGCCGATGCGCCGCGCCACGAGCGCCTCCTGCGCGGGCGGCGCCATCCGGACCGCGATGTCGGCCTCGCGCTTGAGCACGTCCTGGATGCGGTCGGTCGGCACCAGCTCGATGACGAGCCCCGGATGGTTGCGCCGCAATTGCGCGAGAACCGCCGGGAGCACTTCGACGGCGATCACGTCGCTGGCCGAGATCCGCACGATGCCGCGCACGCCGGCGCCGTGGCTCGCGGCCGCCCGCTCGAACGCGGCGGCCGCGCTGCGCAGCGCCTCCGCATGGCCGCGCAGCGCGAGCGCCGCCTCGGTCGGCAGCAGGCCGGACGGCGAGCGCGTGAACAGCGTTTGGCCGAACGCGGCCTCGAGTGCCGCGACGTGGCGGCCGGCCGTCGGCTGCGTGATGCCGAGCGCCCGCGCCGCGCCGGACAGCGAGCCTTCCGTCAGCACGGCAAGGAAGGTGCGGTAGCGTTCCCAGTTCAGATCGGTGGTCATGCATAAATGTATAGCCGATCCATTGTGTTCGGCAATTCCTTGATAGCCTCCGGCGCGCCAGAATGCGTGTCATGACGGTTCATTCAAGGAGAGCGGCAATGACGAACCACGCAGGCGGGACGCAACGGCAGGCACTCGTGCTCGGCGCAAGCGGCGGGATTGGCGGGGAAGTCGCGCGGCAGCTGCGCGATGCGGGCTGGCAGGTGCGCGCGCTGAAGCGCGGGCTCGACGCCGACACCGTGGAGCGCGACGGCATCGCATGGATGCGCGGCGACGCGATGGACCGCGACGCGGTCGTCCGGGCCGCGCGCGGGTGCAGCGTGATCGTGCACGCGGTGAATCCGCCCGGCTACCGGAACTGGGCCGGGCAGGTGCTGCCGATGATCGACAACACGATCGCGGCGGCGCAGGCGGAGCAGGCCACCGTCGTGCTGCCGGGTACGGTGTACAACTACGGCGCCGATGCGTTTCCGGTGCTGCACGAAGATGCGCCGCAGCATCCGTCGACGCGCAAGGGCGCGATCCGCGTCGAACTGGAGCGCCGGCTGCAGGATGCGGCCGCGCATGGCGTTCGCACGATCATCGTGCGCGCAGGCGATTTCTTCGGGCCGAAGCTCACCGGCAACAGCTGGTTTGCGGCGGGGCTCGTCAAGGCCGGGCAGCCGGTGGCGGCCATCAGCGTGCCGGGGCGGGACGGCGTCGGGCATCAGTGGTCGTATGTGCCGGACGCCGCGCGCACGATGGTCGAGCTGATCGAGCGGCGCGACACGCTCGAACCGTTCGCGCGCTTTCACCTCGGCGGGCACTGGGACGCGGACGGCACGCAGATGGCGGACGCCGTGCGCCGCGTCGCGCAGCGGCACGGGCTGCGTCCGACGATGCGCAAGTTCCCGTGGTGGTTCGTGTGGGTCGCGGCGCCGTTCGTCACGACGCTGCGCGAATTGCTCGAGATGCGCTACCTGTGGCGCGAGCCGATCCGGCTGGACAACACGCGGGTGACCGCGGTGCTCGGCCGCGAGCCGGTCACGCCGCTCGATACCGCGATCGAGGCGACGCTGGCGGGGCTCGGGTGTCTCAAGTGAGCAACGGGGGCGCGCGAACGCAATCGCGTTCTGCTATGATCCGCGCTCCCTTCCTCGACGCTGCTGCAGGAAGGTACCCACGACCGCCGGAATGCCGGAGGTCGCGTCGTACCTTTTTCATTTTCAGCAGCGATGTCTACCTTTCCTCGTTTAAAAAAGGCCTTGCAACGGCAAGGCATCCGTGTCGACCATCACGCCGGCATCTATCACCTGCGCAATGAACTGGCGCAGGCGTCCGTCCTGTTGCCCGCTTCGCTCCCGCTCGAGGAGAAGGCCGTCCAGCAGTTGCTTGCGTTCGCGGCCGTCCGTTCGCCGGATGGCCATCAGCGCGTATGCAAGGCCTGCGCGACGCCGGACTTTCATCCGGGCGGGGTCGCGCCCGTCGGCTCGATCGTCGCGACCAACGACGCGTTCGTGATTCCCGCCGCGATCGGCACCGATATCAACTGCGGGATGCGTCTCGTCACCACGGGCCTCAAGCGTTCGGCGCTCGCGCCGTTCGAGACGGCGCTCGTCGAGCGGCTGACGCGGGCGATTCTCGCCGACCGGCGCGACGTGCCGGTCGGCAGCGATGCCTTCCGCGCGCTGTTCGACGCGGGCCCGGCGGCATTCGTCGATCGCGTCGCGCCGCAGGGGCTCTGGGCGCACGTCGACCGCGACCGGCTCATCGACGAACTGTCGTCGTGCATCGGCCTCGACCGGTTCGACGGCAGCGCGAAATACGCGCCCGACGCGCATGTCGGGTCGCGCGAGGTATTCCGCGACCCTTGCCTCGGCACTCCGGGCTCGGGCAATCATTTCGTCGAACTGCAGGTGGTCGACGCCGTGCTCGACCGGCATGCGGCCTACCGGGCGGGACTCGCGAAGGACGACGTCGTCGTGATGATCCACAGCGGTTCGCGCGATGTCGGCTTCTACGTCGGGCGACGCTGGATGGACCGGGCGCGCGCGGCATGGCCGGCGGGCGTCAGGCATCCGGAAAGCGGCCTGTACGGCCTTTCCGGCGAGCTGGCGCGCGACTATCTCGTCGCGATGGGCACCGCCGCGCGTTATGCGTGGCTCAACCGTGTCGTGCTTGCCGAGATGGTTCGCAAGGAACTGGCGGAGCTCACCGGCGAGACCCGTTCGGCACTCGTGGTCGACGTGCCGCACAACGTCGTGCTGCGCGAAAACGGGATGAACGTCCATCGCAAGGGGGCGACCCCCGCCCGCGACGGCGATCTCGCGCTGATTCCCGGATCGATGGGCGATGCGTCGTTTCTCGCGACGGGGCTCGGTCATCCCGACTGGCTGTGGTCGTGCAGCCACGGCGCCGGCCGCAGCGTGCGCCGGCAGGCGGTGCGGCGGATGCGCGCGGAGCAGGCGCCGGGCACGTGGCGCTGTGTGACGCTGCGCGACGAGCGCCGCATCGAGGAAGCGCCGGAAGCCTACAAGCCGATCGGGCCCGTGATCGACGCGCAGGAACAGGCCGGCCTCATTCGCAGCGCGGTCCGGTTGAAGCCGTGGGTCACGTTCAAGGCATGACGGGCGGCGGGGGCGGCGCGCACGCCGGCCGCCGCCGCGGCTTGCGCCGGGGCCGGCGATACGTCGTCCGCTTTCCCGGGCCGCGGTTTTGCCCGGGCATGGGTATGAGCACGGGAAAGCGTCCTGGTGAACCGACGAACCCGCGGGACAACAATTCTCCACATACCCGGGCGCGTCCGGTGAGCATCATGGCGGCAACGTCGAGAAAGCGAAACCGGGGGCGCAATGCTGCATGTCGGATGGAAAGTGTCGGTTGCGGGGGCAATCATGTTCGCGTTGAGCGGGTGCACCAACCTGGTGGGTGTGCTGTATTGCGACAACTCGCAGGTCAACTTCCCGGACTATCATTGCTTTCAGCCGTACTAGCCGGGGCGGGCGACGCGACGGAGCGCCGTCGTGCCCGTGTGTCCCGCGATGCCTCGTGGCCCGTCACGCGACGACCGGCAGCACCTCCACCGCATAGCGGTGCCGAAGGCTGCGCCCGAGCACCGGATCGTGCAGTTCCATTTCGAACGCATCGCCGTCGCCCATCGCCGCGATCGCGCCATGCACGGCGACCGTGCCGCCATACATCGCGCAGCGCGCGGGCATCGTGCGGCGATCGTCGAAGCGATGCCACAGCACGTCGGGCGCGAGCAGGCCGCTGACCGCGCCGTGCTGGTAGGCCGTGCGCTCGCCATCGCGCGGGATCAGCCACGCACGCATCTCGATTGCGTCCCAGTGATCCGCGACGTCCGCGTAAAGCCACGCGTCGCGACCGAGCGGCTTCGCGCACACCTGTTTCGACACCGCGACGCCGTAGGCCTCGACCTCGCGATCCGTATGGTCGGAGCCGACGGTCACGAGCGTGCCGGCCGGGCTGTCGACCAGCACGCATTCGATCTCGCCACCCGAGCGCGCGCCGAGCACGCCGATCGACGGCGCCTGCGTGAGCAGCGCGGCCGACACGCGATAGAAGCAGGGCGTGGTCGACGGCGGCGCAACGCCGAGCGCCGCGAGTTCGTCGATATGCGCGCGGATCGCCGCCGGATCGCGGCCGGCCCAGCCGGCGATCACGACGCGCTCGATCTCGACGTCGACGGTGGCCGGTGCGGGGTGACTGGAAATCACGTTGAACGACAGGGTTTGCATGCGGGTATCCGTTTGAAGTCCGAATGAAGTGAGCGACTCGCGGCGGTGCTCAATCCGCGAGCGGCCGGTGCGCGGTTTCGCGCGCGACGACGAGCGCGATCGACGTGACGACGAGCGCGGCGGCGACGTACAGCGACACGGCCGTCGTCGTGCCGGTCTGCCGGAACAGCGTGGCGATCACGAGCGGCGCGAAGCCGCCGCCGACGATGCCGGCGAGCGTGTACGCTAGCGACGAGCCCGCATAGCGCACGCGGGTCGGGAACTGCTCGGTCACGAACGCGCCCTGAGGGCCGTACATCACCGCGTGGATCACGAGGCCGATCGCGACGGCCGCGACGATCGCGCCCGGGCGCGCCGAATCGAGCATCGCGAAGAACACGAACGCCCACACGATCCCGGCGAGCGCGCCGGCGAGATAGACGGGCCGGCGGCCGAAGCGATCCGACAGCGCGCCAAAGAACGGCACCGCGAGCGCGTTGCAGGCCGTGCCGATCATCACGGCCGTCAGGGCGACGGGGCGCGACAGGTGCAGCACGGTCGTCACGTAGGTCAGCGTGAACACGACGATCAGCGCATACAGCACGTCCGAACCGATTCGCGAACCGCCCGCGATCAGCAGGCGCTTCCAGTGGTACTTCAGCACGTCCGCGACCGGCACCTCGGCGGTCGCGTGCGATTCGGCGAGCTGTTCGAACTGCGGCGTTTCGTCGACGCCGCGCCGCAGCCAGAAACCGAACACGACGAGCAGCGCGCTGGCCGCGAACGGCACGCGCCAGCCCCACGACAGGAAGTCCCCGGACGTGGTCGACAGCGTCACGAGCGCGATGCAGCCGGTGCCGAGCAGCGTGCCGAACGACGGGCCGATCTGCGTCCACGATGCGGACAACCCGCGCTGCTTCTGGTCGCCGTGCTCGACCGACAGCAGCACCGCGCCGGCCCATTCGCCGCCGAGCGCGACGCCCTGCACGAAGCGCAGCGCGACGAGCAGGATCGGGCTCAGGATGCCGGCCTGCGCATAAGTCGGCAGCGCCCCCATCAGCGCGGTCGTCACGCCCATCAGCACGAGCGTGAGCATCAGCACCGCGCGGCGGCCGATGCGGTCGCCGAGATTGCCGAACACGAAACCGCCGAGCGGGCGCGACACGTAGCCGACCGCATAGGTCGAGAACGCGAGGATCGTGCCGGCCAGCGGATCAACCGACGGAAAGAACAAGTGGTTGAAGACGAGCGCGGCGAGCGTGTTGTAGATCGTGAAGTCGTACCACTCGAGTGACGTGCCGATCATGCTCGCGGTCGCGAGTCGGCTGTTGCGGACGCGGCGGGGCGCGTGGGCGGCGGGCTGGGCGAGAGTGCTCATGGTGTCGGGCATGTCGTGACGGGGAACGGGATGGAGCGCCGGGCCGATGCGCGGGCGTGCCGCGCGCATGCGGGGCGACCGGCGTGGGCGACCGGCGTGGGCGACCGGCGCAGGCGATCAGGCCGGCAGCGCGGCGGCGGCAGCAGGCTCGGTGTCGACGGCGCCGCGTGCCGCATGCAGCGGCGCGGCGGCGCGCCACAGCAGCGCGAAGGTGCGCACGTCGTCGTGGCCGGCGAGCGTGGCGGCCACGCGTCGCGTCGCGGCCGCATCGCTGCCTTCGATCAGCACGAGCGCGTCGGCGGCCGGGCGGGCGGCCGCATCGGCGCCGATCGGTGCGGACAGGTCGGGCGCGGTGCGAAAAAGCCGTGCGGCATGGATGCCCGGTTCGTGCAGCACGTCGTCGAAGCGTTCGCGCAGCTGCGGCACGTCGATGCGATCCGGCGGCAGCACGAACAGTGCGAGATGCGCGCCTTCACCGTCGCCGGCCTCGATCGTCAGTTCGCCGACGCGCCGCTGCGTGCCCGTCATGCGCTCGAAGTTCGCGAGCGACCATGCGGTCTGCTGCGTGAACGCGCGCCGGTACGCATCGCCGTGGAATACGTCGAGCGCGTCCGTCACGTACAGCGCGAGGTACTTGCGCGGGCCGCGATCGGTCGCGCGAAAGCGCCGTGCATGCGTGAAGCCCGGAATCGCGACACGTTCCTGCATGTGCTCGCGGTCGTACCACGCGTTGAAATCGGCTTCGTGCGCGGGGTCGATATCCGTCCAGACGCAAAGCTGGCCGTGCGGAAGGGAGAAGCGGGTCATCGCGGGTTCCTCGTGACGGGGGGCGTGTCAGGAACCGCAGTGTCCCGAAGACGGGCCGTGCCCGTCCAACAAGAAAACAAATTCGCGGTGAACAGGTTTTCTTATGAGCGGCGCGGGCGGCGTTTGGCGGGGGACGTGGCGGGCGATGCGGATGGCGTCGTGCGTTTCGCTTTCGTCGGTGTTTTGGCTGTTGCCTTCGTCGCGGGGCGGGCGGGTGTGCCGTCCGTGCGATCGGCCGTGGTCGGTGTCGGTGTCACTTTCGCCGGCTTGGCGTGGCTTGCGGCGGCCGGCATCGCGCGTGCGACTTCGCTGGCCAGTTCCGCGATGCGCGCGGCCACCGGCAGGCCCTGGCTGCGGTACGTCGCGACGAGCGGCAGCGCGGGGAATTCGGGTTCGACGTCGAGCAGTTCCAGCGCGCCTTCGTGCAGCTCGCGCCCGATGATCGCGGGCGGCAGCGCGGCCACGCCGAAGCCGTCGGCGACGAGGCGGATCATCGCGGCGACCGACGTGATGCAGTTGATGCTGGCCGGCCGCTCGACGGCCGCGAACAGCCGTTCGATCGTCGCGTGCGGCCCCGAGTGGCGCGAGAAGCTGATGATCGGGAATTCGGCCAGGCGCGCGACGTCGAGCGGCTG
>NZ_WIXR01000074.1:0-12560 GCF_019425585.1 Burkholderia sp. COPS | reverse complement strand
TGCCGCTCAACGCGTACCTCGATCACGGGTTCAACGCGTATCTGTCGCGTGCGCACTAACAGACAATAACGAGGGGATCGCACGGGTGAGTCAGAAGCGCGGCCTGGCCGTATTTTTCGGATGCGTAATCGCGATCGCCGTTTCCTACGTCGCCACGTACCCACGATTCCACCCGCCCCCCGCGACGCCCACCGCCGCGGCCAACAGCCCTGCCGCGCCCGCGTCGGCCGCGACCGGGCTGACCACCGAACTCCCCCCGCTGCCCCTGCCGCTGCCGGCCGCGTCCGGCCCGCTGTCCTGGGCGCGCCTCACGCCGGCGCAACACGCGGCACTCGCGCCGTTCGCCGACCAGTGGGACGGCTTCAGCGACGCGCGCAAGCGCAAATGGCTGAAGATCGCATCGCGTTTCGCGAAGTTGACGCCCGATGATCAAAAGCGCCTGCAGGAGCGGATGACCGAATGGGCGCGGATGACGCCCGAGCAGCGCCGCGTCGCGCGCGAGAACTACCAGAGTGCGAAGGAGCTGTCCGCGCAGGCGCGCGAGCGGGCCTGGAAGGCGTACCAGCAACTCCCCGAGGAGCAGAAGGAACGTCTCGCGGCCGCCGAGCGCCGCCGCCGGCCGAGCGTCGTCAGCGCACCGCCGACCGTCGCCGACCGTGACGTCCGCCGCCTCGTCAACTCGCACGATCACGCCGCAAGCGGCGCAACCACCGCGCCGGCGCCCGTCCCGGCCGCGGTCACGCCGCCGGTGCCCGCGTCGTCGACGGCCGGCACCGCATCCGCGCCGGCCGCCGTGGCACCGGTGTCGCCCGCCGACGCCCCCTCGCTGTTCAAGGGCTCCTGAGCGGCCGTGGCGAACGCCCGCGCCCCCGAAAACCCGGCCGCCGCGCCGTCCGTGCGGCGGCGCCTCGCCGCGCTGCTCTACGAAGGCGTGCTGCTGTTCGGCGTGGTGTTCTTCGCCGGGCTCGCGTTCAGCCTCGCGACGCAGCAGCGCAACGGCCTCGTCCATCACAACCTGCTCGCCGCCTGGATCGCGCTCGTGGTCGGCGCGTACTTCGTCTGGTTCTGGACCCACGGCGGCCAGACGCTGCCGATGAAGACGTGGCGGCTGCGGCTCGAATCGTCGAGCGGTCGGCCGCTGAGCGCGGGCCACGCGCTCGTCCGCTATGCGCTCGGCTGGCTGTGGTTCCTGCCGCCGCTCGCACTGCACCCGATCCTCGGCCTGTCGGTACCCGTCACGCTCGCGCTCACCGCCGCGTGGATCGTCGTGTGGGCCGGCGCGGCCCGGCTGCATGCCGGCCGCCAGTTTCCGCACGACCGGATCGCACGCACGCGCATCGTCGCCATTCCGCGCTGACGCGCAGACGCGTTGAAGCACTGACACACCGCATTCAGCAGACGAAAGAACGTCGCCGAGGCGCCCCCCCGCCCGGCCCGGCAGCCTTGCCGGACAAGCGCCGGACGTTCGGTACGGCAGGCCACACAACGTCCCGGCATTCACTGCTAAACACCTTGCAGCGGTCGTAATAAGAACGTCTCGTGACTGTCACGGCACAGTCACGCCCGCATGGCGGAATGCCGGTAATGTCAACCGGCGCGAGTCATGCATGGGCCAGAAAACGTCTGCGACCTCCCTGTTCCGTCAACCTCTCGGCGCCCGCACCGCCACCGCCTTCCTGTCCGGTTCCGCCGCAACCGACGGGCTGGTGTCGCAAGAACCGCCTGCCGGTCATGCCACGCAGCATGACGACCCCGACTCGTCCGCGCATCGCTACCGCACCATCTGGCTGTCCGACATCCACCTCGGTTCGAGCGGCTGCCAGGCGCCGTATCTGCTCGACTTCCTGCGCCACAACGATTCGGAGTACCTGTACCTCGTCGGCGACATCATCGACGGCTGGCAACTGAAAAAGGGCTGGTACTGGCCGCAGGCACACAACGACGTCGTGCAGAAGATCCTGCGCAAGGCACGCAAGGGGACGCAGGTCGTCTACATCCCGGGCAACCACGACGAAGGCGCGCGGCAGTTTTGCGACCTCGCGTTCGGCGACATCCAGGTGCGCGGCGAGGCGTTCCACACGACGCTCGCAGGCAAACGTTTGTGGATCGTGCACGGCGACCTGTTCGACGGCGTGATCCAGCACGCGAAATGGCTCGCGTACCTCGGCGACACGCTCTACACGCTGATCCTCGTGCTGAACCGCTGGTTCAACCGGATCCGCAGCCGGCTCGGCTTCCAGTACTGGTCGCTGTCGCAGTACCTGAAGCACCAGGTCAAGAACGCCGTCAACTTCATCTCGCAGTTCGAGACCGTGATGACCGACGAGGCGCGCCGCCGCGGCTGCGACGGCGTCGTGTGCGGGCACATCCACAAGGCGGAGATCCGCGACATCGATGGCGTGCTGTACTGCAACGACGGCGACTGGGTCGAGAGCCTGTCCGCACTCGTCGAAACGATGGAAGGCGAACTGAAGATCGTCTACTGGACGGTGATGCGCACCGCACCGTCGGACACCACGTCGCGCAAGGCCAAGGCCACTGCCTGACACAACCGCACCTACAGGACATTGCCGCGATGAAGATCATGATCGTCACCGACGCGTGGGAACCGCAGGTCAACGGCGTCGTGCGCACGCTGAAGAGCACGTCGCGCGAGCTCACCGCGCTCGGCCACCGCGTCGAACTGCTGACGCCGCTGGAATTCCGCACGGTGCCCTGCCCGACCTACCCCGAGATCCGCCTGTCGATCCTGCCGTACCGCAAGCTGCGCGCGCGGATCGACGCGTTCGCCCCCGACGCGCTGCACATCGCGACCGAAGGCCCGCTCGGCCTCGCCGCGCGGCGCTATGCACGTTCGCGCAAGCTGCCGTACACGACCGCGTATCACACGCGCTTTCCGGAGTACGTGCAGGCGCGCTTCGGCATCCCGCTCGCGGCGACCTACCGCTTCCTGCACTGGTTCCATGGCCCGTCGCTCGCGGTGATGGCGCCGACGCCGGTCGTCAAGCAGGACCTCGAGAAATTCGGCTTCACGAACGTGGTGCTGTGGACCCGCGGCGTCGACCTCGACGTGTTCCGGCCGATGGAATCGAAGGTGCTCAATACCGCGCGGCCGATCTTCCTCTATGTCGGCCGCGTCGCGATCGAGAAGAACGTCGAGGCGTTCCTGCGCCTCGACCTGCCCGGCTCGAAATGGGTCGCGGGCGAAGGTCCCGCGCTCGCGGAGCTGAAGTCGCGTTATCCGGAGGCAAACTATCTCGGCGTGCTGTCACAGGCCGAGCTCGCGAAGGTGTATGCTGCGGCCGACGTGTTCGTGTTCCCGAGTCGCACCGACACGTTCGGCCTCGTGCTGCTCGAGGCGCTCGCCTGCGGCACGCCGGTTGCCGCGTATCCCGTGACGGGCCCGATCGACGTGCTCGGCGAAGGCGACGCCGGCGCGATGCACGAGGACCTGCAGGAAGCCTGCCTCGAAGCGCTGAAGATCGAACGCGCGACTGCGCGCGCATGGGCCGAACGCTTTTCGTGGCGCGCGGCGTCCGAGCAGTTCGCGTCGCATCTGAAGCCGCTGCCGAAGACCGCGTACTCGCCAGCAGAAGGTGCCGCCGTTTGAAACGAGACCTGAACGACAAGTCCCCGCCCCCCGACGCCACGCCGCAACGGCACCGTCCGTTCGACGAGGATGAGCCGCATGCCGATGCGGACGTGCACGCGCACGAGCCGCTCGGCCCCGACGATCGGCTGACGCCGTTGCCGCCGAACCCGTACAAGCGCCACCGCGGCATCACGCGCGCCTGGTACGCGCTCAAGCATTCGCTGAACGGTTTTCGCGTCGCGATCCGCGAGGAGAGCGCGTTTCGCCAGGAACTCACGCTCGCCGCGCTGATGCTCCCGATCGGCGCGTTTGCGCCGGTGCCGGCCGCCTCGCGCGCACTGCTGATCGCGTCGGTGCTGCTCGTGCTGATCGTCGAGCTGCTGAACTCGAGCGTCGAGGCCGCGATCGACCGCATCTCGCTCGAACGCCACGAACTCTCCAAGCGTGCGAAGGACCTCGGCAGCGCGGCCGTGACCGTCGCGCTGTTCGCGTGCGTGACGACGTGGGCCTTCGTGCTCGGCCCGGTCGTCGCACACTGGCTGGGCTTCTAGACGAGCGCCGGGCGCACGCGCCGCGCACCGCCCGCGTGCGGCGCTGCACCATGCGCCGTGCGGGGCCGCGCACACGAAATGCGCCCGATGTGGCGAAACCCCGGTTTATAATCGTCCGCTAGACATAGAACAGCAACCCGCGCCGGACGAATCACGCAGCATCGATTGCAGCGCCCGCCAGTCCGGCACACACAGGGCCGGACGACATGGAAGCGAAACCTCCCCGCCGCACCCGCGAACGGATTCTCGAGTTGTCGTTGAAACTCTTCAACGAGATCGGCGAGCCGAACGTCACGACCACGACGATCGCCGAGGAAATGGAAATCAGTCCAGGCAACCTGTACTACCATTTCCGCAACAAGGACGACATCATCAACAGCATCTTCGCGCAGTTCGAGCAGCAGATCGAACGGCGGCTGCGCTTTCCCGAAGATCACCGTCCGACGATCGACGAAACCTGGTCGTACCTGCAGTACATGGCCGATTTCATGTGGACCTACCGGTTCCTGTATCGCGACCTCAACGACCTGCTCGCGCGCAATCGCACGCTCGAGACGCACTTCAAGCAGATCATCAGCCACAAGGTGCGCTTCGCGCGCGACATGTGCGAGCTGCTCGTGTCCGACGCCGAGATGGTCGCGACACCCGCCGAGATCGAGGTCATCGCCACCAACATGGCCGTCATTTCGACGTACTGGCTGTCGTATCAGTACGTGATGCATCCGCGCAAGTACAACGACCAGGACGCGATCCGCGAGGAACTGCACCAGGTCAGCATGCACGTGATCTCCGTGATGGCACCGTACCTGCGCGGCCGTTCGCGCCAGCTGTTCGACGACCTGGTCTCCGGCAAGCTGCCGAAGCGCCAGTTCACCGACTACCTGCCGCCGCGCGACGGCTCGCCGCGCCCGGCAGACAGCCCCGTCGTCACCGGGCAGGCCCCCGCCAAGGATTCCAAGCAATGAAGGCAGTCTGTGTTTACTGCGGCTCGTCGTCCGGCGTCCGGCCCGTCTATGCCGACGCCGCGCGCGCATTCGGCCGCGCGCTCGTCGATGCGGGCCTCACGCTCGTCTACGGCGGCGGCCGCGTCGGCCTGATGGGCGTGATCGCCGACGAAGTGATGGCGGCCGGCGGCCGGGCGGTCGGCGTGATCCCCGAATTGCTCGTCGACAAGGAAGTCGGCCATACGGGGCTGTCGGAACTGCACGTCGTGCCCGACATGCACCACCGCAAGAAAATGATGGCCGACCTCTCCGACGCGTTCGTCGCGATGCCCGGCGGCGCCGGCACGCTCGAAGAGCTCTTCGAGGTCTACACGTGGGCGCAGCTCGGTTATCACCGCAAGCCCGTCGCGGTCTACAACATCGATTCGTTCTACGATCCGTTGATCGCGCTGCTGCGCCATACGGTCGACGAAGGCTTCATGCGTCCGGCCTATTTCGACGCGCTGTGCGTCGAATCCGAACCCGTCGAACTGATCGAGCGACTGCGTCGTTACCAGCCGCCCGCCCGCGACAAGTGGGCGCCCGACGCGGCCAAGTAACCGTCACCGGAACCCGCACGCGATGACCGCACCGTCCGACCGCAAGGCCGTCCTCATCACCGGCGCGAGCCGTGGCATCGGCCGCGCGACCGCCGTGCTCGCGGCCGGGCGCGGCTGGGACGTCGGCATCAACTACGCGCGCGACGCGGCGGCGGCCGAACTCACCGCGCAGGCCGTCCGCGACGCGGGCGGCCGTGCCTGCGTCGTCGCGGGCGACGTCGCGAACGAAGCCGACGTCGTCGCGATGTTCGACACCGTCACGGCCGCATTCGGTCGCCTCGACGCGCTCGTGAACAACGCGGGCATCGTCGCGCCGTCGATGCCGCTCGCCGACATGCCGGCCGACCGGCTGCGGCGGATGTTCGACACCAACGTGCTCGGCGCGTACCTGTGCGCGCGCGAAGCGGCGCGCCGGCTGTCCACCGACCGTGGCGGCCGCGGCGGCGCGATCGTCAACGTATCGTCGATCGCCTCCCGGCTCGGCTCGCCGAACGAATACGTCGACTACGCGGGCTCGAAGGGCGCGGTCGATTCGCTGACGATCGGTCTTGCGAAGGAACTCGGCCCGCACGGCGTGCGCGTCAACGCGGTACGCCCCGGCCTGATCGAGACCGAAATTCACGCGAGCGGCGGCCAGCCGGGCCGTGCGGCCCGCCTCGGCGCAACGACGCCACTCGGCCGCGCGGGCGAAGCGCAGGAGATCGCCGAAGCGATCGTCTGGCTGCTTGGCGACGCGGCGTCCTACACGACGGGTGCCCTGCTCGACGTCGGCGGCGGCCGGTAATGCCGTACTGCGGCGCAGCAAAAACCGCCGCCCGAGACGATCAGTCGTCACGACACCACAAATCTCCACAATTCCGTGACGCTACGAGTAAACTCTCGTAATAAATCCGTGGTCTACTAGCGGGCATTCAGACAGGCCTCATCAACACCTGTCCGTTACCCCCTGATGTGGCCCTAATCGGTCCTGCCCATGTCGCCGGACCGGCTCGACTCGACCCGAGATCTTTTCCATGCCCGGAACCGCAGCGCCCAGCCGGCGACGCACGTCTGTGCCCGCCCCGGCTCAGCACACCCGCTCGACCGCCGACACCGACCTCACCGCAACGCTCGACGTCGCCGGCACGCCCGACGCCGCCTCGACCGTCGCAACCAGCGCCACGCACGAGCGCTCGCTCCTGCTCGGCTGGCGCGCATGGCTGTTCGTCGCCGCGCTGATCTGCGCGTATGTGCTGCCGGGCGTACTCGGTCACGATCCGTGGAAACAGGACGAAACCTACACGTTCGGCATCATCCAGCACATGCTCGAGACGGGCGACTTCGTCGTGCCGACCAATGCCGGCCTGCCGTTCATGGAAAAGCCGCCGCTTTACGCGTGGGTCGCGACCAGCCTCGCATGGCTGCTGCAGCGCGTGATGCCGCTGCACGATGCGGCACGACTCGCGAGCGCGCTGTTCGCCGCGCTCGCGTTCGGCTTCATCGCGCGCACGGCGCGCGTCGCCAGCCGCGCGGACACCTGGTTCGACCTGCGCGTGATCGGCCCCGTCGTGTTGAGCGCGGGCACGCTCGTCGTCATCAAGCACGTGCACGACATGATGACCGACGTCGCGCTGTTCGCCGGCACGGCAATCGGCTTCAGCGGGCTGCTCGAACTCGTGATGCAGCACGTCGCGCGCGCGCAGCAGATGCGCCACGGGCTGCCGGTCCGACCGTCGGGCCGCTGGGCCGCACCGATCTTCGGCGCGGGCGTCGGCATTGCGCTGATGGCGAAGGGGCTGTTCGTGCCGCTCGTGTTCGCGGCCTCGCTCGTCGGCGCGCTGGTGCTCTATCCGGCCTGCCGCACCCGCTCGTTCGCGCGCGCGCTCGGCATCGCCGCGCTCGTGTTCGCGCCGTTCGCGCTCATCTGGCCGACCGCGCTGTTCATGCGCTCCGAGACGCTGTTCATGACGTGGTTCTGGGATAACAACGTCGGCCGCTTCTTCGGCTTCTCCGTCCCCGAACTGGGCGCGGAAAACGACAAGCCGTTCTTCATCCTCCGCGCGTTCCTGCTCGTCGGCTTCCCGGTCGCGCCGCTCGCGATCGTCGCGCTCGCGCGCGGCGTGTGGCGCGACTGGCGGACGCCGCGCGTCGCGCTGCCCGTCTTGTTCACCGGCATCGGTCTCGCCGTGCTGCAAGTGTCCGCGACGTCGCGCCAGCTCTACATCCTGCCGTTCTTCGCGCCGCTCGCGCTGGTCGCCGCGCAGGCCATCGAACGCCTGCCGCGCCGGCTGCATCTCGCGTGGGATTACCTGAGCCGCATCCTGTTCGGCACGGCCGCGGCGCTCGCCTGGGCAATCTGGGCAGTGATGGCCGATCCGGCCGCGTCGCGCGCGGATCTGGCGCCGCTCGGCCGCTGGCTGCCGCTCGACTGGACGATGCCGATCGAACCCGCGCTCGTGACCGGCGCGCTCGTGCTGACGGTCGGCTGGCTCACGCTGCTGCCGAAGCTGCGCGCGACGGGCCTCTGGCGCGGCGCACTGTCGTGGGGCGCCGGCGCGCTCGTCGCATGGGGGCTCATCTACACGCTGCTCCTGCCGTGGCTCGACGTCGCGAAGAGCTACCGCTCGGTGTTCGACGACCTGAACGCGCATCTCGCGCTCGAATGGAACGACGGCGACTGCATGGCGAGCCTGCACGGGCTCGGCGAATCGGAAGCGCCGATGCTGTACTACTTCTCCGGCATCCAGCACACGCCGATCGACGACGCGAAAACGACGCGCTGCACCTGGATGATCGTCCAGGGTGTGCGGGCCGTCGATCCGGCGCCGGGCAGCGAATGGAAATTGTTCTGGTCGGGCGCGCGCCCGGGCGACAACGACGAACTGCTGCGCGTGTACGTGCGCACGCCCGAGCAGCACCTGCAGTGACGGAGGGCGGCGCGGCGCACCGTCGTGCGTCCCCTCGTGCCATGCGTGGAACGGCGAACACCGCCGCCTGACACGCGAACAGCCGCCGGGAAACGCGCGCCGCCGACCGGCGCGCCCGGCTGACACGGTGGCCGCGCGACGCCGCAGGGCCGCCCCCTCCCCTTATTGCGCGACTGCGCGGATCTTCAGAACGACGAACCGGGCTCGCGAAGAAACGCCGTTTCCTCGTCGCTCGACTCGCGTCCGAGAATCGCGTTCCGGTGCGGAAAGCGGCCGAAGCGCTCGACGACGGCCGCATGCAGCAACGCGAAGCGGTGATAGCTTTCGCACCCTGCCTCGTCGCGAATGCCCGCGCACAGGCGCACGGCCTCTCGCTGGCTCTCGACCGACTCGTCGTGCTCGAACGGCAGATACGCAAACGCGCGGTGATGTCCGCTCGGCAACTGCGCGTCCCAGCCGGCCGCGACCACGCGGCGTGCAAGCGCGAGCGCCTTCGGGTCGGCGGCAAACGCGCGCGGCGTACCGCGATGGATGTTGCGCGAGAACTGGTCGAGCACGACGATCAACGCAAGCGCACCCGGCGGCGAGCCGGCCCAGTGATCGCACCCGCCGTCGCACGCAGCGTCGAGCAACGCGCCATAGCGTGTGCGCAGCACGTCGTCGAACGCCGCCCCGCCGTTGAACCAGACCTTGCGCGCCTGCCCGAATTCGGCCGAGCCCGGCTCGCCGAACCAGAAATCCAGGATCTCCCGCGCATGCGGATCGAGCGCCGCCGTGCCTGCGTGGATGGTGTCGATCGTCATGCAAACTCCAGGACGAGGCGCCGGGTGCGCGCGCTCTTCTTTTCCAGTTTCGCGATTCGCAGCTCGCCGATTTCGGCCGTGTTGCGCACATGCGTGCCCCCGCACGGCTGCAGGTCGACATGCTCGATGCGCAGCAGCCGCACCCGGCCGAGGCCCATCGGCGGCTTCACGCTCATCGTGCGCACGAGGTCCGGCCGCCCGGCCATCTCGTCGTCGGTGATCCACTCGGTCGTGACCGGGTGCGCGCCGACCACCAGGCCCGCGAGGCGCCGCTCGACATCGTCGCGGTCGATCGGGTCGGACGTCGCGAAATCGAGGCGGACATAGTCGGCCGTCACGCTGCAGCCGTCGACCGCGTACGGCAGCACCGCGCACATCAGGTGCGCGGCCGTATGCAGGCGCATGTGGCGGTAGCGGCGCAGCCAGTCGATCTCCGCCGCGACGCGCGTGCCGGGCACGAGCGCCGCGACACGCGCCTCCTGCCCCGGTGCGGGCACGTGCACGGCATCGTCGGGGGTCGCGCCGTCGAACTTCGCCTTGCGCGTATCGGCGATCGCGATCGTGCTGCCGTCGGGCAGCGTCAGCGTGCCGGTGTCGCCGGCCTGGCCGCCGCCGAGCGGATAGAACACGGTGCGGTCGAGCCAGATGCCGTCTTCGCCGACGGCCAGAACGACCGCGTCGCATTGCGTGAGGTACGCGTCTTCGCGAAACAGCGCTTGTGTCGTCATCGGGCAAACCTCGTATCGATCGGGAGAAGCGGCCAGTGTCGCGCCACGTGGTGCGCGCGCCCAGACGCAGATCGCCCGCGCGCATGCAGCGGCGTACCGGTCGGTCAACCGGGCCGGTTGCGCATCCAGTCGGCCGTATCGTAGAACGAATGCATGAGCCGCTCACGCAGCGGTTCGGGCAATCCGACATCCTCCATCGCCCACGCCATGCAGCGCAGCCACTGATCGCGCTCGACCGACGCGATCGGGAACGGCAGGTGCCGCGCGCGCAGCCGCGGATGGCCGAACCGGCTGATGTAGTGGTCGGGGCCGCCGAGCCACCCGCACAGGAACCAGAACAGCTTGTCGCGCGAACCGTCGAGCGACGCCGGGTGCAGCGCGCGAATCTGCGCGAACTCGGGCTCCAGGTCCATCAGGTCGTAAAAGCGGTCCACCATTTCGCGCACGCGGGCTTCGCCGCCCACGAGTTCGAACGCCGTCGGCTGCGACGGCGCATCGTCATTCACATCGGTCATACGGATAGTCGGAAAACGGGATCTTCGGGGCCGCCGACGACGCTCATGCGTCGCGCAGCGACTGCAGCGCGGGGCGCCGCAGCACATTATGCAGGCTCAGCCAGCCGGCCGCACCGGCACACGCGACGCCGGCCGCGATGCCGGCCGGCACGAGCCACGGATCGACGGCGAGCTGAAAGTCGAACACACGCGACGCGAGCACCCAGCCGACCGCGATCGCGCCCGCCGAAGCCAGCGCGCCGGCCAGCGCGCCGACCACGATGAATTCCGCGCGCTGCACCGCATTGACCTGCGCCCGCGATGCGCCCAGCGCGCGCAGCAGCGCAGCCTCGCGCACCCGCTCGTCGCGCGTGCCGGCCAGCGCCGTGTAGAGCACGAGCACACCGGCCGCGAGCGTGAACGCGAACAGGAACTGCACCGCACCGACCACCTGCAGCATCATCCGCTGCAACTGCGCGAGGATCGGCGCGACGTCGATCGCGGTCAGGTTCGGGTAGCGCGCGATCAGCGGATCGAGCAGCGCGGCGTTCGAGGCCGGCAGATGGAAGCTCGTCAGGTACACGGCCGGGAAATCCTTCAGCACCGGCGGCGGCATCAGCACGAAGAAATTGACGCGGAACGAGCCCCAGTCGAGCTTGCGCACGCTCGTGATCGGCGCGTCGACCGTCAGCCCCGTCACGTCGAAGCGCAGCACGTCGCCCGGCTTCACGTTCAGCGTCTTCGCGAGACCGGCCTCGATCGAGATCTGCGGCGTGGCCGCGGTGCCGAACCAGTCGCCTTCGACGATCCGGTTGTCGGACGGCAGCTCGGTCGTATAAGACAGGTTGAACTCGCGGTCGACGAGCCGGCGGGCCTCGTCGGACGGGTAGGCATCCGGATTCACCGGCTTGCCGTTGATCGCGACGAGGCGGCCGCGCACCATCGGCGCGGGCACCGCGTCGCGCACGCCGTGCGCGGTCAGATACGCGGCGACGTCGGCACGCTGGTCGGGCTGGATATCGATCAGGAACTGGTTCGGCGCATCGGGCGGCGTCGACTGCCGCCAGCCCGCAACGAGGTCGTTGCGCGTGATCGCGATCAGCAGCAGGCACATCAGGCCGAGCGCGAGTGCGGTGATCTGCAGCGCGCTGGCCGTGCCGCGCCGGTGCAGCGACGCGAGCGCGTAACGCCAGCCGACGCCCGCGGCCACACGCGCGTTGCGCACCGCCCGCGCGGCGGCGAACAGCACGAGCCGCGCGATCAGCGCGAAACCGACCAGCGCGCCTCCGAAACCGCCCGCGACGATCAGCCCGAGCTTCAGGTTGCCCGCAGCCACGATCAGCAGCCCCGCGAACAGCACGACGCCGATCGCATACGCGGCCCACGCGGTGCGCGACGCGTCGCCCCACTCGCGCCGCAGCACGCGCACCGGCGGCACGCGCGTGAGCGGCACGAGCGGCGGCAGCGCGAAGCCGAGCAGCAGCACGAGCGCGGCGCCCACGCCGATCAGCGCCGGCCACGGCGTGGGCGGCGGCAGCACCACGTCGATCAGTCCGCCGAGCGCGGCCAGCAACGCCCAGTGGCCGCCGTAACCAAGCACCGCGCCTGCGGCGCCGGATGCGACGCCGATGCCGGCGAATTCGAGCGCGAACAACGCGCCGAGCGTGCGGCGGCTCACGCCGAGGCAGCGCATCGTCGCGCAGCCGTCGAGGTGGCGCCGCATGTAGCGCTGCGCGGCCATCGCGATCGCGACCGCCGCGAGCAGCGCGGTGAGCAGCGCGACGAGCGTCAGGAAGTGGCGCGCGCGATCCAGCGTCTGCCGCACCTGCGGCTGGCCTTCCTGCAGCGACTCGAGACCGGCACCGCGCAGCTTCCCGCCGTCGACGCGTGCGTGCGCATACGCTTCGAAGCGCGCGACGGCCTGCTGGTCGCCGGCGACCAGC
>NZ_WIXR01000073.1:0-4675 GCF_019425585.1 Burkholderia sp. COPS | reverse complement strand
CGACGCCGAGGTGATACGCGATGTCGAAGCGCTCGATCCAGGTCGACTTCTCGACGAACTGCAGCGCAGCCGTGCTCGAATCGAAGCCCGTGATCAGCGGGATCGTGACCGCGAGGCCGAGCAGCGAACCGATCAGCGCGATCCAGCGGGCCGTCCCCGGATTTTTGTCATTACCCACCGCAAGCACGAGGAGGCCGAAAACGATCGGCAGCCAGATCGCGGTACTGAGAATCGGAAAAGCGTGCATTAAGTTGTCCCCCGCCTTATTTGCCGCCGAGCGTTACAAACAGGGTCAGGAGCCCCAGCATGCCGATGATCATGGCGAACGCGTAGTGATAGATGTAACCGGATTGGAGGAAGCGGATCACGCTGGCGAACCAGCCGATGAACCGGGCGCTGCCGTTGACGAGGCCGTCGATCACGACGACGTCACCTTCCTTCCACAGGCCGCGGCCGATCGCCACCGAACCACGGGCGAACACCACTTCGTTGATCTTGTCCATGTAGTACTTGTTGTCCAGCAGCGTGTAGATCGGGCCGAACGCGCGGCGGATCGACGCCGGCAGATCCGGACGCTTCAGGTACAGGAACCAGGCGACAACGACACCGGCGAGCGCGAGCCAGACCGGCAGACCCGACACCGAGTGCAGGCCCATGCCCACCCAGCCGTGGAACTCCTCGGCCATCTCGGCCAGCGCCGGGTGGTTTTCACCGATGAAGATCACCTTGTCGAATGCAACGCCGTGCTGGAAGAAGTCACCGAACAGCATCGGGCCGACCGCGATCGCACCGATGATCACCGACGGGATCGCCAGCAGGACCAGCGGCACCCACACGACCCACGGGGTCTCGTGCGGTTCGTGCGCGTGGTCGTCGTGACCATGGTCATGACCGTGGTCGTCGTGGCCGTGCGCGGCCGCCATGCCCATCGGCGATTCCGGATGCTTCGGCTTGCGGAAGCGCTCTTCACCGTGGAACACCAGGAAATACATGCGGAACGAGTACAGCGCCGTGACGAACACGCTCGCGACGACCGCGAAGTACGCGAAGCCCGAACCCGGCAGGTGCGAAAGCTTCACCGCGTCGATGATCGAGTCTTTCGAGTAGAAGCCCGAGAAGAACGGCGTACCGATCAGCGCGAGCGAACCGATGAGCGACGTGATCCACGTGATCGGCATGTACTTGCGCAGGCCGCCCATGTTGCGGATGTCCTGGTCGTGGTGCATGCCCATGATGACCGAGCCGGCGCCGAGGAACAGCAGCGCCTTGAAGAACGCGTGCGTCATCAGGTGGAACAACGCGACCGGGTACGCGGACACACCGAGCGCGACCGTCATGTAGCCGAGCTGCGACAGCGTCGAATAGGCGACCACCCGCTTGATGTCGTTCTGGATGATGCCGAGGAAGCCCATGAACAGCGCCGTGATCGCGCCGATCACCGTGACGAACGACAGCGCGGTATCCGACAGTTCGAACAGCGGCGACATGCGCGACACCATGAAGATGCCGGCCGTCACCATCGTCGCCGCGTGAATCAGCGCAGAGATCGGGGTCGGGCCTTCCATCGAGTCCGGCAGCCACACGTGCAGCGGGAACTGTGCCGACTTACCCATCGCGCCGATGAACAGGCAGATACAGGCCACGGTCAGCAGGCCCCAGTCGGTGCCCGGGAAGTGCAGGCTCGCGAGTTCCGCGCGCTTCGCGAACACTTCGCCGTAGTTCATCGAGCCGGCGAATGCGAGCAGCAGGCCGATGCCGAGCAGGAAGCCGAAGTCGCCCACGCGGTTCACGAGGAACGCCTTCATGTTCGCGTAGATCGCGCTCTCACGCGTGAAGTAGAAGCCGATCAGCAGGTACGACACCAGACCCACCGCTTCCCAGCCGAAGAACAGCTGCAGGAAGTTGTTGCTCATCACGAGCATCAGCATCGAGAACGTGAACAGCGAGATGTACGAGAAGAAGCGCTGGTAGCCGTCTTCTTCCGCCATGTAGCCGATCGTGTACACGTGCACCATCAGCGAGACGAAGGTCACGACGACCATCATCATCGCGGTCAGCGAATCGACGAGGAAGCCGACTTCGAGCTTCAGCGAGCCGACGTTCATCCATTCGTAGACGGTCGCGTTGAAGCTTGCGCCGCCCATCACGTCGAAGAAGACTTTCGCCGACAGGAGGAACGCGATCATTACGCCGAGGATCGTGATCCGGTGTGCGCCCTTGCGCCCGACTGCGTTCCCGAACAGCCCCGCAATCAGCGAGCCGGCCAGCGGAGCGAGCGGAATCGCCAGCAGCAGGTTTTCATTGAGTGTCGTTGACATAACAGCGTTGCCTGAAATTAACCTTTGAGCTGATCGAGATCCTCGACATTGATCGTGTCGAGCTTACGGAACAGGGTCACCAGAATCGCGAGGCCGATCGCGGCTTCCGCTGCGGCGACCGTCAGCACGAAGAACACGAAGATCTGGCCGTGCACATCGCCGAGGTAGTGCGAAAACGCGACGAAGTTGGTATTCACCGCCAGCAGCATCAGTTCGATCGACATCAGGATGATGATGACGTTGCGGCGGTTCAGGAAGATCCCGACGATCGCGATCGCAAAGAGGATCGCGCCGAGCACGAGGTAATGAGCAAGAGTCAGCATGGTTTTCGTTTCCTCCGCTTAGCCGTTGGTGCCCGAACCGGCTTCGCTCTGCGCCGTTTCCGGCTGCGGCTTGTCCGCTTCCATCTTCACGAGGCGCACACGGTCGTTGCGGCGCACCTTGACCTGATCCGACACGCGCTGGCGCTTGCTGTCCTTGCCCTTGCGCTCGGTCAGCCCGATCGCGGCAATGATCGCGACCAGCAGCACGAGGCCGGCGATTTCAAACGCGAAGATGTAGTCGGTGTAGATCACCTTGCCGATCAGTCGCGTGTTCGACCAGTTGGCCATCTCGCCCGTCGCCATCGCGTGCACCGTCTGCGTGTCGCCGTAGCCGCGCCACAGGATCAGCGCGGTTTCGATCACGATGATCGCGCCGACCACGGTCGCCATCGGGACGAAGCGCTTGAAGTCGCGGCGCAGGTAGTCGATGTTGATGTCCAGCATCATCACGACGAACAGGAACAGCACCATCACGGCGCCCACGTAGACCAGCACCAGCAGGATCGCGAGGAACTCCGCTTCCAGCAGCATCCAGATCGCGGCGGCGTTGAAGAACGCCAGCACAAGGAAAAGCGCAGACGCCACCGGGTTGCGCGAAGTGATCACCTTCAGCCCTGATACCACCAGGAGCAGCGCGAAGATGTAGAACAGTACGGTCGTGAATTCCATGATTACCGGTTCATCGTTAGGCCATAGTCAGGCGCGGCTTGCGGGACGCTCTCGCGTGCCGCACCCGTCGCGGCGGCTCGGCCCAGGCTTCGGGCCGGCACTGCAAACACAATCAACGATACGGCGCGTCGGCAGCCTTCGCCGCGGCGATGTCCTTCTCGTAGCGATCGCCCACCGCGAGCAGCATTTCCTTCGTGAAATACAGGTCGCCGCGCTTTTCGCCGTGGTACTCGAGAATCTGCGTCTCGACGATCGAATCGACCGGGCAGCTCTCTTCGCAGAAACCGCAGAAGATGCACTTCGTCAGGTCGATGTCGTAGCGCGTCGTGCGGCGCGTGTTGTCCGCGCGCGTTTCCGATTCGATCGTGATCGCCATCGCGGGGCACACGGCCTCGCAGAGCTTGCACGCGATGCAGCGCTCTTCGCCGTTTTCATAGCGGCGCAGCGCATGCAGCCCGCGGAAGCGCGGCGAAATCGGGGTCTTCTCTTCCGGGAACTGCACGGTGAACTTGCGCTTGAACGTGTAACGACCGGTCAGCGCGAGCCCCTTCAGCAGCTCGGTCAGGAAGAAAGTCTTAAAGAAGTGTTGGATAGCCGTCATGATTTCGTCCTTACTTCACCCAGATGTTCAGCGGCGACATCATCCAGCAGCCGACCACGACCACCCAGACCACCGTGACGGGCAGGAACACCTTCCAGCCCAGACGCATGATCTGGTCGTAACGGTAGCGCGGGAACGTCGCGCGGACCCAGATGAACACCGACAGCAGTGCGAAGACCTTCAGCACCAGCCAGAAGATGCCCGGGATGAACGACAGGAATTCGAACGGTGCGTCCCAGCCACCGAGGAACAGCGTCGCAGCCAGCGCCGAGATCACGATCATGTTGATGTACTCGGCGAGGAAGAACAGCGCGAACGCCATGCCCGAGTAATCGATCATGTGACCGGCGACGATTTCCGACTCCCCTTCCACCACGTCGAACGGGTGGCGGTTCGTTTCGGCGATGCCCGAAATGAAGTAGACGACGAACGCCGGCAGCAGCGGCAGNNGCTGCCGGCCGTCATCAGCACCAGCACCAGCGCGAAGCCCATCGAGATTTCGTACGACACCATCTGTGCCGCGGCGCGCATCGCGCCGAGGAACGCGTACTTCGAGTTCGATGCCCAGCCCGCGAGAATCACCGCATACACGCCGATCGACGAAATCGCCATCGCGTACAGCAGGCCCGCGTTCACGTTCGCGAGCACGGCTTCTGCCTGGAACGGGATCACGGCCCACACGGCGAATGCCGGCACGACGGTCATCACCGGCGCGATCAGGTACAGCCAGCGGCTGGCGGCGCTCGGCTGAATGACTTCCTTCA
>NZ_WIXR01000072.1:429-1811 GCF_019425585.1 Burkholderia sp. COPS | reverse complement strand
GGCCGATTGGCTCGTGTCGAAAGACCGCGCGCTGCTGAAGCTCGCGAAGCGCACCGCGCGCGATTTCGGCTTCCGGATCGCGCAACCCGCCCCCTTTGCCGAGGCCTGCGCGCTCGACGCCACGCCGGCTTGACGCACGCAACACCACCCGATTTCGACCGTATCGATGAACGCTCCTTCAGACATGCCAACGACTCCCGTTTTCCCTTCGCGCCTGCCGAACGTCGGCACGACGATCTTCACGGTCATGAGCGCGCTTGCAGCAGAAAAAGGCGCCGTGAACCTCGGCCAGGGCTTTCCGGATTTCGACTGCGATCCGCGCATCGTCGATGCGGTTGCGGCCGCGATGCGCAACGGGCACAACCAGTATCCGCCGATGGCCGGTGTCGCGCCGCTGCGCGAAGCAATCGCAGACAAGATCGCGCAGGTCTACGGCCGGCGTTACGATCCGGCGACCGAAATCACCGTCACGGCCGGCGCGACGCAGGCACTGCTGACCGCGATCCTGTGCACGGTGCATCCGGGTGATGAGGTGATCGTCGTCGAACCGACCTACGACAGCTACCTGCCGTCGATCGAACTCGCGGGCGGCACACCCGTGTTCGTCACGCTGGAGGCGCCCGACTACGCGATTCCGTTCGACCGCCTGGCGGCCGCCATCACGCCGAAAACGCGCGTGATCCTGATCAACACGCCGCATAACCCGACGGGTACGGTGTGGCGCGAGGCGGACATGCGCAAGCTCGAAGAGATCGTGCGTGGCACCAACGTGCTGATCCTGTCCGACGAGGTATACGAGCACATGGTCTATGACGGCGCGCGCCATGAGAGCGTCGCGCGTTATCCGGAACTCGCCGCGCGCAGCTTCATCGTGTCGAGCTTCGGCAAGACCTATCACGTGACGGGCTGGAAGGTCGGTTATGTCGCAGCCCCTGCCGCGCTGACCGCGGAATTCCGCAAGGTCCACCAGTTCAACGTGTTCACGGTGAACACACCGATGCAGGTCGGGCTCGCCGACTACCTGCGCGACCCGACACCGTACCTGACGCTTGCCGACTTCTACCAGAAGAAGCGCGACTTCTTCCGTGCCGGCCTCGAGCGCACGCGCTTCAAGCTGCTGCCCTGCACGGGCACGTACTTCCAGTGCGTCGATTATTCGGCGATCAGCGACCTGCCGGAAGCGGAATTCTCGAAGTGGCTCACGTCGGAGATCGGCGTGGCCGCCATTCCGGTGTCGGCGTTCTATCACGAGCCGCACGAATCGGGCGTCGTCCGCTTCTGCTTCGCGAAGCAGGAAAGCACGCTCGCATCCGCGCTCGAACGGCTCGCCCGCCTGTAAGTCCCGCACGGGCGGCCCGAGGCCGCCCTGCAGGAACCGCGTT
>NZ_WIXR01000072.1:0-416 GCF_019425585.1 Burkholderia sp. COPS | reverse complement strand
GTCGATGCCCGCGTCGAGCACGAAATCGCGTCCGAAAATGGCCTTCGTCGCCATCCCGATGACCGGCAGATGGACCCATGCGGCAATGTCGGCGAGGCCGAACGACTCGCCGAGCGCATACGGCGAAAATTGCGTCATCTGTTTGAACGCATCGATCGCGCGCGGCAGGCGCTTCTCGACGTGCGCCTTCGTCCCGTCGCCGACCTTGCCGCCGAAAAACGCTTCCGTATAGACCTCGCGCGCCATCCATTCGAGATACAGCTCGAGCGTCTCGACCAGTTCGCGCACCTTCGCAGCCGCGAACGGGCTCGCCGGGAAAATGCCTTTCTCGGGATAACGCGCCGCCAGGTATTCGATGATCACCTGCGACTCGAACAATGCGCCTTCTTCGGTCTTCAGGAACGGAATCTTGCCGA
>NZ_WIXR01000071.1:0-30436 GCF_019425585.1 Burkholderia sp. COPS | reverse complement strand
CCGTGCCGCCCCCGCCGCCCGGATATCGGCCGCCCGGCCCGAACCGAGTGCCCGGCAGGCCGCCCTATGCGGACCGCCCGGGCTTCGCGCCGCCGGCCGCGAGACACGATCGCCGCCCGCCGCCGCCACAGCCGCACGGCTATATATGGACGGACGGTTACTGGCGCTGGCAGCGAGGCCGCTATATATGGGTGCCCGGCCGCTGGGTCGCACGGCGCCCCGGGCGTCGATGGGTGCCCGGCTACTGGCGCCGCCAGGGACAGGTGTGGATCTACGTCGACGGCACATGGCGATAGGCAGGCGCCCGGCACCCCGCACTCGGCCGAGGGCAGCCCCGGAACCAGGCGGCGCGACGAACCCGCGCCATTCAGCCTCGACATCATGATGCCCGGCAGGTGCCCCCGCGCGCCCTGCCCGACCTTGCCCCCCACGCATGCGCCCAGGTCTCCATCGGATCAGGCACCCTCGACCGCCGATATGCCGCCGGTCTGGGGTGCGCCATCCCGGCTCGGCCAGCCCCTGCCGCACCTCTCATGTGCCATACAGCGAAAGACCGCCATTGCAGTCGCCCCGGCGCGCACCCCGCAAGCGATGCACCGCCAGTGCATTCCCGCATTCGAGCCGAACGGAGCACATTGAAACATCGGCGA
Organism: Burkholderia sp. COPS; assembly: GCF_019425585.1. Classification (NCBI taxonomy): domain Bacteria; kingdom Pseudomonadati; phylum Pseudomonadota; class Betaproteobacteria; order Burkholderiales; family Burkholderiaceae; genus Burkholderia; species Burkholderia sp. COPS. The sequence continues at coordinate 29,786 of NZ_WIXR01000071.1, read as the reverse complement.
TGCCTGCCCGCCCCATCGATATCATTCGGATAACGAAATCACGTGCGGCACCGCACGCGCAGTCGCGGCATGCCTCGTCGCATCGCACTCAAGCCGCAGCCCACCGTCCATCGACAAAACAGCGCATACGCCCTGCTCAGCGCCCGCCGCCGTCCATCTCCCGTGCACGGCGCCGCGCGGCGCAGATCGCGTGATGATGTTCGTCCGCCCACCGGATCATCGCCTGCATCGGCGTCAGGAACGACCGCCCGAGGTCGGTCAGCGCATATTCGACGCGCGGCGGCACTTCGGCGAACAGCGTGCGACTGACGAAGCCGTCCTGTTCGAGCCGCTTGAGCGTGCGTGACAGCATCTGCTTCGACACGTCGCCGATCGCGCGGGCGAGTTCGTTGAAACGCATCGTCCCACCGGACAGCGCTTCGAGCACGAGCAGGCTCCACTGGTCGCCGATGCGGTCGAGCACATCGCGGATCGGGCAGGGCTGATCGAGTTCGACGGTTTCGTCGGCGGGCGGGAACGGCATGACGGGATTCTCTTTCAAAGGCAACGCATGGTCAGCGCGGTGTGACCTGTTCACACCGCGCTGACTTCTTGTGACGGGTTCGCGGCAACTGTACCATTCGAGCGGCCCGGCAGCCGCGCGGATTCGCCAGTTCAACGAAGCATGACGACGACGCGCCGCCTCGCCACTCCGTATCTCGACGATACGAACCGGGCGGTGAATCCCTCGCGTCGACAGCGCACGTGCATCCGCAACCGTCGCCCGACGATCATCATGGCCAACCCGACCCGCCGTCGCGCATCGCGCGCCAACCCACGCTTCGTCAGACAAGGAACCCGCTACATGTCATCGCTCCGCTCTCCCGTTCGCGCCGTTGCCGCGCTCGCCCTGCTGGCCGCGTCGACGGCCGCGCTGGCCGCCGGCCCGGCCACGCGCAACCTGGCCGCCGAGGAAGCCAACCGCCAGTTCGTGCTGACGTTCTATGACCGCTTCTTCAACAAGCACGAAGCGGTCGAGGCCGCCGCCGTCGTCGCGGACGACTACAAACAGCACAACCCGCACGTACCGGACGGCAAGAAGCCGTTCGTGTCGTACTTCGTCGGCGCCTTCCAGAAGAACCCGGCGTCGCGCGCGCGCATCGTGCGCAGCGCAACCGACGGCGATCTCGTCTACCTGCACGTGCATGCGACCGAGCGCCCGGGTGACCGCGGCGAGGCCGTCGTCGACATCTTCCGCGTGAAGGACGGCAAGATCGTCGAACACTGGGACGTGATCCAGCCGGTACCCGAAACGTCCGCGAACGCGAACACGATGTTCTGACGCGCGGGGCCGTCACGCGGCGCGCAACGATGCACGCCGCCCGTCGACGGACGATCGGCCGCCCCCCCGGGCAAGCGCGACTGCCTCGCGGCGGCGAAGTCCCCTACAATCGAGCTTCGCCGCCGCGCCGGCCTCCGTCCCGCATGACCGCACCGCCGGCCGCCTCGCCGCCGGCTCGCCGTCGCACGCGAAACACGGCCGGTACGGGCGGCCGTTCGCGCAGACGGTGTCAACGATGAGCCCCGCCCATATTTCCCTCAGCAATGCAGGCGACCTGATCGCCAGCCTCGGCAGTCCGCAGTTTCCCGCCCGGCTTTGGGCATGGCTGCGCGAAACCGTCGATCCGCAGTCCCATTACAGCGTCGCGACGCGCTACCGGCGTGACGCGCCGTCGCATTCGGTCGACAGCGTCGACGTGCTGTTCTTCGCCGGCGGCGACGATCCCGACGGCACGCGCCACGCACTCGATCTATATACACAGGGCGACTGGCGCAACGACACGCTGCTCCCGCACATCGAGCGCGCTACCGATTCGCAGCTCGTGTTCTCGTGCAACGAGGACGTCGACATGGCAACCGAATACGGCCGCCAGTTCGCGCTCGGCGAACTCGGCGAAGACTGCACGCTGCTCGGCAGCGAGCGCGACTATGTCTATGCGTTCTCGCTGTTCCGCCGGCGCGGCCAGCCGACCTATACGCTGGCCGAACTGGCGCTGCTGCGGCAGCTCGGCGATTTCGTGCTGCCGCTGCTGATCCAGCATGCGCGGCTCGCCCGCCTGACGCCCCGCTCGGACGACGGCGCGCTGCTGCAGCGGTTCGAACAGCGCCTGTCGGCCAGCGGCGCAACGCTGTCGCAGCGCGAACGGCTCGTGTGCCGCGCGGTGCTGCAAGGCCGGCCCGTCCCCCGGATCGCCGACACGCTCGCGCTCAAGCCGAGCAGCGTGCGCACCTATCTCGGGCGCGCGCTCGCGAAACTCGGCGTGGCGAACCGGGCCGGGCTGTTCGCGTGGTGCGTGACCGAGGAAGAACCGCCGGCAGACAGCGTGCGCTAGACGACGACTCCGCATCCCGGCCACACCCGCCGCCCCCGCCGCCTTTGTCGCTGGTTGTCCTAAAAACGATGACAGACAGCCGGCCGCCCCGCTCCTAGTATCTGACTCACCCGACGACGGGAACGCGTCGGATGCCACGGAGACACCGAATGCCGCATACCGGATGGACGCCGGCCCGCACGGCCGCGCGCGCGTTGCCCATCGAGCTGCCGCTTCAGGCCCGGCAGCGGGATCGGCATGACGCCCCGGCGGCGGCCGGCCTTCACCGTGACGCATCGCGGCGCCTGCCGCGCAGCACCGGCACATAACCGCCCCCGTCCCATTCAACCCGACCGGGTTCACGCGACCGGACGAGCCCCGCGGCCCGCCCGCGGGACACGTGCGCCCGTCGAACAGCCCCATCCGGAGAAGACACATGCAATACGCCGACACCGCCTACCTGAACGGCCTGCTTTACACCGGCGACGCGCAGCGCCGCTTCGCGCAGGCGCTCGCCACCCGGGACGGCAAGATCGTCGCGGTCGGCCGCGACGACGATATCCGTCCGCTCATCGGCCCCGCGACGCGCACCGTCGACCTGGCCGGCAGGCTGATGCTGCCGGGCCTCATCGACGGCCACGTGCACCCACTCGAAGGCCACCAGATCCTCGGCGACTTCGACCTGTCCGGCATCAACGATCCCGACACGATCCTGCAGCGCATCCGCGCCTGCGCCGATGCGACGCCGAACGAGCCGTGGGTCTATCTCGGCGGCGCCAACCTGGCCGCATTCGGCGCGTATCCGACCCGCGAACTGCTCGACCGGGTCGTGCCCGACCGGCCGCTGCTCGTGGTCGGCTTCGACGTGCACAGCGGCTGCCTCAACACGAAGGGCCTCGAAGCGGCCGGCATCCACGCCGACACGCCCGACCCGGCCGGCGGCGTTTACGAACGCGATGCGTCCGGCGCGCCGAACGGTGTCGTGCACGAAGCGGCGTTCTATCGCGTCTGCCCGCTCATTCCGCAACTGAGCCCGGCCGGCTACCCGAAGTCGCTCGCGAAAGCGCACGCGATGGCGCACGGCTACGGCATCACCGGCTGGTTCGACGCACGCGTCGAGGAGGCCGAACTCAAGGCGTATGCCGACGCGCAGCGCGCGGGCACGCTGAAGGTGTACATGAGCGCGGGCCTCTATGCGAACCCGCGCCGCGATCCGCGCGAGCAGGTCGAGCGCTTCGCCGCATGGCGTCGCGCGTACGAATGCGACAACCTGCGCCTGCATACGGTGAAGATCTTCGTCGACGGCGTGCCCGAATCGAAAACCGCCGCGCTGCTCGAGCCGTACGCCGGCACCGACGACTGCGGCCTCGCTCTGTGGAGCCAGGACGCGCTGAACGAGATCTGCCTGCTCGCCGATTCCGCCGGCTTCGACCTGCACTTCCACACGCTCGCCGACCGCGCGGTGCGCATGACGCTCGACGCGCTCGAATATGTCCAGATCCGCAACGGCATGCGCGACCGCCGCGCGCAGCTCGCGCACCTGCAGCTCGTCGATCCGGCCGACATGAGCCGCTTCAACCGGCTCGGCGCGATCGCCAGCGTGCAGACGCTGTGGACGGCCGCGCGCGAAGAGCAGCAGCAGCTCTATCGCGACCTGCTCGGCGCCGAACGCACCGCGCGCAACTATCCGTTCCGCAGCCTGCGCAACGCCGGCGCGATGCTCGCGGCCGGCTCCGACTGGTCGGTCAGCACGATGGACCCGATGCAGATCATCCAGACAGGCGTCACACACTTGCTGATCGACCAGCCCGACAGCCCGCCGTGGAATCCGCACGAACGCCTCGACCTGCTCACGATGCTCGAGGCCTATACGGTGAACACCGCGTATGCGCTGCGCTTCGACGACTGCACGGGTTCGCTCGAGGCGGGCAAGGACGCGAGCTTCGCGATCCTCGATCGCAATCCGTTCGCCCATCCCGTCGAGACGTTCGCGCAAACCCGCGTGATCGAGACGTGCTTCCGCGGCGAAGTCGTGTACGCGGCGCCGGGCTGGGCCGAATGAAGCACGAACCCGGCGGCCGTCAGGCGACGCCGAGCGCCAGCACCTGCTCGGTCGTCAGCACGTCGCCGAACGTGTCCGACAGCGCAGCCAGCGTCGCGCGATGGAGGTCGCGGTGCGATACCGTGCCGCCCTCCGCGATGTCGAGGTCGCGCGTCGCGCAGGCATCGTCGACGACGATCACCGCGTAGCCGAGCGGCACCGCATCGCGTGCCGCGCCGGCCACGCAGGCATGCGTCATCAGGCCCGTGACGATCAGCGTGTCGATACCGGCCGCCTTCAGGCGTGCATCGATGTCCGTCGTCGGGAACACGCTCACCGAGGTTTTCTTCACGACCGCGTGATGCGGCGCCGGCTGCAAGCTCGCATGAAAGCGGAAGCCGTCGCTGCCGTCCGCGAATATCGGGCTGTCGGGTGAATCGACATGCTGGACGTGAAACACCGGAATGCCCGCGCGATCGGCGAACGCGATCACGCGCTGCGCATTGCCCAGCGCGCGCGGGCCCTCGGGAATCGGCAGCCGGCCGCTGAAGTATTCGTTCTGGAAATCGATCACCAGCAGCGCGGTGCGGGCGGCGGCGATCGACGTCGGCGCGGTCGCGCCCGCCAGGGTACGGATGGTCGGATGTTGCATGGGTCGCTCTCTCGGTTGGCGTATCGAAGGAACGGCGCGCCGGGCCAGCCGGCGTCGCCGCACGCGGCCCGGACGTTTCCCGGCCGCGAGGCGCCAGTGTCGGGCCGCGCGGCCGTGCGCGACAGCCGCGCGCGGGACAACGTCCGACAGGATCGGGCCAACGTGCCTGCCGCCTACGACAGCGCGGCCGTTCGCGCACCCGGCTGCGTGCGGCCGTACGCGACCATCATCGCGAAGCTGAGCAGGAAGCCCGCGCCGCCGATCAGCAGCAGGCCGATCTCGCCGAACACCGGCAGCAGGTTCGTGAGCGCCCCCGTGACGACCCACGCGACGGCCATCACCGAGCCCGCGACGCCGAGTGCCCAGCCTTGCCGGTCCTCGCTGACCGCGTCGGAGAACGCCGTGTACATCGTCGTATAAGCGACCATGTCGAAGCAGCCGACGACCATCGCGAGCGCCCACAGCACCGGCTCGTTCGGGAACAGCGCGGACAGGACCTGGCCGACGCCCGCGACGAGGAGGCCCGTCTTCGCGATGTCGACCACGCGCCATACGCGCAGCATCAGCCGCACGACGAACAGCAGGCCGAACACGAAGCAGAGGCCGATCACGCCGCTGAACAGCCCGAGCCGCGCGCTCGTGTAGCCGAACTTCGCCTGCAGCAGCAGCATGATGGTCTGCAGGTAGAGCCCGTAGCCGACCTGCATCAGGAAGAACACCACCGACAGGAACGCGACGTTGCGCTGGCGCGCGGCCTCCCCGATGATGCGCAGCGGCAGCAGCGGATCGATACGCGTGTCGCCGCGCGGCACGGCCGAGTCGCGATACGATGCCCAGGTCCAGAACGCGCCGATCAGCGACAACCCGGCGACGAGCACGAACGGCGTGCCGTAGTCGAACAGCGGCGAAATCGTGCGGTCGGACGTGACGCCGCCGAGCACCGGGCCGACGATCACGCCCGCGCTGAACGCGAGCGACATGATGCTCATGTTGTACGCCTTGTTTTCCGGCGTGCTCAGGTCGGTGATCGCCGCCTGCGCGATGCCCTGGCAGCCGGCCATCAGCCCGGTGAGCCCGCGGCCGGTCAGCAGCAGCGCGACGCTCGCATGCCACGCACCGGCCGCCATCATCGCGTAGCCGGCCGCGAGGCCGGTCACGCACAGCAGCAGGATCTTGCGGCGGCCGTAGCGATCGGACAGCTCGCCCATCAGCGACGAGCCGAAGAACATGCACAACGGATAGATCCCGTAGCCGAGACCGAGGTAGAAATTGCGCGCGTGCGCGCCGGCGTCGGCCGGCAGGATGCCCGCGTGCGGATCGCTGAAGATCGCGGACATCATCGGATAAACGAGCCCGAATCCCATCGCGTCGAGCGCGATCGCGAGCAGACAGGGGCCGAGCAACTTGTAATCGAGCCGGGACATGGCGACCTTCCGGACAGAGTGGATGATCGCCCAAGCGTAACGATCGGGCGGCGGCCGCGGTAGGCCGCCGCCCGCGATGCTGATCATCGGCGGAACCGGCACCCTGCCTGCCGCCCGCGCCGATGGGCCGCCAGCGTTGGCCCGGAGCGGCAGGCAGCGGCCGCTACCTGGCGCTCGACGCACCGGCATCGTCGCGACGACCCGCGCGCACCCGTCACGCCGGGACGAAGCGCGCCCACTCATCCATTCGGACGGCACGCCGCGCGTGCTTTGTTGCGATCATGGCCGTCATTCATCGCACGGCACGCTCACGGGCGTCCGTCACGGAGACGCCATGAACGAGCCAGTCCTCGGCCCCATCGACCAGATCGGCTACGTGGTCGCCGATCTCGACCGCAGCATCGCGCGCTGGCGCGAACGCCATGGCATCGGCCCGTGGACCGTTTTCCGCAACGTACGCCTCGACGGCCATCATCTCGGCGAGCCGGTGTCGGTCACGATGAACGTCGGGCTCGCGTATCGCGGCAATCTGCAGATCGAACTGATTCACGTGACGAACGACACGTCGTCGCCATACCGCGATGCGCACGGGCAAGCGCTAGTCGGGCTGCATCACGTCGCGTGGGTCGTCGACGATCTCGATGCGGCGATCGCACGGTTCACCGCACGCGGCTTGCGCGTCGTGTTCGAAGCCGGCAACCCGGCCACGCGCGTCGCGTATCTCGACGACCCCGACGACCCCGGCGTGCGCATCGAAGTCATCGAAGGCGCCGGCATGCGCGACATGATCGCGCGCGGCATCGCCGAATCACACACCGGGGACGGCACGGATCCGGTTCGCATCGTCGACGCGGCGGCCGCCTCCGCATGAGCGGACCCGCTCGCCAACTACACTCAACAGGAGCAAGCAGCATGAAACGACTCGAAGGCAAGGTGGCGCTGATCACGGGCGCTGCGCGCGGCCAGGGCGAAGCGGAAGCGCGCCGGTTCGTCGCCGAAGGCGCACGCGTGGTGATTGCCGACGTGCTGGACGAAGCCGGCCGGCGTGTCGCGGCCGAACTCGGCGACGCCGCCCGATTCCAGCATCTCGACGTGACGAGCGAGGCCGGGTGGCACGCTGCCATCGATGCAACGCTCGCGCATTTCGGCCGGCTCGACATTCTCGTGAACAACGCGGCCATCCTGAAGCTCGTGCCGATCGAAGCGTGTTCGCTCGACGACTATCGCAAGGTGATCGACGTGAACCAGATCGGCTGCTGGCTCGGCATGAAATCGGCCGTGGCCGCGCTGAAGGAAGCCGGCGGCGGCTCGATCGTCAACGTGTCGTCGACGGCCGGGATGGAAGGCGTCGCGGGCGGCAGCGCGTACGTGTCCAGCAAGTTCGCGGTACGCGGAATGACGAAGGCCGCCGCGCTCGAATTCGGCCGCTACGGCATTCGCGTGAACTCGGTGCACCCGGGAGGCATCGATACCGTGATGGCGCGCCCGCCCGAGTTCGCGGATTTCGATCCGTCGTCGATCTACAGCGGCCTGCCGATCGCGCGCATCGGCAAGCCCGAGGAAGTCGCCAGCCTCGTGCTGTTCCTTGCGTCCGACGAATCCGCGTACTGCACGGGGTCGGAATTCATCGTCGACGGCGGGATGCTCGCGGGCAGCACGTTGCACTGACACGCATCGAAACCGGCAGGCGTTTTTCGCTTGCGGCGGCGCCACGTGGAAGTTACGGCCCCCTCCTGTCGCGATCACACACCCGGAAACGACGATACCGCCGGCGGCTCTCCCGCGCGGCGGCATCGTCATCTGCGCAGCGACGCACCACGCGCCGCTCAATATCCCTTCGGCTGGATCGCCGGCGCGCCGTTGCCGCGCGCCGCCTGCGTGCCGCCGCGCACGAAGCGGCGCCCGTGCGGGCCGTACACGCCGTCCGGTTCCGGGTACAACGTCAGCAGCACGAAATACAACACCCCGCCCATCACCAGCGATACCGGCACGCTCAGGTCGAGCCCGCCCGCGAGGTGGCCGAGCGGCCCGACGAACTGGCCCGGCAGGTTCACGAACGACAGCCCGACGAACGCGGCCGGCAGCCACGCGCCCATCGCGCGCACGTTCCAGCCGTGCGTGAACCAGTAATGGCCGCCGCGCAGCCCGCGGTTGAACACCTGCAGGTCGTCGGCGAGATAGTGGCCGCGCCGCGTCACGTAGCCGATCACCATGATCGCCATCCACGGGCAACTGAAGGTATCGATCAGCGTCGAGAACGTCGCGACGCTTTCGACGAGGTTGAACCAGAAGCGGCCGACGAAGATGAACGCGATCGCGATCGTGCCGATCAGCAGCGTCGCACGCACGCGATTCAGGAGGCGCGGGAACATGCTCGACACGTCCAGGCCGGTACCGTACAGCGCGGTCGTGCCGGTCGACATCCCGCCGATGATCGCGATCAGGCACATCGGCAGCAGGAACCAGCGCGGCGAGATCGCGAGCAGGCCGCCGACGTAGTCGTTCGACGCAATGAATGCGGGCGCCTTCGCCGCGATGATCGTCGCGGTCGCGAGGCCGAAGAAGAACGGCACGAAGGTCGCGATCTGCGCGGCGAACACGGCACCCATCACACGATGCTTCGGCGTGTGCCGAGGGATGTAGCGGGCCCAGTCGCCGAGCGTCGACGCGAACGACACCGGGTTGCTCAGCGCAACCAGCACCGCGCCGACGAACGCGGCCCAGAAGCCCGCGCTGCCCTGCTGCACCGTGCCCGCGTAGTTCATGTCGAACAGGCCGGCGAACGCGAACAGGCCCGCGACGAACAGCACGCTCGCGGCCCACACGGCGATCTTGTTGACCCACAGCATGAAGCGGAAGCCGTAGATGCAGACGATCAGCACGAGCACCGCGAACACCATGTACGCCGCACCGAGCGTGAAGCCGTTGACCGGCACGCCGACCATGTTGTGCGCGCCGCCGACGAGCGCGTCGCCCGAGCTCCACACCGCGAGCGAGAAGAACGCGATCGACGTGAGCAGCGCGAGGAACGAGCCGACGATCCGGCCGTGGATGCCGAAATGCGCGCCGGACGACACGGGGTCGCTCGTGCCGTTGCGCGGGCCGAACAGGCTCATCGGCGCGAGGATGCAGGTGCCCGAGAGCACGCCGAGCACGATCGCGCAGACACCCGCCTTGAACGACAGCCCGACCAGCACGGGAAAGCTGCCGAGCACCGATGTGGAAAACGTATTGCAGCCGCCGAACAGCAACCTGAACAGATCGATCGGCCGTGCATAGCGCGATGCATCGGGAATGCGCTCGAAACCGAACGATTCGACCTGCGTAATCCTGCCTTCACTCATTTGTCTCCAGCTCCTCTTGTGCATCTGTACGGCCCAGGACTGCGGCGATACGACACATCGTCATCGATTCGCGGCCACTCTAAACCGGATCGCGCGGCGCAAATATCACGCATTCGAGACGTTTACGACGAAGGAGAACAATGTTTCCCGGCAGACCGGCGGCCGGCGCCCGCGCCATCCGTTCAGCGCGGGCGATGCGACGTCAGTTCGCGCGCGCTACCGCCGGTGCGCGGCATGCGATCAGGCCCCGCTGAACGGCTTGCCGCGCCTCGATATCGGCGAGCCAGCGCTCGACGTGCGGGTAGCCGGCAAGGTCGAGATCGAGCTCGGCCGCCGCGCGCAGCCACGGGAACGCGGCGATGTCGGCGATCGAGTACCGCGACGAAGCGAGATACGCCGATTCCGCCAATCGGCCGTTCACGACGCCATAGAGGCGCCGCGCTTCGTTCCGGTAGCGCTCGATCGCTTGCGCATTGACCGTCTTCGATGCATGCAGGAACCACCAGAGCTGGCCGAGCATCGGCCCGATCCCGCCGATCTGGAAGTGCAGCCATTGCTGCACCGCCGTGCGCTCGGCCAGCGTTTCCGGATGCAGAAAGCGCGTCTTCGCAGCGAGATAGCTGAGGATCGCACCGGATTCGAACACGGTCAGTCCGGTGTCGTGGTCGACGATGGCCGGGATCTTGCCGTTCGGGTTGATCGCGAGATACGCAGGGCTGCGCTGCTCGCCGGCGGACAGGTTCACGTGCACGCGCTCGTGCGCGAGCCCGGCCTCCTCCAGGTAGATCGCGATCTTGTGCCCGTTCGGCGTGTCGGCCGTATAGAACGTGAGGGAATGCGTCGAAGTCATGTCGGTCCTTGTCTTCCGGTTGTCGTTGCAACTACAATCGTTGCAATTGCAATCATATGCCGGAACCGACGCCCCGGCGACATGCCAATACCAGAAGGAGGGACATGCAGACTGCGCGATCCGGTCCGCCCGTGCGGACGCCCGACACCCGCCGCGCCGCGGTGGCCTGCCTCGAAAGACTGCTGACGCAGCGTCTCGCGCCGCGTGGCCGTGCGGTGTCGCCGCTCGGCGCGATGCGCGCGGCCGCCGATTGCCTCGAACGCGATGCGGCGACATCGGAACACGTCTGGATTGTGCGAGCGGACACGCGTGCGCCGTTTGCAGACGCGGGGGCGCATCGCCGCATCAGCGCGTGGCCGCTGCGGTTTCTCGATGCGCGCAAGCGGTTCGAGCGGCCGCTGCTGTACCTGCTGCATGCACGCGCGACCGACCGGCTGCGGCTGGCGTCGATCGAAACCGTCGACCGGGGGATCTTCGTGAACGATGCCGAAACGCTCGCATCGTCCTGGCCGAAAGGCGTGACGCCCGACGTCCCGCACTGGCTGGCCGCGAACCCCGCGTGCACGCCATACGATCCGGCCTCGGGGCATGAGGCGATCGCGATCCTGCGCCACGCGCTGCGAACGCTTTATGTCGCCGGCCAGCCGGGGTTCTGCTACCTCGCGAGCCACGACGACCCCGTGCCCGGCGCGAAACCGCTGTCGGCCACCGCGGCCCGCGATGCGTTCAGCGGCATGGTGCGGGCCGGCCGTCGGGCGGCGGTCGGCGCGGCCGCCCGGATCCGGCTGTGCGGCGCGGGCAGCACGCTGGCACAGGTGCAAGAGGCGGCCGATCTGCTGCGCGACGAATGGCGCGTCGATTCGACGATCTGGAGCTGCCCGAGCTACACGCAGCTCGCCCGCGACGGTCACGCGGCCGACCGGTGGAACCTGCTGCACCCGCACGACGAGCCGCAGGTCCCGCATGTGCGCCGATGCATCGGCGACAGCCGCACGCCGGTGCTCGCCGTGACGGGCTATGCGCGGCACGTCGCCGCGCAGATCGGCGCGTTCGTCCCGGCCCGCTTCGCGGCGCTCGGTGCGGACCCGGCGGGCCCGGCCGCCGGCGCACGCGCGCCGAACGCGCGCTGGATCGCCGCGGTCGCGCTACGCCTGCTGGCCGACGACGGCCGCGTGCCTGCCGACTGGGCCGTGCAGGCGATGCGCCGCCACGCGAGCGGCTGACGCGCCGGCGGCCCGCCGCTACTTCGCGTCGGCTGCCGCCTCGCGCGCCGCGGCGGTCGCACGATCGAGCGCGGCGGCCATCGCCGCCTGCTCCTTGCCGCCGAACTGATCGAGGAAGAGTTCCGCGACCGTCGACTGGTACACCTTCCACATCTTCTTGCGCAGCGTGCGCCCCTTGTCGGTGATGCTCGCGTACGCAGCGCGGCCGTCGTCCGCCGAACGGGCGCGCGTGACGAGCCCTTCCTGTTCGAGCCGGTCGACCAGCCGCGTGAGGTTGTAACGCTCGATCGCGAGCACGTCGGCCAGCTCGTGCATCCGGCGCGTGCCGTCGGGCCCGCTCTCGAGCCCCCACAACGCGTCGTACCACGCATACGCCGGCAGGCCGGCAGCCGCGAGGCGGCGCTCGATTTCGCGAATCATCGTCCGGTGCGCGCGGACGAACGAGAACCACAGATCGGGTTCGGGTGCGCTCATGTCAGGTCGTTCCTCTCATTGAATTGCAGTTGCAATTAAATTTTACCTCGATAACAATTGCCGCCATACGATTGCAATTGCAATCATCTGCCCGCCGATCGACGGGCGTCCCGTCGCGCGATGCGGCGCCACGACCGCCGCCCCGCGCAGCCTTATGCTTCTGGAGACATTGCATGACCGCACCTCTCGCGCTACCCGACATCGACCCGCAGGAAACCCGCGAATGGCTCGATGCGCTCGAATCCGTGATCGCGCTCGAAGGCCGCCCGCGCGCGCATTACCTGATCGACCGGCTTTCCGACCTCGACGCGGCGCGCCACGGCGACCTGCACGGCCGCGTGACGACCGCGTACGTGAACACGGTGCCGCGCGAACGGCAGCCGGCCTATCCGGGGGATCTCGCGCTCGAACGGCGCCTCAACGCGATGATCCGCTGGAACGCGATGGTGATGGTGCTGCGTGCCGGCCGGCATTCGAACGTCGGCGGCCACATCGCGACCTACCAATCGGCCGCGGTGCTGTACGACGTCGGGTTCGATCACTTCTTCCGCGGCCGCACCGATACCTTCGACGGCGACATGGTCTACATCCAGGGCCATTCGGCGCCCGGCATCTACGGCCGCGCGTACCTGGAAGGCCGCATCACGGACGCGCAACTCGACAACTTCCGCCGCGAGACCGGCCGCGAAGCGGGACGCGACGGGCTGTCGTCGTATCCGCATCCGCGGCTGATGCCGGATTTCTGGCAATTCCCCACCGTGTCGATGGGGCTCGGGCCGCTCACGGCCGCGTATCAGGCGCGCTTCATGCGCTACCTCGAATATCGCGGGCTGAAAGCGCATCAGGGCCGCAAGGTCTGGGCATTTCTCGGCGACGGCGAAATGGACCAACCCGAATCGCTCGCCGCGATCTCGCTCGCCGGGCGCGAACGGCTCGACAACCTGATCTTCGTCGTCAACTGCAACCTGCAGCGTCTCGACGGCCCGGTACGCGGCAACGGCAAGGTCATCCAGGAACTCGAAGGCACGTTCCGCGCGGCGGGCTGGAACGTCGTGAAGGTGATCTGGGGCGGCGGCTGGGATCGCCTGCTCGAACGCGACACAACGGGCCTACTGCGTCAGCGCATGATGGAATGCGTCGACGGCGACTACCAGACCTTCAAGTCGCAGAGCGGCGCATACGTGCGCGAGCATTTCTTCGGCAAGTATCCCGAACTGCTCGAGCTCGTCGCCGACCTGTCCGACGACGACATCTGGAAACTCGCGCGCGGCGGCCACGATCCGGAAAAGGTGCATGCGGCCTATACGCAGGCGATGCACGCGGACGGGCGGCCGACCGTCGTGCTCGCGAAGACGGTCAAGGGCTTCGGAATGGGCGAAGCCGGCGAAGGCCAGAACGTGAACCACCAATTGAAGAAGATGAGCGCGGACGCCGTACGCGCGTTCCGCGACCGCTTCGCGCTGCCGGTCAGCGACGCGCAACTCGACGACCTGCCGTACCTGAAACCCGAACCCGGCAGCGCCGAGGCACGCTACTTCGCGGAACGCCGCGCCGCGCTCGGCGGCCACGTACCGGCCCGCTTCAGCGACGTGGCGCCACTGCCGGTGCCGCCGCTCGCCGCGTTCGACGCGCAGCTCAAGGACAGCGGCGAACGCGCGCTGTCCACGACGATGGCGTTCGTGCGCATCCTCGGCACGCTGCTGAAGGACCCGGCACTCGGCAAGCTGGTCGTCCCGATCGTGCCGGACGAATCCCGCACGTTCGGGATGGAGGGGCTGTTCCGCCAGATCGGCATCCACTCGCATCTCGGCCAGCTCTATACGCCGCAGGACGCGGGCCAGCTCAGCTACTACCGGGAAGCGAAGGACGGGCAGATCCTGCAGGAAGGGATCAACGAATCGGGCGCGATCGCGTCGTGGATCGCGGCCGGTACCGCCTACAGCAACCACGGCCTGCCGGCGATCCCGTTCTACATCTTCTATTCGATGTTCGGGCTGCAGCGGGTCGGCGATCTCGCGTGGGCGGCCGGCGACGCGCGTACGCGCGGCTTCCTGCTCGGCGCGACGTCGGGCCGCACGACGCTGATGGGCGAAGGGCTGCAGCACGACGACGGGCACAGCCACGTGCTGTCGTCGGTGATTCCGAACTGCGTGTCGTACGACCCGACCTATGCGTACGAACTCGCGGTGATCGTGCGCGACGGCCTGCGGCGGATGTTCGCGGAACAGGAGGACGTCTACTACTACATTACGCTGCTCAACGAGAACTACCCGCATCCGGCGCTGCCCGACGGCGCGGAGGCCGGCATTCTCAAGGGCCTCTACCTGCTGCGCGAAGGCGCGTCGCGCGCGGCCGACGTGCCGCACGTGCAGTTGATGGGCAGCGGCGCGATCCTGCGTGAAGCGATCGCCGCGAGCGACCTGCTCGCACAGGACTTCGGCGTGTCGAGCGACGTGTGGAGCGCGACGAGCCTGAACGAGCTGCGCCGCGACGGGCTGGCCGCCGAACGCTGGAACCTGCTGCACCCCGATGAAGCGCCGCGCGTGCCGTACGTGCAGCAATGCCTCGACGGCCGCACGGGGCCGGTGGTCGTCGCGACCGATTACATGAAGATTGTCGGCGACCAGATCCGTGCATTCGTCGACGGCCGGCGCTTCGTGTCGCTCGGCACCGACGGCTTCGGCCGCTCGGATACGCGCGACGCGCTGCGCACGTTCTTCGAGGTCGACCGGCACTTCATCGTGGTCGCGGCGCTGAAGGCGCTCGCCGACGACGGCGCGATCCCGCGTGCACGCGTCGGCGAAGCCATCCGGCGCTACGGCATCGACATCGACAAGATCGATCCGGCCAGCGTGTAGTCACGCGCCGCGCGGCAGGCAGGTTGCGTCGGCCTGCCGCGCCGCCTTGCCCGCGCTACTGCCCCGCCTGCGCGAGCGGGCCTTGCGGCCCCAGCCCCGTTCCCGACGGCCAGCCGCCCGCAAGCGCCTTGTACAGCGCGACCGTCGACGCCGCACTGCGCATCTGCCCGTCGGCCGCCGCATCCTGCGCCTGCAGCAGCGTGCGTTGGGCGTCGAGCACTTCGTAGTAGTCGATCGCGCCCGCCGAAAAACGCGCCTGCGCCAGTTGCGCGGCACGCGCGCTGTCGGTCGCGGCCCGCACGAGATGGTCCGTCTCGTCACGCGTGCGTGCCGCACGCAGCAGCGCGTTCTCCGTTTCCTCCAGCGCCCCGAGCACGGTCTGCCGGTATTGCGCGAGCTGCCCGGCCGCTTCCGCATCGCTCGCGGCGATCCGTGCGCGCACGCGGCCGACGTCGAGGAACGACCAGTCGATGCCGAGCGCGACCAGGTTCGTATCGCTGCCCGCGCGGAAGAACCCGTAGCTGCTCGTCGCGCTGCCGAGCAGGCCCGACAGCGTGAAGCGCGGAAACAGGTCGGCCGTCGCGACGCCGACGCGTGCGGTCGCCGCGTGCAACCGCGCCTCGGCGGCCGCAACGTCGGGCCGGCGCCGCAGCAGGTCGCCCGGCGTGCCGGGATCGATGTCGGCGGCCAGCACCGGCAACGGCACGGGCGTGCCCGCCGATGCGGCGGCCTTCGGGAGATCGAAGCGGCCGATCAGCGCATCCGGCGTCTGCCCGGTCAGCACCGCGAGCCGGTGCTCGTCGACGCCGATCGCCGCCTCGTACACGGCGATCCGCGACGTCGTCGATTCGTACTGCGCGCGCGCTCGCGCCGCATCGAGTTCGGAGCCGCGCCCCGCGCCGACGCGCGCATTGATCAGCGCGAGCGTCTGCTTCTGGTTGTCGGCGTTCTCGCGTGCGATCCGCAGCCGCTCCTGCGAGCCGCGCAGGTCGACGTACGTGCTCGCCACCTCGCCGGCGATCGCGACGCGCACCGCACGCACGTCCGCCGCGCTGGCGGCCGTCTCCGCGCGCTGCGACTCGATCGAACGACGCACCCGGCCGAACAGGTCGAGTTCCCACGCCGCATTGATCCCAACGCTGGACGTCGGCGTATCGCGCTGGCTGCGCGGCGCCCCGAACGCCTGGTCCTTGCTCATCAGCTGATGGCCGATCTTCCCGCTCGCGGTGATCGTCGGGTAGCGGTCGAACGTGGCCTGCGACAGCAGCGCATTCGATGCGTCGTAGCGCGACACGGCGACCTGGAGATCCTGGTTCGCCGCGAGCGCCGTGTCGATCAGCTGCGTCAGCTGCGGATCGCCGAAACCGCGCCAGAATGCGGCATCGGCATCGGCCGACGCGTCCGGCGGCGTATCCGGCGTCTTGCCGGACGGCAACGCGTCGCGCGGCGCCGCCGGATGCGCGTCGCGAGCAAACCGCTCGGCCGTGGCCGTATCGGGCCGCCTGAAATCGGGGCCGACCGCGCATGCGGCGAGCGTCACCGACATCGCGAGCGCGGAAAGACGAAAAGCGGCGCTCATCGGTTTTCTCCTTCGAGGGTGCCGTGGTGTTCGCTCCACACGGCCGGCGTGCCGCCCGCGAGCTTGCGGATCGCCACATAGAACACGGGCGTCAGGAACAGCCCGAACAGCGTGACGCCGAGCATCCCCGCGAACACGGTGATGCCGGTGGCGGCCCGCACTTCGCTGCCCGCGCCGCCGCCGATCAGGAGCGGCACCGAACCCGCGATGAACGCGACCGACGTCATCACGATCGGACGCAGCCGCAGCTTGCACGCTTCCAGCGCGGACTCGATCACGCCCTTGCCCTGGATTTCCAGCTCGCGCGCGAACTCGACGATCAGGATCGCGTTCTTGCACGCCAGCCCCATCAGCACGACGAGCCCGACCTGCACGAACACGTTGTTGTCGCCCCCCGACAGCCACACACCGAACAGTGCCGCACAGATGCACACGGGCACGATCAGGATCACCGCGAGCGGCAGCGTCCAGCTCTCGTACAGCGACGCGAGCACGAGGAACACGAGCATCACCGCGAGCGGGAACACGACGATCGCCGCGTTGCTCTGCGTGACCTGCTGGTAGCTGAGGTCGGTCCACTCGAGCACGATCCCCGGCGGCAGCACGTCCTTCGCGATCTGCTGCAGCTTCTCGATCGCCTGCGACGACGACATCACCTTCGGATCGGCGTCGCCGATCAGGCTGGCGGCCGGATAGCCGTTGTAGCGGACGACCGGGTCGGGCCCGTACGCGGGCGCCACCGTCACCATCGAGCCGATCGGCACCATCTCGCCCTTCGCGTTGCGCGTGCGCAGGTTCGCGATGTCGGCGGCCGTCTGCCGGTGGCCGGCATCCGCCTGCGCCATCACGCGGTACACGCGGCCGAACAGGTTGAAGTCGTTCACGTACATCGAGCCGAGATAGACCTGCAGCGTGCTGAACAGGTCGGTCAGCGCGACGCCCTGCGCCTTCGCCTTCAGCCGGTCCACCTTCACCTCGAGCTGCGGGATGTTCGCCTGGTACGAGCTGACCGGGTAGCTCATCCCCGGCGTCTTCGCGACCGCGGCCTGGAACGCGGTGAGCGCGTTCTGCAATGCGCCGTAGCCGAGCCCGCCGCGATCCTCCAGGTACAGCGAATACCCCGAGCCGTTGCCGAGGCCCTGGATCGGCGGCGGCATCAGCGCATAGGTGATGCCGCCGCCGATGGTCGCGAAGCGGGCGTTCAGGTCCGCGTTGATCTGCGCGGCGCTGCGGTGGCGCTGGTCGAACGGCTTCAGGATCACGTACGAGTTCGTGATGTTCGGCGTGTTCACGCCCTGCAGCGCATTCAGCCCGGCAAACGCCGGCACCATCTCGACACCGTCGGTGCCGAGCGCGATCTTCGTCATCTGCTCGGTCACTTCGCTGGTGCGCGCCAGCGACGCGCCTTCCGGCAGCTTCGCGCCCGCGAACAGGTACAGCTTGTCCTGCACCGGGATGAAGCCGCCCGGCACCGCGTTGAGCAGCAGCGCGGTCGCCCCGAGCAACGCCGCATAGACCGCGAACACCACCCCGCGCCGCTTCAGCGTGCGCGAGACGACGCCGTGGTAGCGGTCCGAGCTGCGGTCGAAGAAGCGGTTGAACGGACGGAACAGCCAGCCGAACGCGCGGTCGAGCCCGCGCGTGAGCGCATCCTTCGGCGCGCCGTGCGGACGCAGCAGCTTCGCGGCGAGCGCGGGCGACAGCGTCAGCGAGTTGATCGCGGAGATCACCGTCGAGATCGCGATCGTCACCGCGAACTGCCGGTAGAACTGCCCCGTGACGCCCGACATGAACGCCATCGGCACGAACACCGCGCACAGCACGAGCGCGATCGCGACGATCGGCCCCGACACCTCGCGCATCGCCTGGTGCGCGGCGTCGCGCGGGCTCAAGCCCTGCGCGATGTTGCGCTCGACGTTCTCGACGACCACGATCGCATCGTCGACCACGATCCCGATCGCGAGCACGAGCCCGAACAGCGTCAGCGTGTTGATCGAATAGCCGAGCAGATAGAGCCACGCGAACGTGCCGACCACCGAGACGGGCACCGCGACGAGTGGAATGATCGACGCGCGCCACGTCTGCAGGAACAGGATCACGACGAGCACGACCAGCACGACGGCCTCGATCAGCGTGTGCTGCACCGCGCGGATCGAATCGCGCACGAATACCGTCGGATCCCACACGGGACGGTACGCGACGCCGGGCGGGAAGCGCTTCGACAGTTCGTCGAACTTCGCATACACGGCCTTCGCGACTTCGAGCGCGTTCGCCCCCGGCGACAGGAAGATGCCGACCACGGCCGATTGCTTGTCGTTGAAGTACGAGCGCAGCGTGTAGTCGCCCGCGCCGAGCTCGACGCGCGCGACATCGGACAGCTTCACGACCTGGCCGTCGTCGCCGTTGCGCAGCACGATGTCGCCGAACTCCTGCGCCGTGCGCAGCCGGCCGCGCACGTTGATCGACAGGAGGAAGTCGTTTTTCTTCGGCGTCGGCTCGGCGCCGAGCTGGCCTGCCGACACCTGCACGTTCTGCTCGCGCACGGCGGCGATCACGTCGCTCGCGGTCAGCCCGCGCGACGCGAGCCGGTTCGGGTCGAGCCACAGCCGCATCGCGTAGTCGCCGGAGCCGGACAAGCCGACGTCGCCGACACCAGTCAGCCGCGACAGCTCGTCCTTCACGTGCAGCGTCAGGTAGTTGCGCAGGTACAGCGAATCGCGGCTGTTGTCCGGCGAATAGAGGCTCACGTACATCAGCGGCGTCGGCGACTGCTTCTGCGTGGTCACGCCGTACTGGCGCACCTCGTCGGGCAGGCGCGACAGCGCCTGGCTCACGCGGTTCTGCACGCGCACGGCGGCCGTGTCGGGATCGACGCCCTGCAGGAACGTGACGACGACCTGCAGGCTGCCGTCCGACCCGGCGACCGACTTCATGTACATGATGCCTTCGACACCGTTGATCGCCTCTTCCAGCGGTTCGGCGACCGATTCGGCGATTTCCTTCGGGTTCGCGCCCGGGTACGTCGCACGCACGACGACACTCGGCGGCACGACTTCCGGGTATTCGCCGGCGGGCAGCATCGGAATCGAGATCAGGCCGATCGCGAAGATGACGATCGACAGCACGACCGCGAAAATCGGCCGGTCGATGAAGAATCGGGAGAAATCCATCGTATCGCTCCCGTCACTGCGCGGCCGGCGCGCCGGCATCGGCGACGGCCTGCGTGCCGTTGCCCGATCCGTTGCCCGATCCGCTCCCCGTGCCATGACCGGCACCGGCATCGGCGCGGGTGGGCAGTGCCTTCGGCTTCACCTGCGCGCCCGGATAGTAGATCCGCTGCATGCCGTCGACGACCACGCGGTCGCCCGCCTGGATCCCCTTCTCGATGATCCGCTCGCCGTCCAGCCCGCGGCCGATCGTCACGTCACGGCGCAGCGCCTTGTCGCCGGGGCCGATCACATAGACATACTTACGGTCCTGGTCGGTGAGCACGGCCTTGTCGTCGACGAGCAGCGCATCCTGGTCGCGGCCGCTGACGAGCTGCACGCGCGCATACAGGCCGGGCGTAAACGCATGGTCCGCATTCGGCAGCCGCACGCGCGCGCGGATCGTGCCCGTCTGCGGGTCGAGACGGTTGTCGAGGAAATCGACGGTGCCCGCATGCGGGAAGCCCGTCTCGTTCGCGAGGCCCACGCGAACCGGATCGGCGCCGATCGCGCGATGCGTCGGGTCGGCACGCCGTGCGTTGTAGCGCAGGTAGCTCTGTTCGTCGCAGTCGAAATACACGTAGACGGGGTTCTGCGACACGACGGTCGTCAGCAGCGTGTCGTCCGCGCGCGCCAGATTGCCGACGGTGGCGACCGCGCGGCCGACGCGGCCCGCGATCGGCGCGCGCACTTCGGTGAAACCGAGATTGAGCTTCGCATCGGCGACGGCCGCATCGGCCGCCTGCAGGTCCGCACGCGCCTGCTCGGCCGTGGCGCGCGCGTTGTCGAGTTCTTCCTGCGACGTCGCATGCGCATCGATCAGCGTCTGCACGCGCTTGAGCTGCACGTTCGCGAGGCTCGCGGCCGCGCGGGCCCGC
Organism: Burkholderia sp. COPS; assembly: GCF_019425585.1. Lineage (NCBI taxonomy): Bacteria > Pseudomonadati > Pseudomonadota > Betaproteobacteria > Burkholderiales > Burkholderiaceae > Burkholderia > Burkholderia sp. COPS. The sequence goes on along the minus strand of NZ_WIXR01000071.1, from coordinate 8,906 downwards.
TGCAGCTGCGCGTTCGCACGATCGAGTGCGATCCGGTACGGGCGCGGGTCGATCTCGAACAGCAGCGCGCCCTGCGCGACCAGATCGCCCTCCTTGTAGGCGACGCGCTGCAGATAGCCGCTCACGCGCGGCCGCAGTTCGACTGCGTCGACCGCTTCGACGCGTCCGTTGAATTCGTCCGCGAGGCGGATCGTGCGCGGCGCGATGGTGGCAACGCCGACTTCGGGAAGGGCCGGGGCCGACGATGCGCCTTTGCCGTCGTGACAGCCCGACAACGCCAGCAGCAGTGCACAGGCCGCGCCCAAAGGCGACGTCCTGCGTAGGGATAAGGAGAGCATGATGCCTCGCGACGGGTTAAACTGGCGCGTAGCATAAAAGTTGAAGTTAACTTCAAGTCAAGCTTTCCCGGAGGGGTGTCATGGGTATCCAGGAAATCCCGCAATGGCCGCTGATGTCGATTCGCGAAGTGGCCGCGCGCAGCGGCGTGCCGGCGTCGACATTGCGGTTCTACGAGACGCGCGGGCTCATCAAGTCGCACCGCAACGGCTCGAGCCATCGCCACTATTCGCGCGCGGTGCTGCGGCTGATCGCGTTCATCGTGTTCGCGCAGAAGATCGGCTATTCGCTCGACGAGATCGCCGAGCAGCTCGTCAGCCTGCCCGAGGACACCGCACCGAGCAACAAGGATTGGCAGCGGCTGTCGCGCGGCTGGAAGCAACGCGTCGCGAGCCGGATCGAGGAGCTGCAGCGGCTCTACATCAACCTCGACGAATGCATCGGCTGCGGCTGCCTGTCGCTGAAGCGCTGCAAGCTGACGAACCCGGAAGACCGCGCGGGCCGCAACGGGCCCGGCGCGCGGCGCTGGCTCGGCGATGCGCCGCCCGCGGACCTCGAATGACCGGCGGCCGGGCGAGGCGCGCGACGCCGTGCCCGGCCGCCGGTACGGATGGCGTCACCCGACGCGCCAGCCGCCGTTCACCGCGATCGTCGCGCCGGTGACGAACGACGCGCGCGGCCCGGCGAGCCACGCGACCGCGTCCGCGATGTCGTCCGGATGCCCGGCGCGGCCGGCCGGCGTCTGCTCGCGGATCGTCGCCGCGATGGCCGGCGCGACACCGCCGTCGCCGAAGAAGCGTGTGTCGGCGATATAGCCTGGCGCGACCGTATTGACCGTCGTGCCGCGCGGCCCGAGTTCGCGCGCGAGCGCGACGGTGAACCCTTCGACGCCGGCCTTCGCCGCCGCGTATGCCAGGCCGCCCGGCAGCAGGCTGCCGGCGCGCGCCGCGATCGAGCCGAGGTTGACGATCCGCGCATCGCGCCCGGCCAGGTGCGGCAGCACGGCGAGGGTCGTCACGAACAGGCTTTTCAGGTTCGCGTCGAGCACGGCATCCCACACGGTCTCGGCCTCGCCCGCCTCCGTGTCCGCGCTCACGCGGCCGGTCAGCCCCGCGTTGTTGACCAGCACGTCCACGCAAGGCCACTGCGCGACGATCGCGGCGACCGCCGCCTCGGCCTCGCGCCGCGCGCTCAAATCAGCGGCCTGCCCGATCGCCGCGGCGCCGAGACGCGCGACGGCCGCGTCCAGCCGCGCCGTGTCGCGCCCGACGATCGCAACGCGATACCCGTCCTCCACCAGCCGCCGTGCGATCGCGAAGCCGATCCCGCTCGACCCGCCCGTGACGATCGCTGTCCGTTGCCGTTCACTGTCCGTCATGTCCTGCCCTCCCGAATGTTGACGATTGGCGACAGTGCAAGTCTGGGCGTGGTGAGGTGATAGGTAAAATACGAATTTGATGATCCACTGATACACGAGAGGTATCGCATGATCGATCTGCGCCAGTTCAGGCAATTCATCGCGGTTGCCGAGACGCTCAGCTTCCGGCGTGCGGCCGAGCGGCTGCACATGGCGCAGCCGCCGCTCAGCGCGGCGATCCGCAAGCTCGAGGACGAGCTGGGCGTCTCGCTGCTCGAGCGCGACAACCGCGGCTCGACGCTCACGCCGGCCGGCGAGGTGTTCCTGCTCGAAGCGCGGCGCGCGCTCGAACAGGCCGAGCGCGCGGTGGCCGCGGCCCGCCGCGCGGGCGCGGGCCTCGGCGGCACGCTGCGGCTGCGCTTCGTCGACAGCACCGTCAACGCGCTATTGCCGCTGATCTTGCGGGCGTTCCAGGAACGCCATCCAGGCGTCGATTTCCAGCTCGAGGAAGGCACGACCGCCGAGCAGGTGCTCGCGCTGCGCCACGACCGCACGGACGTCGGCCTCGTCGTGCTGCCGGTGGCCGACGCGGGCGACGTGCGCGTCGAGCCGCTGCTGCGCGACCGGATGGTCGCGGCGCTGCCCGACGGTCACCGGCTCGCACGCCGCCGGCACATCACGCTCGCCGACCTGGCGGACGACCCGTGGGTCATGTTCGCCGCGCACCATGGTCCCGGCATGCATGCGCTGCTCGTGACCGCGTGCGCGCAGGCCGGCTTCGCGCCGCGCGTCGTCCAGCAGCCGCGCCAGATGCAGACGACGGCCGGGCTCGTCGCGGGCGGTATCGGCGTCGCGCTGATGCCGCGCCTGTTCGTGCCGATGCAACCGAAAGGCATTACGTTCTGCGAACTGAAAGGTGCGGGCAGCCCGCTCGCGTACGAGCTGGCGATCGCGTACCGGACGCCATCGCCGCTCGTCGATGCGCTGCGCGAGACCGCGCGGAACGCGGTGCGCGAACTGGGGCTGGTTGCCGCGACGTGAGTGTGCGCGTGGCGCGCGGCGCTCAGTCGCCGACGAGGTTGAACGCGGCGTCGGTCACGGCACGCCGAAACGCGTCCGGCTGCGTGGGCAGCGACGTGAACTCCAGCATGATGTGGCTGTACGACACCGTGTTGCCGATCGCGGTCGCGATCATGAAGAACAGCACGTTCGGATCGACCGCGCGAATCGCGCCTGCCTGCACGGCGTCCGCCAGCAGCGGGAACATCACGTCGTAATACGGACGGACGAGCCGCTCCTGCAGCCGGTCGAGCCGCCCGCCCACTTCAGTCGCCGCCGTCGAGAAGAACATGCCCATGTCGGGCTCGTCGAACTCATGGTCGACGCACAGCTCGAGCGCGCGCCGCACGCGTTCGCGATGCGACAGCGGCGACGTGCGCAACGCACGCAGCGCATCGAACATCGGCTCGGCGATCTCGACGATCTGCTCGACGACGGCCAGCCACAACGTTTCCTTCGTACCGAAATGATGGGCGATCAGCGCCGCGTCGATGCCCAGCTCGCGCGCGACCTCGCGCACGCTCGTCGCGTCGTAGCCCCGCTTCGCGAACGTACGGCGCGCGGCCCGCAATATCACGTCCGGTCCGACGGACGCCCCGGCCAGCGGCCGCCCTCGCATACGCCGCTTGCCCGGCGCGCGCTCAGTGACTTCAGCCACGTTTCCCTGCTCTCCTTGAACGATTCGAATGCGCCTGTTCCGGCCCCGCTTCAGGACCGCCGAAACCGCGTGATTTGCCCCGCTCCGTTGACACGCGAAGCCGGGAAGCGCTAGGATCATACCTTATTCATCACGTGATGATTTATCCATGGCAACCCCTACACGTATCGTCATCGTCGGCGGCGGGATCGCCGGACTGCAGCTCGCCACGCGTCTGGGCGAGCGTCTCGGCCGGTCCGGGCGCGCACAGGTCACCGTCGTCGACCGCAGCCCGACCCACATCTGGAAACCGATGCTGCACACGATTGCGGCCGGTACGCGCGACGTGCAGCAGCAACAGGTGATCTTCCTCGCCCATGCCCGCGATCACGGCTACACGTACCAGCCCGGCGAACTGAAGGGGCTCGATCGCGCGCGACGCCGCGTGCAGCTCGGCGAGATCCGCTCGCAGGACGGCGAGCTCGTGCTCGACGCCCGTGAACTCGAATACGACGTGCTGATCCTCGCGCTCGGCAGCCAGGCCAACGATTTCGGCACGCCGGGCGTACGCGAGCACTGCTATTTCATCGACAGCCAGCCGCAGGCCGAGACCTTCAACGAAGCGTTGCGGATGCGCGTATTTCGCAGCATCGCGCGCGACGAGCCGTTCCGCGTCGCGATCGTCGGTGCCGGCGCGACCGGCGTCGAGCTTGCCGCGGAGCTGAGCCGCCTGCTGGAAGTGGCACAAGCCTATGGCGACGAAACGGTACGCGACCGGCTGCAGCTCACGCTGCTTGAAAGCGGCCCGCGCATCCTCGCCGCATTTCCGCCGAAGATTTCCGCATCGGCACAGCAACGGCTCGAACAGATCGGCTTTCACGTGCTGACGTCGACCCGCGTCACGTCGGCCGACGCGAACGGCTTTCACTACGGCGACGGTTCGTTTGCGGAAGCCGACCTGATGGTGTGGGCAGCCGGCGTGAAAGCGCCCGATTTCATGCAGGCGCTCGGCGGCCTCGACACGAATCGCGCGAACCAGATCATCGTCGGCCCGACGCTGCAGGCAACGGGCGACGAACACGTGTTCGCGATCGGCGATTGCGCGAGCCTGTTGCCCGACGGCCAGGAACGACCGCTGCCGCCCACCGCGCAGGTCGCGACGCAGCAGGCCGAGCATCTCGCGAAGCACCTGCCCGCGTGGCTCGACGGCAAGCCGATGCCGCCGTTCGCGTTCCACGATTTCGGCGCGCTCGTGTCGATCAGCGAGTACGACGCGTTCGGCACGCTCGGGCAGTTCGGGTTCTTTCGTGGCGGCTTCATCCAGGGGCGTCTCGCGCAGTTCAGCCACCTGATGCTCTACCGGCGGCACCAGCAGGCGCTGCACGGCTTCTCCAAGGCGAGCCTGCTGTGGATCGCCGAACGGATCAACGGCTGCGCGCGGCCGCGCATCCGCCTGTCGTGATGCCGCGCGTCGCGGTGCCGCGTAACGTTTCGAGGAAAACTGACATGAACAACCGTATCGCCCCCTGGCTCATGACCGTCGCCGCGATCGGCAGCTTCGACATGCCGTCCGTCTCGTGGGGCACGCCGCGGCGGCGCAGCGTCACGCGCGACCGGCTGCCGACGTGGGACGCGACGAGCAAGCCGGCCATCAGCGTACTCGAGCGGCCCACGGCCGACACCGTGATGATTTCCTGGCGCGACGCATGCACCGGGCACTACGGTTATCAGAAGTGGCGGCTGTTCACCACGCGCAAGCGCGGTGTGTGCGCGCTGTCGGGCCAGCCGATCGAGATCGGCGACAGCGTCTATGCACCGCAATTGCTCGGCTCGACGCCGGGCAACGCCGCCGCGATGGTGCTGGCCGCGTGCATCGACGCGGCCCGCCCCGCCGAGGCGGCCTGAAGGCGCGGGATACCGCGTCAGGACCAGCGCGACAGCATCCGGTTCGCGCAAGCTGCACACCGGCTCGGCACGCGCGTGCGGCTGGTCACCGACGAATGGCATTCGCCGATCGGGGAATGTGCGGAGATTGTGCTGCGGATCCAGGGGCAGCCGTTCGCGATGCGGCAGACCAACGTGCCGGCGCTCGCGCTCGCCGAAGCGCTCGTGATCGGCGTGACGAACCGGTTGCCTGAGCTGGCAAGGCAGCGGATGGAGAGGATCGAATCGCTCAATATCGGCGGAATCGAGCAGCACGCCAACAGCCGCGATCTGCCCGAACGACGATCGCTCGCCATTCGGGCACGGACTTCAGCTCTCGACATCCTCGAGACTGAACACTTCCGTCTTGTCGTTGTACGAAAAGACTTCGCCGTAACGCCCCCAGTCGATCACCGCGTCGAGCGTTTCCTCGGCGGCTTCATCGGACAGGAAATCCTCCAGCTCCTGCTCGAAGCGCACGCGCGGCGCGCGATGGCCAGGACGCTCGTTCAGCACCTTCCTGATCCGTGCAGCCAGCGGCACGTGCTTCAGCAGGTGGTCCGCGAACATCAGCTTGCGCTCCTGCGTGCCGAACTCCGCGAACACACGCGCCGGCGGCGTCAGGAACACGTCCCCTTCCCGCACGTCCGCGAAGCCGAGGTATTGCAGCACTTCGGCGATCGGGAACAGTTCGTCGACCTCGAGGTGTAGCGTGCGCGCGATTTCCGGCATGTCCGCGCGGCCATGGTACGGCGCCATCGCCAACGTTTCGATCAGGCCGGCCATCAGGTTGGTCGACACGCGCGGCATCCAGCTGCCGAGCTCCAGCCCCTTCTTCGTCGCCTCGCCGGTCTGGCGGGCGGTCATCTTCGCGTAGATGTCGTCGACGAGCTTGCGGAAATCCGTGTCGAGCCGGTTGCGCGGATGCTTGAACGGCACCTTGATCTCGGCGATCACGCGGCCCGGGTTCGACGACAGCACCAGGATCCGGTCGCACATGAACACCGCTTCCTCGATGTTGTGCGTAACGATCAGCACCGACTTGATCGGCATGCGGCCCTGCGTCCACAGATCGAGCAGGTCGGTACGCAGCGTCTCGGCGGTCAGCACGTCGAGCGCGGAGAACGGCTCGTCCATCAGCAGGATCGTCGGATCGACGACGAGCGCGCGCGCGAAGCCCACACGCTGGCGCATGCCGCCCGACAGCTCGCGCGGGTACGCGTTCTCGAAACCGTCGAGACCGATCAGGTCGATCGCGGCGAGCGCACGCTCGCGCCGCTCGCGCGCGCCGACGCCGAGCGCCTCCAGCCCGGCTTCCACGTTCTGCAGCACGGTGAGCCACGGGAACAGCGCGAAGGTCTGGAACACCATCGCGACGCCTTCGGCCGGGCCGCGCAGCGGCTTGCCGAGGTAGGTCACCTCGCCGCCGGTCGGCTCGATCAGCCCGGCGATGATGCGCAGCAGTGTCGACTTGCCCGAGCCGGAACGGCCGAGCAGGCCGACGATCTCGCCTTCGCGCAGCGACAGGTTCGCATCGTCGAGCACGAGCAGTTCGCCCTGCGTCTTGTTGAAGCCGCGGCTCACGTGCTCCACGCGCAGGATTTCTTCGCCGAGGCGCGGCGGCTGCAGCGGCTGGGACGTCTTGACGGGGGCGTTGATAACGTTCGAATTTTGCATCGCGCTTACTCTCAATCGAGACGGAGCCGGGATTCCGCATAGGCGTACATCGGACGCCACAGCAGACGGTTGAACAAGGTGACGAACAGGGACATCACGGCGATGCCCAGGATGATCTTCGGAAAATCGCCGGCGGCGGTGGTCTGCGCGATGTACGAGCCCAGGCCGTGCGCGACGACTTTCGTGTCGCCCCACTGCACGAACTCGGACACGATGCTCGCGTTCCACGCGCCGCCCGACGCGGTGATCGCGCCGGTCACGTAGTACGGGAAGATGCCGGGCAGGATCGCCTGCCGCCACCACTGCCAGCCACGGATGCGGAAATTCTTCGTCGCTTCCTTGTAGTCGTTCGGGTAGGACATCGCGCCGGCGATCACGTTGAACAGGATGTACCACTGCGTGCCGAGCACGATCAGCGGCGACAGCCAGATGTCGGCATTCAGGTGGAAGTGGACGATCACGATCACGAACACCGGGAACAGCAGGTTCGCCGGGAACGCCGCGAGGAACTGCGCGAGCGGCTGGATCTTCTCCGCCAGCTTCGGGCGCAGCCCGATCAGCACGCCGAGCGGCACCCAGACCAGCGACGCGATCGCGATCAGCACCAGCACGCGCAGCAGCGTGACGAGCCCTAGCCCGAGCACGTGGCCGACCTCGCCCATCGTCACGCCGGTCGCGACGAAGCTGACGACGCGCCACGCGACATACAGCGTCAGCAGGATCACGAACGCGCCCCACACGATGTCGCCGATGCGCGACGAGCGGCGCGCCGATGCGCCGCGCGCACGCGTGCCCTGCAGCGACGGCGCGCGCAGCGGAATCCGCGCGGCCTGCGACAGCAGCCAGCCGGCCGGCACGAGCAGCTGATGGATCAGGTGCGTGCGGCGCATCATGTCGAGCAGCCAGGATTGCGGCGCATCGCCCGACGCGGTGTTCTCCATCCGGAACTTGTCGGCCCACGCGACGAGCGGGCGGAACAGGAACTGGTCATAGGCGAGGATCACGACCGACATCGCGACGATCACCCAGCCGACCGCCCCGAGGTTCTTGTCCGAGATCGCCTGCGCGAGATACGCGCCGATGCCCGGCAGCGTGATGGTCTGGTTGCCGACGGTGATCGCCTCGGATGCGACGACGAAGAACCAGCCGCCCGACATCGACATCATCATGTTCCAGATCAGGCCCGGCATCGAGAACGGCACTTCGAGCTTCCAGAAGCGTTGCCACGGCGTCAGGTGAAAGCCGCGCGACACTTCGCTCAGGTCGCGCGGCACCGTGCGCAGCGACTGGTAGAAGCTGAACGTCATGTTCCAGGCCTGGCTCGTGAAGATCGCGAAGATCGCGGCCAGCTCGGCACCGAGCACGCGGCCCGGAAACAGTGCGAGGAAGAACGTGACGGTAAACGAGATGTAGCCGAGCACCGGCACCGACTGCAGGATGTCGAGGATCGGGATCAGCACCATGCCGGCGCGGCGGCTCTTCGCGGCGAACGTGCCGTAGACGAGCGTGAACGCGAGCGACGCGACCATCGCGGCCAGCATCCGCAGCGTGGTGCGCAACGCGTATTCGGGCAGGTTCGACGGATCGAGCGAGATCTTCTGCGTCTGCAGTACGCCGATCGGCGCCATCGTCTGGTGAAAACCGACGATCGCCATCGCGAGTATGCCGATGATCAGCGGAAACGCGACGGCGTCCCAGCGATTGGGGAGCACGCGCCACGCGGACGCGTTGGCGGTACGGTTCGGGTCGAAGAAACGGAGATCCATCGGTAGCGTCTTGTGTCGAATTGAAAGTCGATGGGTCCGGCCGCGTCCCGCGCGGCCGGGCGTCGCGCCCCCCGGCGCGAATCAGAACAGCCTGTGCAGCGCCCAGTACAACGCCGCCGACAGCGCGATCGATGCGGGCAGCGTCAGCACC
>NZ_WIXR01000070.1:14365-14505 GCF_019425585.1 Burkholderia sp. COPS | reverse complement strand
GGTACCCGGTTTCGCGGTGCGTGCGCGAGTGCGGCGAGGCGGCGCGACGACAGCGGCGGGGGCCGCCGCGTCAAAAGCTTTGCGCTTCCGCGGGCGCTGGATTACATTGTGCGACGCAGCCGCGCCCGATTCGCGCGCGA
>NZ_WIXR01000070.1:0-14318 GCF_019425585.1 Burkholderia sp. COPS | reverse complement strand
TGTCCGGCCCGGCCGGCCCGCTCTCGCGTGCGCCGTCCGCCAGCCCGTCTTGCCTCTCTCGTATCGCCGTGGAAAACACCGGCTGTCCCGCCCGTTCGCGCGCGGGCCGGCTGTTTTTGGGGGTATCCGGCCGTACTGTGCACGGCCGTTCCGGAGTGATAAGGAGATAGCATGAAGTCGATCGTGTTGAGAGCGTTGGGTGTCGCCGCCGTGGCGGCCTGTCTGTCGGGCAGCGTGTATGCGCAGTCGAGCGATGCGGCGGCAACGGAAGCGCCCGCGGCAGCGACCAGCGCGCCGAAGGCCGCCGCGAAAACCGCGAAGAAGGCGAACCGCAAGCTCGGCTATACGGTGCGCAAGGCGATTTCGAAGGAATCGGGCGTGAACGTGTCGAACCTCGTCGTGCGTTCGAAGGGCGGCGCGATCACGCTGGAAGGCACGATGCCGGCCCAGGACCAGATCGACAAGGCCGAAGCTGCAGCCAAGGGCGTGGCGGGCGTGACGTCGGTCACGAACAAGCTGACGGTTCAGCAGCAGTGATGCCGGGCGGCGGCGCGCGAGCGCNNGCCCCGGCATGCCGGGGCCCGTTTGCGCTTGAGAGGCCGCAAGCCGCATGAAGCGGCGGCGGACCGATAACGATATCGAGAGGGCGGCGATGACGAGGCTCGGGTGGGGCAGGCGGATGGTTTTCGGCGCGGCGCTGGCCGCGATCGCGCTACTCGGCGCCTGTAACGGCGACGAATCGGCCGAGCGCAACCGGTTGCCCGGTTTCGTGTCCGGCAGCGTGCGCACGACAGCCTATGACGGCGCGAGCGACGACCTGCTGACGGCCGGCCTCGGCAAGACGGGCCTCGGCTCGGCCACCGCCCCCGGCTTCGCGAACGCCGCCCGGCCGACTGGCGCCGAGCTGCGCCGCCTGGCGATCTGGTCGAACTACCGCGCTCTCGTCGACATGAGCGCGAACGGCGGCTACGGCCGCTTCTGGGGGCCGAACGTCGATCTCGACGGCAACGACACGCTCGGCGAAGGCAAGATCCCCGGCACCGAATATCTCGCGTACTCCGACGACGGCAGCGGCAGCAAGAACGTGACGCTGCTCGTGCAGGTGCCCGCCAGCTTCAATTCCGCGCAGCCGTGCATCGTCACCGCGACGTCGTCGGGCTCGCGCGGCGTGTACGGCGCGATTTCCGCAGCCGGCGAATGGGCGCTCAAGCGCGGCTGCGCGGTCGCCTACAACGACAAGGGCGGCGGCAACGGCGCGCACGAACTCATGTCGGACACCGTCACGCTGATCGACGGCACGCTCGCCAACGCGGTGCTGGCCGGCACCGCGAGCCTGTTCACCGCGAACGTGACGAGCGGCGATCTCGCCACCTTCAATTCCCGCTTCCCGAACCGCTATGCGTTCAAGCACGCGCATTCGCAGCAGAATCCCGAGCAGGACTGGGGGCGCGTGACGCTGCAGTCGGTCGAGTTCGCGTACTGGGCGCTCAACGAGCAGTTCGGCCCGCTGATCGACAGCTCGCATCACGGCGTGCGCTATCGCGCGGGCGACATCACGACGATCGCCGCGTCGGTCAGCAACGGCGGCGGCGCGTCGCTCGCGGCGGCCGAGCAGGACAATCGCGGCTGGATCACCGCGGTCGTGGTCGGCGAGCCGCAAATCAACGTGCGGATGGCGCCGAACGCGGTCGTGCGCTCGGGCGGCCAGCCGGTGCCGTCGTTCGGCCGGCCGCTGGCCGACTACGCGACCCTCGCGAACCTGCTTCAGCCGTGCGCGGCCGCGTCGGCGTCGCTCGCCGGTGCGCCGTACCTGAGCGCGCTGCCGGCGGCGACCACGCAGTCGATCCGCACGCAGCGCTGCGCGACGCTCGCCGCGGCCGGGCTGGTGGCGGGGGCCGATACGCAAAGCCAGGCCGCCGACGCGCTCGCGCAGCTCCACGCGGCCGGCTACCTTGCCGATTCCGACCTGCTGCAAGCGCCAATGTGGGATTCGCAGGCGATTCCGGCGATCGCCGTCACGTATGCGAACGCATACACGCGCTCGCGCGTCACCGACAACCTGTGCAATTTCAGCTTCGCGACGACGAACCCGGCAACGGGCGCCGTCGCCGCGCCGGCCACGTCGCCGATGCCGGCTGTCTTCGGCGTCGGCAACGGCGTGCCGCCGACGGCCGGCATCAACCTGGTGTTCAACACGGGCGCGGGTATCGACCACCGGCTCGCGACACCCGATGCGAGTTTCGCGGGCGCGCTGTGCCTGCGCCAGCTCTGGACGAACGGGATGCTCGGGATGCCCGCGAACGTCGACGCGGTGCGCGTGAACGCGAACCTGCAGGGCAAGCCGGCGATCATCGTGCAGGGCCGCAGCGATGCGCTGGTGCCCGTGAACCACGCATCGCGCGCGTACGTCGCGCAGAACGGCATCAGCGAAGGCGGACGCAGCCGGCTCGTGTTCTACGAGGTGACGAACGGCCAGCACTTCGACGCGTTCCTGCCGGTGCCGGGCTTCGACACGCGCTTCGTGCCGGTTCACTACTACAACGTGCAGGCGCTGAACCTGATGTGGCGGCACCTGAAGAACGGTGCGCCGCTGCCGCCGTCGCAGGTGATCCGCACGGTGCCGCGCGGCGGCACGCCGGGCGCCGCGCCCGCGCTGACGAGCGCGAACCTGCCGCCGATCTCGGCCGCGCCGGGGGCGAACGCGATCACGACCGGTGCCGGCACGATCGACGTGCCGCTCTGACGGCGCCCGCCGCGCCGCCCGCACGAAGCCGGACAGCCGTCCGGCTTTTTTCTTTGAGCGAATGGAATCGGTCCCGGATTGGTTTTTGTCCGAATGGCGAGCGCTGTAACAAATTCTTACTTTACGGCGCTAAATCAGAACCCTAATATGCGCCGGTATTTTCACTTAATTTAATAAATTACAGATACGAAGATATTCCTTTCCGTTTAGTTAATCGATCCTTTCGATTTTGTTAAATCGGCTCGAGTCGCGGTTGATCGCTGCTCTGCGATTAATCGGTATCTCGCCGAGGGGGATCGTTCGTCTGTTCGAAGCGAGGCGCCCTTGTCGGGCGGGCCTTGCGGGGTGTGTTTTTGCCATCGATTTTGTGTGCATGCGAATTCGCGCAATGAATTCGTATTGCTGCGGATTATTGAATTGCCGTTTGCAATGGAATTGATTCCATTGTGCAGTTGCAAAAAAACATGGGTGGGGTAAATCGTGCCGATCGGTATTCGCCGATCCGGTAAAAAACTCGGAGTGCGTCGCATAACGAATGCATTCCTGGTGCGGAGCGCCGGCGCAAATGATCCTTTGCGACCGGCGGTATTTATCGTTCTGTTCGAGAGGCAATAATGACGACACGGAAGTCCTTGAAAGACGGTTTCGCGCTATTCGGAACGACACTGAGCGTGCCGCTCGCCGCAGCCGCGGCCGCGGCGCTGCTCGTCACGGGGTGCGGCGGCGACGACGGGCCGAGCCCGGCTGCTTCGGCCGCCGCCGCGGCCGCGACGTCGGCCGGCGCCAGCACGCAGGCCAACACCAGCGCAACGGCCGCGGCGGCCGACCAGCCGTACGTCGACACCGACGTGTACGGCACCGGGCCGAACGACGCGGTCACGGATTCCACGGAAGGGGCGGCCGTCGTCCACCGTTCGGTCACGATCGGCGGCAAGACCATCAAGTACACGGCCACCACGGGCCACCTGACGACGATCGACCCGGTCACGTCGGCGCCGAACGCGAAGATGTTCTACGTCGCCTACACGCAGGACAATCCGGACCCGTCGAAGCCGCGCCCGGTCACGTTCTTCTACAACGGCGGCCCCGGCTCGTCGTCGGTCTACCTGCTGCTCGGCTCGTACGGGCCGAAGCGCCTGCAGTCGTCGTTCCCGAACTTCACGCCGCCCGCGCCGTACAAGCTGCTCGACAACCCGGACAGCCTGCTCGACCGTACCGACCTCGTGTTCATCAACCCGGTCGGCACCGGTTATTCGGCGGCGATCGCCCCGGCGAAGAACAAGGACTTCTGGGGCACCGACCAGGACGCCCGCTCGATCGACCGCTTCATCCAGCGCTACCTGACCAAGTACTCGCGCTGGAATTCGCCGAAATTCCTGTACGGCGAGTCGTACGGCACCGCGCGCAGCGCGGTCGTGTCGTGGGTGCTGCATGAGGACGGCATCGACCTGAACGGGATCACGCTGCAGTCGTCGATCCTCGACTACGCGAATGCGTTGTCCGCGCCGGGCACGTTCCCGACACTCGCGGCCGACGCGTTCTACTGGAAGAAGACGACGCTCAACCCGACGCCGACCGATCTCGACGCGTACATGGTCCAGGCCCGCAACTACGCGGACAACACGCTCGCGCCGCTCGCGCAGAAGCCGAACCCGCAGGACGGCGGCTTCGTGAACGTGCGGCTGAACCTGAACCTGCAGACCGCGCAGCAGATGGGCGCGTACATCGGCACGGACCCGACGTCGCTGATCCAGACGTTCGGCAACCCGGCCGCGCTCGGCAACGTGCCGTCGTCGGACGACAACCCGCCGTATACGTTCTTCCTGACGCTCGTGCCGGGCACGCAGATCGGCCAGTACGACGGTCGCGCGAACTTCACGGGCAAGGGCATCGCGCCGTACATCCTGCCGAACTCGGGCAGCAACGATCCGTCGATCACGAACGTCGGCGGCGCGTATACGGTGCTGTGGAACAGCTACATCAACACCGACCTCAAGTACACGTCGACGTCGTCGTTCGTGGACCTGAACGACCAGGTCTTCAACAACTGGGACTTCAGCCACACCGACCCGACCGGCGCGAACAAGGGCGGCGGCAACACGCTGTACACGGCCGGCGACCTGGCGTCGACGATGAGCGTGAACCCGGACCTGAAGGTGCTGTCGGCGAACGGCTATTTCGACGCCGTCACGCCGTTCCACCAGACGGAGCTGACGCTCGCGCAGATGCCGCTCGATCCGACGCTCAAGGCGCAGAACCTGACGATCAAGAACTACCCGTCGGGCCACATGATCTACCTGAACGACGCGTCGCGCACCGCGCTGAAGGGCGATCTCGCCAACTTCTACGACGGGATCCTCGCGAACCGTACTGCGCTGCAACGGGTGCTGAAGCTGCAGGCGCGCACGCAGCAGCTCAAGCAGCAGAAACTGCAGCAGCAAGGGCAGTAAGCGGAGCGGGCGGCTCGAGCCGCCCCGGATGGACGACAGCCCGATCGGCGCAGGCCGGTCGGGCTGTTTTTCATTGCAGCGGAGGCGGGCGCGGCGCGTCGGAGGCGCTGGCCGGGAAAAAGCGCAACCGCGGGCGAAGGGCGGGATCGGCGCCCGCCTACGCGAGCACGAGCCTCACGCCGACCGCGACGAGCGTCGCGGCGAGCAGGTTGCGCAGCAGCCGCTCGGGTGCGCGCGCCGACAGCAGGCTGCCGAGCACGATGCCCGGCAACGAGCCGAGCAGCAGCGACAGCAGCATCGACCAGTCGACCGAGCCGAGCAGCCAGTGGCCCATGCCGGCGACCAGCGTGAGCGGTACCGCGTGCGCGATGTCGGACCCGACGATGCGGGTCGTCGCGAGCATCGGATACAGCAGCAGGAGCACGGTGACGCCGATCGCGCCGGCACCGACCGACGTCATCGACACGAGCACGCCGAGCACGGCGCCCGTCAGCACGGTCGACCACAGCGTGCGCGCGGGGCTCGGTGTGAGCGGGTTGCGCGCGGCGAACGCGGTGAGCTGGGGCCGGAAGATCAGCGCGAGCGACGTGAGCAGCAGCGCGACGCCGAGCACGAGCTGGATCATCCGCGCGGTGCCCGGCGTATTCATCCCGTGCGTGTGCAGCCACCACAGCGTGATGGCCGCGGCCGGCACGCTGCCTGCCGCGAGCCGGCCCGTGATGCGCCAGTCGATCGAACCCTTCAGGCCGTGGACGAGCGTGCCGGTGGCCTTGGTCGCCGCCGCATAGAGCAGGTCGGTGCCGACCGCCGTCGCGGGGTGGACGCCGAACAGCAGCACGAGGATCGGCGTCATCAACGAACCACCGCCGACGCCGGTCAGGCCGACGAGGATGCCGACGAACAGGCCGGACAACGAGTACAGCAGATCGATATGGGGAAGCGACATCGGAAGCGGGTGGGTTATGCGGCGTTCGGCGGTAGCGGCGCGTGGGTCAAAGTCCGCCATTGTCGCAAATGTGGCGTGTCGGTGTACGACTGCGTTAAAAATCGGCCGGGAAGGCGCGGGCGGCAGGCGGCGGTGAAACGGGCGTTTGAACGGGGCAGGGCCAACGTGGTGGCCGGTGCCGGCCTGCCACGACAGCATGGGCGGTGCGCGGCACCCGGAAGAAGAAAAAGGGCGCGACGGTGCGCGCCCCAGGTTCGATACAGACGGCCGGATTCATCCGCCGCCTGCGGCTCGTCGGCGTCAGTGCATCGCGGGGCCGGCACCTTCGACGGCGTCCTGCCGCCGGATGCGCAGCGCGAGCCCGATCAGCGCGGCGGCGGCAGCGAATGCCGCGCCGAACGCGAAGGCTGCATGGTAGCCGCCGTTCAGTGCGTCGAGCGGCGCGGCGTTCGCGGCCGCGAGCACGTCGGTGCGGGCGGCCGCGAGGCTCGCGAGCACGGCGAGGCCGAGCGCGCCGCCCATCATGAACGCGGTGTTGACGATCCCCGACGCGAGCCCGGAATCGGCCGGATCGACGTCGCTCATCGCGGCGAGCAGCATCGGGTTGAACGCGACGCCCGCGCCGATGCCGAGCAGCGTCATGCCGGGCAGCACGTGCCAGGCGAAACCGCCGTCCACCGGCGCGCGCGAAAACAGGGCGAGGCCGCAGGCCGCGATCAGCAGGCCGGCCGCGATCGGGCCGCGGATCCCGAAGCGCATCACGATGCGCGCGGACAGCCCGAGCGAGAACGCAGCCATGATCAGGTTCGCCGGCAGGAACGCGAGACCGACCTGCAGCGGCCCGTAGCCGAGCACACGCTGCATGTACAGCGCGGACAGGAAGAACCACGCGAACATCGCGGCCGCCCACAGCACGCCGATCACGTTCGCGAGCGCGACGTTGCGCGCGGCGAACAGCGTGAGCGGCATCAGCGGATGCGCGGCGCGCGCCTCGATCGCGATGAACAGGGCGAGCAGCGCGACCGCGGCGCCGATCAGCACGACGGTCTGCGTCGACAGCCAGCCGGCTTCGTTGCCGCCGACGATCCCGTAGACCGCCAGCATCAGCGACGCGGTCACGGTGACCGCGCCCGCGACGTCGAGCCGTGCGGTGCCGGCCGGCGCGCGCAGGCGCGGCAGCAGCGCGACGCACATCGCATAGACGGCGATGCCGATCGGCAGGTTGACGAGGAAGATCCAGTGCCACGACAGCGAGCTCGTCAGCAGCCCGCCGAGCAGCACGCCGATGCTGCCGCCGCCCGCGCAGACGAAGCCGTACACGCCCATCGCCCGCGCGCGCTCGCCGGGCTCGGTGAAGAGATTCATGATCAGCGACAGCGACACGGCCGACACCACCGCGCCGCCGAGCCCCTGCACCGCGCGCGCGGCGATCAGCATCGTCTGCGACTGGGCGAGGCCGCATGCGAGCGACGCGAGCGTGAACACGACGAGGCCGGCGAGGAACATGCGCCGCTGGCCATACAGGTCGCCGAGCCGGCCGCCGAGCAGCAGGCAGCCGCCGAACGTCAGCAGGTACGCGTTGACGACCCACACGAGGGCCGTTTCGGTGAAATGGAGGTCGGTGCTGATCGACGGCAGCGCAACGTTCACGATCGTGCTGTCGAGCACGATCATCAGCACGCCGAGGCAGAGGACGATCAGCGCGTACCAGCGCTTCTCGCCGTGGATCCCGTGGGTCATGGGCTTGCAGCCTTCTGATAGTTATTTGAAAGGATGCATTGTAGGCCCCCTCGGCACGGGCTTCCTGCCGGTTTGTGGCAGGAGCGATGCGTAGTCGCGCGTCCGGGCGGGACGCGCGCGACGGATGCGACGGGCGTTATGTGCGCGCCGGCAGTTCGCAGCCGTCGGGGCCGCATGCGGCCGCGTCGCTGCCGTCGAGTTCGACGATGCCATCGCGCCATGCCTGGTCGAGCGCCTGCGCGAACGCGTCGGCCGGCTGCGCGCCCGACACCGCGTAACGGCCGCCGAACACGAACAGCGGCACGCCGCGCCCGCCGATCTGCGCGGCGCGCGCGATGTCGGCTTCGACTTCGTCGCGATACAGGTCGCTGCGCAGCACGTCTTCGACGGCCGCGCGCTCGAGCCCCGCTTCGACCGCGAATTCGGTGAGCTCGGCGTGATCGAACAGCGAGCCGTGCTCGCAGAAATACGCGCGGTACAGCCGCTCGGTCAGCGCGTGCGCGCGGCCCGTCGCTTCCGCGAGCTTCACGAGCCGGTGGCCGTCGAGCGTGTCGCCGACGAGCGTGCCGGGCAGGTCGTAACGCAGCCCGACGCTCGCGGCCGCATCGGTCACCTGGCGCAGCATCTGGTCGACCTGCGCGGGCGACATCCGGTACTTGCTGGCGAGCATTGCCTCGACCGGCTCGACCGGCTGGCCCGGCATCAGCCGGTATGCGCGCAGCGCGACGTCGACGCGCTCGGCGTGCGCGAACGCGGCGAGCGCCTCGTCGAAGCGGCGCTTGCCGATCCAGCACCACGGGCAGATCAGGTCGGACCAGATTTCGACGGTCAGGGTCGGGCGGGCAATCGGGGCGGGAGCGGTCGTCATGGGCGGTTCCGGGCAGCAAAAAAGTGTAACCGGGACTATATCACTTTGTGTTTCGACGCATCGTCCAGGCCGGGCGGGCGCGTGAAACGGGCGCCCGCCGCATCACGAAGCATAGACACGGAAGCGGCGCACCGATAGCGATGGCCGATACCGGCCGCCGCCGCGCGTCCCGACGAACGGGCGTTTCGTCGTCCCGGCGAACGGGCGAACCCGCCCGCCCCCGCGTTTCGCTTACGCGTCGCCCTGCGTTTCCTTCAGGTGCTTGAGGTGCTTGTAGACCGTCGCGCGGCCCATCCCGAGCACATTCGCGACGTAGTTCGCCGCGCTCTTGCCGCGGAACGCGCCCTCCGCGTACAGCGCTTCGACGAGCTCGCGCCGGTGCTCGCGCGTGAGCCCGTTCAGCCCGACCTGCCGCTCGCGCAGCCAGCCGTGCAGGAACGTGTTGATGCGCTCCTGCCAGTCGTCGCGGAACAGCTCGTCCGGCTGTGCGATCACGCCCGCACCCTTGATGAACAGGTCGAGCGTCGCGCGCACCTCGTCGAACACCGCGATGTTGAAGTTGATGCACATCATCCCGGCCGGGTGGCCTTCGTCGTCGAACAGCACGTTGCTCACGCAGCGCATCCGCCGGCCGTCCCAGTTCAGCTTCTCGTACGGGCCGATCACGCGCTCGCGCGCGGAATGATCGATTTCCTCCAGCGCGGAATCGTCGCCGACCTCGCGCTTCGACAGGTTGTTCGCGAGATACAGCACGGTCTGGTCGTGCAGGTCGTGGATCACGACTTCCGCGTACGGGAAGAACAGCGCGGCGATACCGTCGGCGATCGGCGCATAACGGGTGAGCAGCAGGTCTTTGACGGGGGATTTCTTCTTGCGCATCGGTGTCGCCATCTCGGGTGGGCGGGGGCCGGGCGGCCCATCGGGCCGGCGAGGCGGCGCGCCGGTGGTCGGCATGCCCGTGCGCCCGCGCGCGGCCGCCGCGGCGGTTGCGCCATTGTATCGGCCCCGCGCTCGCGTGCCGCTCATGCGCGCGTCAGGTGCGTGTACAGCGCGTGCGCGATCGCGATGTCCTCGAGCCCGAGGCCGATCGAGCGGAAGAATGCGTGACGCGCGTACGACGGTGCCGGGCAGGTGCCGGCGACGAGCGCGGGCAGGTCGCCGGCGATCCGCGCGGCTTCCCAGCCGTGCTCGGCCGTCGCGATCTGCATTTCGCCGGCGCTCGCGGGCGTCGTGTGCCGGTAGTCGCAGTACACGTCCATGCCGGGCAGCCACGCGGGCGGGATCTCGTGCGCGCGTGCGACGTTCGTGCTGATCGACGTGACGAGCGCGGGGCGCGTGAGCATCCCGTCGCCGAGCACGGGCGTGCCCGACGACGTGCACAGCATCACGACGTCCGCGTCGCGCACGCAGGCTTCGCCGCTCGACGCGGCGCGTGCGCGCGGGTCGAGCTGCGCAAGCGCCGCCTGCTGCGCCGCGTCGCCGGCGAGCGCGGGCGAGTACACGCGGATCGTCTCCCAGTCGCGCAGTCCCGCGGTGTGCCGCAGATGCGCGAGGCCGACCGCGCCCGCGCCGACGATCGCGAGATGGCGCGCGTTGCGCGGCGCGAGACAATCGACCGCGAGCGCGGTCGTGCCGGCCGTGCGCTCGACCGTCAGCAGGCCCGCGTCGCACCACATCAGCGGCTGGCCCGTGCGCATCGACATCAGCGCGGTCCACGCGGTGACGATGGGCTTGCCGCCCGTCACGACGTACGGCGACAGCTTCGCGCCGAACACCTGCGCGTCGGCGAGCGCGCCCAGATACGTGATGAAGTCGCCGGCCTGCCCGGGAAACAGCGTGAGCGTTTGCGGCGGCTGCACCGCGCGCGCCGCGGCGAGCGACGCGAACATGCTGCGCAGCGTGCCGAGCACGTCGAGCGACGGCAGGGCCGCGCGCACCGCGGCTTCGTTGACGGTCAGCGGCAGGGTCGGGGCGGTTTGCGTCATGAGGACATCTCCGGTCGGGGCCGGACTGGACTGTCTCGAGCGACGTGTCCGGCTGTGTTCGTGATGGACGAAAAGTCTAATATAGACAAAAGAAATCGGGAGAATTTTTCTTTTCGAGACTGTGTATTATCGCGAGATTCTGGAAAAACATCGATAAATCAAGGGTGTTTTCGATGTCGGGTGAATTGCCGACGACGTGTATCGGGGCACGATTCTCGTATCCCCTATAGTCTATCGTAGACTTTGAGTCTATATTTCGCGTGCAGGACACGACGCGCCGCCGCGTGGCGACCGCCTGCTTCGAATGCCGATCCGGCGCCCGGCCGCGGCCGTCGTGTACCGATCTTCATCGCCTCAATCCAGAACGGAAGGACCGTCATGAACTGGAAGCTCTCCCTCTGCGCCGCTGCGGCGCTCGCCTGTGCGGCCATCACGGCCCACGCGGAACAGACCACATTGCGCTTCGGGATCGAAGCCGCCTATCCGCCGTTCGAGAGCAAGACGCCGGCCGGTCAGCTGCAGGGTTTCGACGTCGACATCGGCAACGCGGTGTGCGCGAAGCTGAACATGAAGTGCGTGTGGGTCGAGAATTCGTTCGACGGCCTGATTCCGGCGCTGCAGGCGCGCAAGTTCGACGCGATCAATTCGGCGATGAACATCACTGCGAAGCGCAAGCAGAGCATCGACTTCACGCCGGCGATCTACGTGGTGCCGATCGTGATGGTCGCGAAGCACGGCTCGCCGCTGCGGCCCGACGTCGCGAGCCTGCGCGGCAAGCACGTCGGCGTGCTGCAGGGCTCGTCGCAGGAGGATTTCCTGAAGGCGCACTGGGCCAACGCGGGCGTGGCCGTCGTGTCGTACCAGGATCAGGACCAGATCTACGCCGATCTCGTCGCGGGTCGTCTCGACGCGGCCGTGCAGGAGGCGCAGACCGCGCAGGACGGTTTCCTCGACAAGCCGGCCGGCCGCGACTACCAGATCGTCGGCGAGCCGCTGAAGGATCCGGCGACGCTCGGCGAAGGCACGGGCTTCGGGATGCGCAAGAACGACAAGGCGCTGCAGGCGAAGATCGTCGGCGCGCTCGACGCGCTGAAGAAGGACGGCACGCTCGGCGCGCTGTCGCAGAAGTACTTCAAGCGCGACATCGTCGCGAAGTAATGACCGCCGCGCGCCGGCCGCCGGGCCGGCGCGTGCCGCATCGAATCTCGACGCAGTACGGGGAACCATGGATTTCGACGTCATCGTTCTGGGGGCCGGCATCGTCGGCGTGTCGTCGGCGCTGCATCTGCAGGATCGCGGGTTGCGTGTCGCGCTCGTCGACCGGCGCGCGCCCGGCGAGGAAACGAGCCACGGCAACGCGGGGCTGATCGAACGCTCGTCGGTCGTGCCGTACGCGTTTCCGCGCCGGCTCGGCACTTTGCTGCGCTATGCGCGCAACCGCTCGGTCGATCTCTACTGGGACTACCGCGCGCTGCCCGCGTATGCGGGCTGGCTCGCGCGCTTCTGGCGCGAATCGTCGCCGCAGCGGCTCGCGGCCGCCGCGCGCGACCTGCTGCCGCTCGTCGCGGCGAGCGTCGTCGAGCACGACGCGCTGCTCGCGCGTACCGATGCGCAGCCGCTCGTGCACGACGGAGGGTGGATCGAAGCGTTCCGGTCGCCCGCGCTGTTCGATGCGGAAGCGCGCGTGCAGCAGCGCGTGGCCGACGCGCACGGGCTGCGGATGACGGTGCTCGACGCACGTGCGTTGCGCGCGATGGAGCCCGGCGTCAGCGACGCGTTCTGCGGTGCATTCCACTGGCAGGACCCGAAGACCGTGTCGAGCCCGGGCGGGCTGACCAAGGCCTACGCGCGGTTGTTCGAGCGCGACGGCGGCACGTTCGTGCGCGGCGATGCCAAGACGCTCGTGCAGGTGGAGGACGGCTGGCAGGTCGGTACCGAACATGGGCCGGTCTCGGCGCGCTCGGCGGTGGTCGCGCTCGGGCCGTGGTCCGATCACGTGTTCGCGCCGCTCGGCTACCGGATTCCGCTGCGCGCGAAGCGCGGCTACCACATGCACTACCGGCCGACGCGTGCACCGTTGAACGTGCCCGTGTGCGATACCGAGGAAGGTTTCGTCGTCGCGCCGATGGAAGGCGGACGGCTGCGGCTCACGACCGGTGTCGAGATCGCGCTGCGCGGCGCACCGCCGACCGGCGTGCAGCTCGCGCGTGCGGAGCCGCTGGCGCGCGACGCGTTTGGCATCGGCGAGCGGCTCGATCCCGAGCCGTGGCTCGGGATGCGGCCGTGCACGCCCGACATGCGCCCGGTGATCGGGCCCGCGCCGCGCCATCGCCACCTGTGGTTTGCATTCGGCCATTGTCACCACGGGCTCACGCTCGGCCCCGCGACCGGGCGCCTGCTCGCCGAAATGATGACGGGCGCGCCGACCTATATCGATCCCCATCCGTACCGGCCCGCACGCTTCGGCTGATCCGGCGGCGCGCGCAGCCTCGCGCGCGCGCCGGTTGCGACGCGGCCTTTACAATGTTTCATTCTGCTATCCGAATTACCGGAAATCACGCAATCGGAAATGATCTGCGTAATCGGCAAGAAAGATGATCGCCAAATAAAGAAAATCAGCAAATCGGCGATTTATCAATGCATTTTCATTTTTCTGAAATGTGTAATCGGCAGCCGCTCGTGACGGTCTGATGCACCACCCCGGCGGCGCGTTCCGGTGTTACGCGGAATGTACCGGAACACGTTACCACGGGGCTCGCAAACGTTACGTTACATCCGGGCTTCGCCGCGCTTTTTCATCAGATGATTGCGATGCCGGAGTCGTGATTTTCGTCTGAAATCGATTAAAAAAGCGTTATTGCTTGCCAATAGACAGACGAATCAATCCGGTTTTTAGAATTGGCACACTTCGTGCAATCCGTCCCCATGCTTTATCAACGTTGTGCCAACCGAGATGGGGAAAAACAAAGATGGGACAAAATCTGAAATTGACGGGTGCAGCGCTGTCGGTCGCGACGGTGTTCGGGGTACTGGCTTCGGGCTCCGCGGTGGCGGGGCCCCTTGATGGGCTGCCGATCCCGCAAGTGATCGTCAACCCGCCGACGAACAGCGTCTCGGTCGGGCTGGTCGCGACGGGGACGTCGCCGCTGGGTTCGGTCACCGTGGCGGCGGGCGGGGCGGGCGCGATCCAGACGTCCCTTGGCGATCCCGGCCAGGCACTGTCGGGCGCCGTGGGGGCGGTGACGGGTGCACTCGGTGGCGGCGGCACGGTGCAGCCGCTCGCGCCGGTTCAGGGTGTGGTGAACCAGGTGACGGGTGCGCTGAGCGGCGGCAACCCGGCTGGCGCGTTGAGCGGTGCGCTGAATACGGCGACGGGTGCGTTGGGCAATGCGGTTGGCACGGTGACGGGGGCACTGGGCAATGTCGGCGGCGGGGCGAATCCGCTGGCGCCGGTTCAAGGTGTCGTCAATCAAGTCACGGGCGCACTCGGCGGTGGTAACCCGGCAGGTGCGTTGACGGGTGCACTCGGTACGGTGACCGGTGCGCTGGGGAATGTCGGTGGCGGGGCGAATCCGCTGGCGCCGGT
>NZ_WIXR01000007.1:0-88436 GCF_019425585.1 Burkholderia sp. COPS | reverse complement strand
CGCGAGATAGCGGGCGGGGAGGGCGGGGGGGGGGGGCGGAGTGGGGCGGTGGGCGCGCCGTCCTGCTTCGCGAGACAGAACAGTGCACCGGCCTGCGCGGCGCTCGCGCGCGTCTCGGTTTCGGCCTTGCGGTCGATCCAGCGCTGCACGCGCCGCTGGCCGATGTTCAACATGAAAAACAGTCGTCGGTCTTCGCTCAAGCTGGGTTCCCGGCTGCAATGGAAAGGGAGGGGCGGCCCGCGGTGCGTGGTGCGTCGAGTGCCCGCGCGAGCCAGTCGGCCACGTCGGGCCACAGCACGGCGCCGGGCCGACTGCGAAAGAAGCCCATGTGTCCGACCGGGCCGCTGCCCGCCGCGCGCGGATCGATCTGGCGGCGTTCGACCGGCGCGCGGGTCAGATAGCTTACCAGCAGGCCGATCGCGGCCGGGTTCGCCCACGGATCGTCGTCGAAGCCGAGCGCGAGAATCGGCAACCGTTGCTTCGCGAAGCGCTCGGCCGCACCGAGCGTCGGATCGTCGAAGAAATAATGCGGCAGCGTCGTCCAGCGGCTCCATTCGCGGAACACGCCGGCCGGCATGTCTTCGCCGAGCCCGAGCCGCTTGCCGGGCACATAGCCGAGCAGCGCCGACATCAGCGGGCCGAGCACACGCAGGATCAGCCGCACCTTCACGCGTTCGGCCGCCTGCGTGATCAGCCGCGTGCTGCCCGCATGCGCGGCGACGAGCACGGCCGCGCGCAGGTGCGGCGTGGCGGCGGACAGCCCGATCGCGTGCCCGCCGACGCTGTGCCCGACCGCCAGCAGCGGCAGCCCTTCATAGGCCTGCCGTGCCCACGCGGTCGCGGCACCCACGTCGAGCTCCATCCAGTCGCGCATGCGGGCCTGCAGCGCACCCAGGCGCGCGGGCCGCGATGCACCGATGCCGCGATAGTTGTAGGTGAGCGCAGCGAAACCACGCCCGGTCAGGAAGCGTGCGAAGCCCGCATACAGCCGCTCCGGCACGGCCGTCGCCGGGTGGATCAGCACCAGCGCGCGCGGCGCCGCGTCCGGCGACCACAGCGTGCCGTGCAACGCGTAGCCGTCGGCGGCGGAAAACTCGATGGGTTGGGAGGTCATGGCCGTCCTCGTTCCGGATGGTTATTTCGTATGCGAAATATAGTCCGGGATTTATTTCGCGCACGAAATATCTGTCGAGGATTCATTCGAACCGGGCTCCCGGACGGGCGGCGGGCGGCATCCGGCGATACCGGTCACGTCATAAAACATTTGCATCTTTGCATAGAAGAATATTGCGTTTGTTTCATGGTGCGGATCGACGTATCTTCACCGGTTCCATCCGTTCCGCCGGCCGCCGGGCACGGCGGATCACGTGGCGCCGCGATCGCGCGGCGCCCGCCAACCTTCCGGGAGATCACGTTGCTGAGCCGAATCGTCACGGCACTCTTGCTGGCGCTTGCCGCGCAGCCAGGCATGGCCAAAGACACCGTCACGCTGCGCGTCGGTGAACAGAACTACTTCAACATCCAGGCGTCGATGGAGGCATCCGGCGTGCTGAAGGACCTGCCTTACACGATCGAGTGGAAGCACTTCCAGGCCGCCGCGCCCGTCGCCGAAAGCCTGAACGGCAACGCGATCGACGTCGGCTTCCTCGGCGATTCCGCGCTGCTCACGCTGGCCGCGCGCGGCGCGCCGGTGAAAGTCGTCGCGGTGTCGCGGCAGAGCCTCGACGGCGTTGCGATCCTCGTGCCGAAGAACTCGCCGGTGCGCACCGTCGCCGACCTGCAGGGCAAGACCATTGCTGTCTGGCGCGGCGCATGGAGCCAGCAGCTCGTGCTGCGCGCGCTCGAACACGCCGGCCTGCGCGCGGATTCCGTCAAGTACGCGTACCTGATGCCGATCGATGCGACCAACGCACTCGCGAACGGCTCGGTCGACGCCGTGTCGCTGTGGGAGCCGTTCGTCAGCACGCTCGCGCTGCGGCAGGGCGCACGGCCCGTGACGACCGCGCAGGGGCTGATGCCCGCGCTGAGCTTCGTCGCCGCGAACGAGCAGGCCGCAACGGGCAAGCGCGCCGAGATCACCGATTTCCTGAAGCGCGTGGTGGCCGCACGCCAGTGGGTCGACAGCCATCCGCGCGAGTATGCCGACCTGTGGGCGAAGCGCGCGAAGCTCGAGCCGGACGTCGCATACCGCTGGCTCAACAATGCGCACCAGCGCGTGGGTCCCGTCGACGACACGGCCGCCAAGGATGCGCAGAACACCGCCGACTTCCTGCACAAGGCCGGCGTGATTCCGACTGCGTACGACACGGCGAAGCTGCTCGACCGCTCGTATGCGGGCGCGTTCGCCGCGCCCGCGCAGAAGACGGCCGTCGCGCAGTGAGCGTGCCGCAGCGCGCAGCCATTTCCGATCGACAACGACAAGGACCCTCGACATGCCCGTCGACATCATCGGCATGATCACCGCGACGCCCGGCGCGGAGGTCGACGTACCGGGCGGCGCCGCCGTCCAGCCCGACTACGTGCGCCGCTTCGCGCAGGCGCACGAGGCCGCCGGCTTCGACCAGATCCTGGTCGGCCATTTCAGCAACGCGGCGGACGGCTTCATCGTCGCGTCGTTCGCGGCCGCCGCGACCGAACGCATCCGCATCCTGCTCGCGCACCGGCCCGGCGTGATCGTGCCGTCGGCCGCCGCGCGGCAGATCGCGACGCTCGACGTGTTCAGCGGCGGCCGGCTCGCGCTGAACGTCGTGTCGGGCGGCGACGATGCCGATCTTCAGCGCGACGGCGATTTCGTGCCGCACGACGCGCGCTATCGCCGTACCGGCGAGTATCTCGACGTGCTGAAACGGATCTGGCAGGCCGACGCGCCGGTCGATCACGATGGCGCGTTCTACCGGTTGCGCGGCGCGTCGCCGCTCGTGAAGGGCGCGCAACGGCCGCATGTGCCGATCTATTTCGGCGGCTCGTCGCCGGCCGCGCTGGCGGTGGCGGGAGAGCATGCCGATGTCTACATGACGTGGGGCGAGCCGCTCGCGTCGGTGCGCGAGCAGATCGCGCGCGTGCATGCGGCCGCCGCGCCGTTCGGGCGTGCGCCGCGCATCAGCGTGTCGTTCCGGCCGATCGTCGCCGATACCGAGGCGGCCGCGTGGGAGAAGGCCGAGGCGATCCGCGAGCGCGTGCGCGCGGCGCGGCTCGCGAACGGCCAGCCGATCGACGGCCACGCGCCGCAAAACGCGGGCTCGCAACGGCTGATGGCCGCCGCCGCGCAGGGCGACGTGCTCGACGAGCGGTTGTGGATGGGCGTCGCGAACCTGACCGGCGCGCGCTGGAATTCGACCGCGCTGGTCGGCACGCCCGAGCAGGTCGCGCGTGCGCTCGGGGCGTATTACCGGCTCGGCGTATCGACGTTCCTGATTCGCGGGTTCGACCCGCTCGACGATGCGCTCGATTACGGGCGCTACCTGATTCCGGCGATTCATGCGCAGGTCGCGGAGCTCGACCGACATCACGCGGCGGTGCCTGCGTAGGCGCATCGCGTCGTTGCGACGCAGGAGGCTGCTTCGGTTCGCCCCGGCATTCCCGTTGAGGGATGCCGGAGCGATGTCATTCGGGTGGTCGAGTAGCGAGAGCCTTCAGAACGACGGCAATCCCGGCGGATTGGTTTCCGCCCGCGCGATCGCCTCGCTCTGCAGACCCCAGCGCGCGAGCGCCTGTCCGTAGCGGCCGCTGCCGATCAGCGCGTTCGTCGCCAGCGTCAGCGCGGGCGCGAGCCCGCTGCCGCGCCGGGTCGCGATCGCCACGTCGGCGTTGGCCGGCCAGCCCGCATTGACGACGCCGACACGGCGGATCTTGCCGGTGCGCGCGGCCTCGTACGCGAGCGACGCGTTCGGGTTCAGCTCCGCATCGGCGCGGCCCGACAGCAGCGCGATGCGCGACGTCGCATCGTCGTCGAAATATTGCAGCTCGGCCGGCTTCAGCCCCTGCGCCACGTTGCGCTTGTTCCACTCGAGCAGGATGCGCTCCTGGCTCGTCCCCGCGCCCGTGATGATGCGCAGGCCGGCGATGTCCTTCGGCTCGGCGATCCTCGCGATCGGGCTGCCGGTGCGCACGTAGAAGCCGTGCAGCCCGAGCCGGTAGGTCGTGAAATCGTATTTCTCCTTGCGCTTCTCGGTCACGCCGACGTTCGAGATCACCGCGTCGTACTTGCCGGACGTCAACCCGAGCGGCCAGTCGGCCCATGCGATCGGCACCAGCACGAGCGTGCGGCCGAGCGCGTCGGCGACGAGCTGCGCGTAATCCGGATCGGCGCCGACCACGGTGCGCGCGTCGGTCGCGTAGGTCGACACGGGCGGCGCGTGCGGTGAAATCGCGACCGTGAACGCGTCGTCGCGCACCCAGCGGTAGCCGGCTGCCGCGCGGATCGCCGCGTCGTCGCGTCCGGCACGCACGCGGCCCGCCTGGCGCGGGTCGAGGTCGGCCGTCGCGGTGGCCGCATGCGCCGCGCGCCACGGCAAGCCCGCTGCCGCGACCAGCGCGGCGGTCATGAACTGGCGTCGGTCGGTCATCGTGCGGCCCCTCGGGAGTCGACAGCGGCGCGCATCACAGCACCCGCGACAGGAACGCGCGCGTGCGCGCATGCGTCGGCGCGTCGAGCACGACGGCCGGCGGCCCGGATTCGACGATGCGCCCGCGCTCCATGAACAGCACGTTGTCCGCGACTTCGCGCGCGAAGCCGATCTCGTGCGTGACGATGACGAGCGTCGTGCCCGAGCGCGCGAGTTCCTTGATCACGTCGAGCACCTCGTTCACGAGTTCCGGGTCGAGCGCGGAAGTCGGTTCGTCGAACAGCAGTACCTTCGGGCGCAACGCGAGTGCCCGCGCGATCGCGACGCGCTGCTGCTGGCCGCCGGAGAGCTGGCGCGGATACGCATCGGCCTTGTCCGCGAGACCGACGCGAGCGAGCAACGTGCGGGCGACACGCTCGGCCGCGTCGCGCGTGACGCCGCCGACGGCGACCGGTGCCTCGATCAGGTTCTCGAGCACCGTCAGGTGCGGGAACAGGTTGAAGTTCTGGAACACCATCCCGACGGCGGTGCGCCGTGTCAGCACGTCGCGCTCCTTCAACTCGTAGAGCACGTCGCCGTCGCGGCGATAGCCGATCAGTTCGCCGTCGATGTCGATGAAGCCGTCGTCGACGCGTTCGAGATGGTTGATCGTGCGCAGCAGCGTCGACTTGCCCGAGCCCGACGGCCCGACGATCACGGTCACGCTGCCGCGCGGCGCGACGAACGAGACGTTGTCGAGCACACGCTGCATGCCGAACTGTTTCGATACGCCATGCACGGCCACTTCGCCGCCGGCGCGTGGCGCGACGGCCACCGTATCGGCATCGCCTTCGGCGCGCACGTGCGAATCATCGCGGCGGGACCTGACACGCCGCCACAGCGCGCCGAGGCGCGCGAGCGCGAACGTGACGACGGATGGCGGCGGGTTGCGCAGCGCGCCGCGCGCATAGTGGCGCTCGACCTGCACCTGGATCGCCGACAGCACGGTCAGGATGATCAGGTACCAGACGGTCGCGACCATCAGCAGCGGAATCACCTCGAGATTGCGGCGATAGATCACCTGCACCGTGTAGAACAGCTCCGGCATCGCGAGCACGTAGACCATCGACGTGCCTTTCGCGAGCGAGATCAGGTCGTTGAACGCGGTCGGCAGGATCGCGCGCATCGCCTGCGGCAGTACGATCCGCGTGGTCTGGCGGCCGCGCGGCAGGCCGAGCGCGGCCGCCGCTTCGAGCTGCCCCTGGTCGACCGCGAGAATGCCGCCGCGAATCACTTCCGCGGAAAACGCCGCGTGGTTCAGCGTGAGACCGAGCACGGCCGCGAGGAACGGGCTGATCAGGTCGGTGGTCGGCGTGTCGAACCATACGATGCTGGTGAACGGCACGCCGAGCCGCACATGCTCGTACAGGTAGCCGAGGTTGTTCAGGATCAGCAGCAGCACGATCAGCGGAATCGAGCGGAACAGCCACACGAAGGCCCACGCGCTCGCCGACAACAGCCGCGAACGCGACAGCCGGGCCAGCGCGACGAACGCCCCGAGCACGAAGCCGAACACCGCGCCGAGCAGCGTCAGCACCAGCGTGCGCGCGAGCCCCGACAGCACCGGCGGCGACAGGAACCATTCGGCGAACACCGGCCAGCCCCATTGCGGGTTGCCGAGTATCGAATGCAGGACGATCGCGATCAGCGCGACGGCGAGCACGGTGCCGGCCGTGCGCGACCGGTGGCGCGCGGGCAC
This sequence comes from Burkholderia sp. COPS, assembly GCF_019425585.1. NCBI lineage: Bacteria > Pseudomonadati > Pseudomonadota > Betaproteobacteria > Burkholderiales > Burkholderiaceae > Burkholderia > Burkholderia sp. COPS. The sequence goes on along the minus strand of NZ_WIXR01000007.1, from coordinate 82,133 downwards.
GATCCGGAAACGCGTGCCGGCGTCGCGCGCGCCGGGGGAAGAGAGCGGCGGCAGCGCGCCGCCGAGGTGGGTCGTGTCGCTCATGTCGGTGGAAATCCTCGAATCGGTCGGGCGGACGCGCCGCGCACGCGCACGGGCGGCGCGGCGGCGGGTGTCAGGCGTGCGCTTCGGCCGCCGTTTCGGGCGACGCGTCAGGCACCGCGTGACGGCTTGCCTTGCGCGGCAGGCCGAGGTGGTCGCGCAGCGTCCCGCCGGGCAGGTCGCGGCTGTAGCGGCCGCGCGCCTCGAGCGCCGGGATCACGAGTTCGACGAAATCGTCGACGCCTTGCGCCTGCACCGCGAAGCCGAGGATGAAGCCGTCGCCGGCGCCCGCGTCGTGCCAGCGGATCAGCTCGTCGGCGACATGCTCGGCCGTGCCGATGAAGTTCGGGCGCGGGGTGGCGACCGCGAGTGCCGTCTCGCGCAGCGACAGGCCTTTCTGTTTCGCGTCGGCCTTGATCCGGTCGGTGGTCGAGCGGAAGCTGTTGCGGCCGAGCTCGCCGAGTTCCGGGAACGGCGCGTCGAGCGCGTACTGCGTGAAATCGTGGTGATCGAAATAGCGGCCCAGATAGGCGAGCGCCTCGTCGATCGTCAGCAGGTCGCGGATCGCCTGGTACTTGTCCTCGGCCTCGGCGGCCGTGCGGCCGACGATCGGCCCGATGCCGGGGAAGACCTTCACGTCGCTGCCTTGCCGGCCGTGTTCGATCGCGCTCTGCTTCACGCGCCGCGTGAACGCGGCCGTCTCGTCGAGCGACGGCGAATGCGTGAACACGGCATCCGCGTACTTTCCGGCGAGCCCGATGCCGGTGTCGGAGGAGCCGGCCTGGAAGATCACCGGCTGCCCCTGCGGGGACCGCTGGATGTTCAGCGGGCCCGCGACCTGGAAGAAGCGGCCGTGGTGATCGAGCGTGTGGAGCTTGTCGCGATCGAAGAAGCGGCCGGTCGCGCGGTCGCGCACGAATGCGTCGTCGTCCCAGCTGTCCCACAGGCCCTGCACGACGTCGAGGTATTCGTCGGCGATCTCGTAGCGCAACTCGTGATCGGGATGCGCCTTGCCGAAGTTCTTCGCGGTGCCCTCGAGCGGCGTCGTCACGACGTTCCAGCCCGCGCGCCCGCCGCTGATCGCATCGAGCGACGCCAGCTGGCGGGCGACCGTGAACGGCTCGCTGTACGACGTCGAGATCGTGCCCGCGAGCCCGATCTTCTTCGTCGCGACCGCGAGCGCCGACAGCACCGTCAGCGGCTCGAAGCGGTTCAGGAAGTGCGGGATCGACTTCTCGTTGATGTAGAGGCCGTCCGCGACGAACGCGAAGGCGATGCCGGCGGCTTCCGCCTTGCGGGCGATGCCGATCGCGAAATCGAGGTTGATGCTCGCGTCCGGCGGGTTGCTCGGGTGTCGCCATGCGTTCATGTGGCTGCCTGCGCCTTGCAGCATCAGGCCGAAAGGGATCGATCGTCGGGTCGTCATGGGAGCGTCACGCGTTCTGGTCAGGGGAAAGGGAGCGGTCGGCCGCGAGGGCCGCCTGCAACGGCGTGGCCGACAGCGCGCCGCCGAGCCATTCGGCCGATGCGAGCCGCGCCGCGTAGTCGGTCACCGGCGAATCGATCACGAACGCGTCGACGTCGAGCCGCCGGCTCAGCACATCGAGCGCGTGGTGCACGCGATCGGGAGTGTCGGCCAGCACCGTCGGGCGCAGCTCGTCGATGCGGTAGTCGGACGCGCCGCTCTGCCGCGCGAATTCGGCGGCCGCCTGCGCACTGGGGAGGTTGAAGCTCTGGCCGCCCGCGAGTTGCAGCTTGAAGATCTTCAGCGGCCCGATCAGCTGCTCGGCCTCGTCGCGCGTCGGCGCGGCCACCGCGTACAGCGCGACCAGCGGCCGTGTGCCGCCCGCGCTGCGGTACGCGTCGAGCGAGCGTTCGATGTTCGCGTCGTCGCCGTTGAAATGCCCCGCGTAGCAGAAGCGCCAGCCGTTGCGCGCGGCGAGCGTGCCGCTGTCCGGCGAGCCGCCGAGCAGGATGCGTTCGGGCGCCTGCGGCGGCACGGGCAGCGCGACCGCGCCGGCGAGCGGGTGATCCTCTGCGACGCCCCAGCCGAGAAACGCGTCGAGTTCCGCGAGCTGGCCCGCGAAGTCCGGCTTGCGCGCCTTGTCGTGGAACCACTGCAGCGCGCGCGTGGTCAGCGGCAACCCGCCGGGCGCCTTGCCGACGCCGAGGTCGACGCGGCCCGGCGCGAGCGCAGCCAGTACCTTGAACGTCTCGGCGACCTTGAACGGGCTGTAGTGCTGCAGCATCACGCCGCCCGAGCCGACGCGGATGCGCGACGTGTGCGCGAGCAGGTGCGCGACGACGATCTCCGGCGCGGAGCTCGCGAAGGCCTGCGTGCCATGATGCTCGGCGACCCAGAAGCGCTCGTAGCCGAGTTGTTCGGCGCGCTGCGCGAGCGTCGTCGTGAAGCGCAGCGCGTCGGCGGCGTTCGCGCCGTCGGCGATCGGACTCTTGTCCAGCAACGAAAGCGAATAAGACATGGTGGGCGGCGTTCCTGCTTGAGCGTGAAGTAAGCGTGACGGGACGGGACGAAGGGCGGGCGTGGCGCTCAGCTCTTCGGCAGCCCCGGCGGATTCGTGCGCGACTGGTCGATCGCTTCGGACGCGAGGTTCCAGCGGTCGAGCACCTGCTGGTAGCGGCCGTTCCTGATCAACCCGTTCAGCGCGACGGTCAGCGGATCGGCGAGCCCGCTGCCGCGGCGCGTCGCGATCGCGATGTCGGCCGTGCGCGGCCAGCCGCCGCTGATTGCGCCGACGAGCCGCGTCTTGCCTTGCTGCGCGCTCTGGTATGCGAGCACCGAGTTCACGCTGAACACGGCATCGGCACGGCCCGACTGCACGGCGACAATGCGCATCGCCTGGTCGTCGTAGTACTGGATCTGCACGGGTTTCAGCCCGTGCGCGACGTTCTCGCGATCCCACGCGAGCAGGATCTTTTCCTGGTTGGTGCCCGCATCGGTCACGACACGCAGCCCCGCGACGTCCTTCGGCTCGCGGATCGCCTGGATCTTGCTGTCGTTGCGCACGTAGAAGCCGACCTGGTCCTTGCGGTAGGTCGAGAAATCGAACTTCTGCTTGCGTTCCTCGGTGACAGTGACGTTCGAGATCACCGCGTCGACTTTTCCGGATTCGAGCGCGAGCGGCCAGTCGGCCCACGCGAGCGCGACGATCTTCAGCTTGCGGCCGAGGCTGTCGGACACGAGCTGGCCGACGTCGGCGTCGAAGCCGATCACCGTGCGAGCATCGGTTGCATACGAACTGATCGGCGGCAGGCTCGGCGCGATGCCGATCGTCAGCGTGCCGGGTTCGGCGAACTTGAACGACGCGGGCACCGCGCGCTCGACTGCCGCATCGGCCACGCCGCGCGGGCGCCCGCGCTGTTCGGGGCTCAAGTCGAACGTGGCGGCGGCCGCGGCTGCGGCGAACGCGGTCAGGCCAATCAACGCGGTGGCCAGCGTGCGCGCGGCACGGGAAGAAAACGGTACGGCTCGTTGCATGAAAGCGTCCTGTGGTGGCAAGCGGTAATCGGAGGAAGGCGGGAGCACGGCGGTCAGCGCGGCAGCGCCGGTTCGGGCACGGGCGCCCACAGGTCGGCCAGCGTCGACGTGCGCGACGGATCGGCGAGATCCTTGCCGAACCGCAGGTGGTAATGCACCTCGGGGGCGATCGACGAATCGAACAGCCGCGTATAGCCGGTGCGGTCATACAGCGCCCATGCTTCGGGCTGGCGAAAACCGGTAGTCAGGTAGATGCGGCGATAGTTTTGTTGCACGGCGCGCAGTTCGAGTGCCTCCACGATGAGGCGTGCGAGGCCCTGACGGCGCAGGTCCGCGCGGGTCCAGATGCGTTTGAGCTCGGCGGTCTGCGCGTCGTAGCGCTTGAACGCGCCGCCGCCGATCGTCTCGCCGTCGCGCAGCAGCAGCACGAACGCGCCTTCGGGCGGCGCGAACAGTTCGGCCGGATAGCGTGCGAGCTCCTCGCGTGCGGACGCATGGCTGTCGGGGCGATACGCGTTGTAACGGGTCGAATACTCGTCGATCAGTGCGTCGATCAGCGGTTGCGCGCGGACGTCGAGCGGCGTCGTGTCGATGATGCGGTCGGTCGTGGCCATGGGCATCGCGAAGGGCGCGCGATGCGGACGTTCCTGGCGGGGTGCGGGCACGCGGCCCGTCCGGTCTGTTCCGTTATCGCGACGCGGTTGTCGTGATGGCGGCGGCCGGTGCGTGTCCTGCCGGGATGCAGGTGGCGGGCCGCCGCCGTTTTGAACACGTTAGCGGCGCGGCCGGCAAAGGCGAACGAAGCAATTTCGATAAGGATTTCGCGGCGGACGTCAGAAGGCTCGCAGCGGGAGTGGGGTGGCGACGACGCGGTGCATGCGCATGCATCGAAGCCGATGCACGCGCGTGCGCGATGCCGACATGCGAGCGCCTATGCCGCCCGGACTTCGGCGAGCAGATCGGGGTGACGATCGAGGATCTTCAGCAGTTTCACGAGGGCAAGCGGCGGATTCGTCTTGCCTGTTTCGTAACGGGAGAACGCGTTGACGCCGCCGCCGAAAAGCTCGGCCGCCTCGCGCTGGTCGAGCCTCAGCTTCTTGCGTACCTTCGCGATGTAATTCGGGTCGACGATGGTGGCGTTCACCTGCTTGTTGAACTCGCTGATCGCTTCGCCGAGACGGGTCGCTTCGTCGAGATCCAGTACCGATTCCCCGCAGGCCGGGCAGAACTCGCCGGTGATGGCGCGGACGACGGTCGACCGGCCCTTGTAGGTATAAGGGATGTCGCGCGTGTCGCGGACGAGCTTCGCGGCACCGCATGCAGGACATTTCATTTTCATCGCTCCTTGAAAGACACGATCAGCACATCGTCGATCACCGTCAGTTTCAGGTACACGTCGCCGCGCACCGTCAACGGCCGGTAGACGTCCTGCCAGATCGTGTGGTCGGCGTACGTCGTCATGCTCTTGTGGAAGTCGAGGTCGGTCAGCGACATCACGACATCGAGCGCCTCCCGTTCCGTGAAACCGAGTTGCCGCGCGCCGAGTACCGCGCTCGCGGTCAACCGGACCTGGCCGGATTCGACCAGCGCCTTGACGAGCGACAGCTTGCAATGAGGCCTTCTCTTTTCCATTGGCGATCATAACCAAGTAAGTTAATTTGTCAAGTTGGTTAATGGCGAGCGCATGCCGTCCGCCATGACTGGCAGACCGCATGGAAAAGAGATGGATCCGGTTTTAGGCCGTCTGGCCGATGCTCGGCGGGGCCGACAACTCCGCGAGCTGGAACAGGCAATCGCCGCGCTGCACCTGCGCGGGCACGCGCTTGCACACCACTTCGCCGTCGCCCTTGAAGCGGTGCAGCACCGGCTCGCGCAGCGGCGTATCGGGGAAATGCACCCATGCGGCCGGCTGCCCGGCCTTCACCTGGTCGCCGAGTTCGACGAGCGGCTCGTACAGCCCGCGCTCGTACGCGTAGACGAAGTGGCGATCGCCGTCGACACGCATGAAGCGCGTGACGGTGGGCGGCGCGTCGGGCACGAGCGCGCCGCGCAGCAGGCCGATGTAACCGAGGTAGTGCAGCAGCCCGTGGCGACCGAGCCGGATCAGCGACGGGTCGGCCATGCCGGCACCGCCGAGTTCGGTCACGATCGAGATCGCGCCCTGGCGGCGCGCGGCCGAGGCCGAGTGCACGGGATTCGGCGCGTGCAGCAGCGCGTTCTGCAACCCGAACGCGACCAGCAGCCCGTTGAGCTTCGCGGCTTCGTCGGCGTCGAGCGGGTCGATCGCGAGCATGTTGCCGCCCTGGTACAGCAGCGAGCTGCCGCCCGAGTGCAGGTCGACCAGATACTGCGAGCGCGCCAGCAGGACATGCTCGATGTAGTGGGCGATCATCTGCGTCGGCGTGCCGGCGGGGTCGCCGGGGAAGCTGCGGTTCAGGTTGCCCTGGTCGAGCGGCGACACGCGCAGGCCGGCGTCCGCCGCCGGGAAATTCGCCATCGGCAGCAGGATCAGCTGCCCGCTGACCATCCCGGGCTCGATCTCGCGCATCAGTTGCGACACGATGATCTGGCCTTCGTACTCGTCGCCGTGGTTGCCGGCCATCACGAGCGCGACCGGGCCGTCGCCGTTGCGAATCGACGCGATCGGGATCGGCAGCCAGCCATACGCCGAGCGGTGTACGGAATGCGGCAGCCGCAGGTAGCCCGCGTGCTTGCCTTGTGCGTCGAGATCGATTTCGCAGTGGATGGGATTGCGGTGTGAGGAGGAGGCGGTCATGGCGGCATCGTTCGATGAACGGAATCCGCCATCTTATCGGGAAACGACCGCCGCGCGCCGCGCCGGGCGCGAGCGACGCCGAACGCCATCAGCCGGCAAGCGCATGGAGGCATCAGGGCGAGTTGCACAGCCGATGCGCGGAACCCGGTGCGATGTTGCAGCGGTGAACGCCTGCCGGCCTCATTCGGGCCCGGCGTTTCGCGCCGGCCCTTGTCGCGACGGGGCCGGCGTGCCAGGCCGGCTCACCGGCCCGATGTTTCAGCTTCGAGACGTCCTTCTTCCCACAGTGCCCAGAAACGGCTGCCGGCGCGATACGGATTCGCGCGGCGCGCGGCGTGATCGGCGACGCCCTGGCGAAACGCGCCGTACAGCGTCAGCGGCGGATTGTCGACGCATCGGGCTTCGCGTGTGGCCGGCATGCGGCGTTCGGAAACGAGCCGGCGGATCAGCGATGCGCCGTCGATCACATCCAGTTCGTCGATGGTTTCGCTGCGGCTGAGGACTTCGACGGTATTCATGTTGGGTCTCCCTGACCACCTGTTTCCCTGACAGGGAGCAATAAGAGTGCCAGGTTCGAAAAGCCCCGCGCTGCATCGATCGTGCAGGCTTCTGCAGCCAACGTGACGGGCCGTGGGCGCCGATGTTACGGAACACGTCACGTGACACGCGCGCGCGCGACGCCACGTGTGGTCACGCAAAGCGTTTCGGAATTGATTTGTCGGGAGGCGTTGACGCGGGAGAAAGAGGGCTGCGCAGCCGGGTCAGCTCGCGGTGGCCGGCGTGACCCGGCTGCTGCCGCTCGAATAGAAGCGGTAGATGCCCTTGCCGGCCGATTTCGCGTCGTACAGCGCGCTGTCGGCCTGCCGGATCAGTTCGTCGGGGGAGCCGTGCCCGTCGTCGAGTGCGATGCCTATGCTGATTCCCAGGATGACGGTCTCGCCGATCGACAGCGTGTACGGCGCCGAGATCTGCCGGATGATGCGCGCGGCGAGGAGCGAGCACGCATGCATCGTCGCGTCGTCGATCGCGACGACGAATTCGTCGCCGCCGATGCGCGCGGCCAGCTCGCCGGGCGGCAGCGTCTTGCCGAGTCGCTCGGCAACCTGCGTCAGCACGTCGTCGCCGGCCTGGTGGCCGAACCGGTCGTTGATCGCCTTGAAGCCGTCGAGGTCGAGATACATGACGGCGAGCCCGGACTCCGGCGTGCGCGGCCGACTCGCGAGCATCCGCTTGAGTTCCGCATGCAGTTCGTGGCGGTTCGGCAAACCCGTCAGCGCATCGTGCCGCGCGAGATGCCGGATGTGCTGTTCGGTCTGGCGGCGCGCGGTGACGTCCTCGACGATGATCACCGCGTTGCCGTCCGGCACGAGATGGCGCGTCAGTTCGAGCTGGCGGCCGTCGGCGAGCACCAGGTCGAGCGGTGCGGGTTCGTCGCAGGCCAGCCAGATCTCGCACTGCGCGGCGAGACGGGCGCCGCCGGGATCGATCGCGTCGTTCGCGCCGAGCGCCGCGACGACGTCGGGCAGCGGCGTATCGAGCATGATCTGGCGCGGCGAGCCGAACAATTGCGCGGTGCGCCGGTTCGCGACGACCACGCGGCGCTCGCCGTCGATCATGCACAGGCCGTGCGGCATGTAGGTGAGCGCGGCGTCGAAGCGCGCGACGAGTTCGGCGTTGCGCTGGCGCGCGGCAATCAGCGCGACGAGCACGCGATAGTGACGCTGGACGACGGTGCGCATCGCGACGAGGTAGATCGCGAGCGGCGGCAGCAGCAGCCACGCCCCCGGTCGCTGGGCCAGCAACGCGCCGATGCCGATCGGCAGCACGCCGACCGTGACCTGCGTCATCGCGAGCCGGGGCAGCGCCGAATTGCGCGACGCGATCCCGCCGAACACGCCGCCCGCGACCATCACCGACAGCGTGCCGAGCTCGACGTCGACGGCCTGCACGCAGCCCATCACGCCGAGGCCGAGCACGAAGCACGCGACGAGCGACACGGGCGCATAGCGCATCGCCCAGTATTCGGCGCGGTCGTCGCCGCCGTCGCGTTGAACCGCGTACGCACGTGCGATCGAGAGCCGCGCGATGAGCAGGCCGACGTCGACGATCAGCCACGCGAGGCACCAGAGCTGCTGCAGCCGGATCAGCGCGACGGCCGCGACGAAGCCGCTCGCGAGCCCGGAGAGCGCCATCGGCCGGACGTCCTCGAACAGGGTAACGAGCATCGACGGGCGCAGCGCGGCCGTCACACGGTGATTGCCGGAGGGGGGAGTGGCGAGAACGGAGTGCAGGAGAGATGCCCTGACTGCCATGGTTTTTGACCTCGACACGATGTCGCTCGATATCGCGATGGCTGGCGGCACCCGCACGGCACGTGGCGGAAGCCCGGCCAGGCCGGATGCGCACGACATTACCATGAAAAACGGGCGGCGCGGGTTGCCCGGATCGCCCGGCGGACCCGCGTGCCGCGTCGGCCACCAGTCGTAACCACGCCCACGAAAGTCTTGCGCATTCGCCGGCGCCGGGGCAGCATCGTTGCGAACCGAACAAGGCTCGGCGATCGACAGGAGACAGGCGCGTATCCGCCAGGCGCGATCGACACGAACGAAACCGCCGCAAGCGGGCAGGCGATGCGACCTGATGACCTGATCTCTACCCGCGACCGGCTGTCGCAGCCCGGCTGAACACCGTTATAAGAAATTCAATAAGTATTTCATGCGGGAAATACTATAGGCGATATATCAAAAACAATGCCAGAATGCGCGCCGCTCCGAACGTCGCGACATCCGATCGCCGTCCGAGCCGTATCAGGAGGTTCCCCCCAATGAAAAACCACGGCCTGTCACGGCGGGGTTTTCTGAAAGCCAGCGTGCTGGCGGGCGTCGCAGTATATGTCGCGCCCCTGGGCAGCCGCGCGTTCGCGGCGCTCTTCGAAGAAAAACTCCTCACCCCCGTCAAATGGGATAGCGTCACCGGCATCCCCCAATTCCGCATCGACGGCATCGCGAAGGTCACGGGCTCGAAAGTGTTCGCCCGTGACGTGCGCGCAGCCGACATGCCGCACTGGCCGCAGCAGCAGTCTCATGCGCTGATCCTGCGCGTCACGCAGGCCGACCGCACGTACGAAGGCTTCGACCTTTCGCTGCTGGGCGACGAGCTGAAACCGGACCGCGTGGTCACGGCCGACGATCTCGTGCGCGACGGCGTCGCGTTCCCGGCGTTCTACGGCGACGACATGCTGCTGCCCGCCGGCAAGACGCCCGCGTATCTCGGCCATGCGGTCGCGATCCTCATCTATCACGACTTCGCGCGCTTCCGCTTCGCGAAGAACGCGCTCAAGTTCCGCGACGACGTGATCCGCTACGGCGCGGTCACGGGCCCGCTCGAGCGCGATCCGTGGGGCACCTTCCGCTACGTGCGCGTGGGCGGCAAGACGGCCTACGACGACGATGTCTATTCGAGCCTGAAGGACGCGCCGATCTTTCCGAGCATGATGCGCAAGCACCTGCCGGTGTGGCCGGACGGCAAGGAACACGGCAAGCTCGACGAGCAGGGCATGTTCCTCGCCGGGCAGATCGCGAGCGAGCTCGACCATCCGTCGGCCGACTGGCTCGTGTTCGACCGCGAATACAGCACGCAGTCGGTCGACACCGCCGCGCTCGAACCGGACAACGCGAACTGCTGGTACGACGCCGCGACGCAGTCGCTGCACCTCGTCGTGCCGACCCAGTCGCCGCTCGAAGTGGCGGAGAACGCGGCCGCGATGGTCGCGAAGTGCCGCTTCCCGGTGAAGAAGCTGTTCGTGCATCCGTGCTACACGGTCGGCTACGGCTCGAAGGATCACTTCAACGTGCCGTTCTACGGCCTCGTCTGCGCGCTGTACGCGGACGGCCGCCCGGTGCGTTTCGCGAACGATCGCTACGAACAGTTCCAGACGTCGCTGAAGCGTCACGCGTTCAAGATGCATTACCGGATCGCCGTGGACCGCAACACCGGCCTGCTGCAGTCGTTCAAGGGCGACTTCGAGGCGAACGGCGGCGGGCGCTCGAACTTCTCGCCGTCGGTCGCGATGGTCGGCGCGACGGCCGCGCAATCGATCTACTACTTCCCGAAGAGCGACCTCGCGGCCGTGGCGATTGCATCGCGCGCGATCGATGCCGGCTCCGCGCGCGGCTACGGCACGCTGCAGAGCATGGCGGCGACCGAGATGGCGGTCGACGAGATCGCCGCGCAGCTGAACATCGACCCGATCGATTTCCGCCTGCGCAACGCGCTGCGTTCGGGGATGAAGAACACGCAAGGGGCGATTCCCGCCGGCGCGCTGCGCGTCGACGAGGTGCTCGAGCGTTCGAGGCAGCATCCGCTGTGGACGCGCCGCGCCGCGCGCAAGGCCGAATACGAGGCGGCGAACCCGGGCAAGCGCTACGGCGTCGGCTTCGCGTGCGTGCAGAAGGACTTCGGCACGGGCGCGGAAGCGTCGTTCGCGAAGGTCGAATTCGACGAGAACGGCAAGGTGTCGCTGCGCCACACGGCTGCCGAGATCGGCACCGGGATGTCGACGTCCCAGGCGGTGGCCGTCGTGAAGTGGCTCGGCCGTCCGGCGACGGACGTGCAGGTCGCCGTGACCGAGTGGCCGGACCTGCCGGTCGAGACCAGCGGCGATCCGTACATCATGTCGCAGGCCGACCAGGATCGCCTGAGCGCGAACCCGCGCTGGTCGCCGAGTTATGCGTCGCCGTCGAGCGCGACGAACTCCGCGTACTACTTCACGCACAGCACGCGCGAAGCCGCGCGCGCGGTGTTCCGCTACGGCCTGTGGCCGGCGGCGATGTCGATCTGGACGCGCGGCCTCGGCGGCGGCCAGGCCGCGCCGTACACGATCCGCATCGAGGACGCGCGCTGGGTCGACGGCAAGCTGACCGCCGACGGTCTCGAGCCGCTGTCGTTCGAACAGCTCGCGAAGCAGGCGCATGCGCTCGGCCTGCCGACCGGCGCCGTCGTGCACGTGTTCAACCGCTGGCAGTGGACCGACGCCGAGTTCGAAGTGGGCGGCGTGGTCGATCGTTTGCCGATCGACGGGCTGTCGCTGCGCGTCGGCGCACCGAAGACGGGCGACAACGGCCCGGTGCCCGGCACCGCCGCGCCTGCCGGCGCGACCGCGATGCGCGGCACGCTGGCGCCGACCGCGAACGGCTACCGCGTGCTGGACCGCAAGCGCGTGTTCATCCCGCCGACGAGCCGCAACAACGCGGCCGTCACGTACTACACGGCGGTCGGCACGCTGGTCGAGCTGGCCGTGCACGAAGCGACCGGCAAGGTCGAGCTGCTCACGCATCACTCGATCATGGAATGCGGCAACCAGATTTCGCCGCAGCTCGTGTCGGGCCAGTTGCAGGGTGGTCTCGCGATGGGTATCGGCCACGCGTTGCACGAGTACCTGCCGCTGTATGAAGACGGCCCCGGCAACGGCACGTGGAACTTCAACCGTTACCGGCTGCCGCGCGCATCCGACGTCGCCGTCTGGACGCAGACGGGCGACGTGCTGCCGCCGCTGTCCGAGACCGATCCGCCGAAGGGCGTCGCCGAAGTGGTGATGATCCCCGTCGTCGGCGCGATCGTGAACGGCATCGCGCACGCGATCGGCCATCGTTTCACCGACCTGCCGGTGACCCCGCAAAAGATTCAGGAGGTGCTCGCATGACGACCGCCCAAACCGCGGCTTCGGCCGCGAGCGCCAGCGCCGCTGCGACCGGCGCTTCCGCACCGGCCGAGGCTTCGGCCGTACTGGCCCCGGCACCGGCCGCCGTCGAGCGTCCGCTCGTCCGGTTCCAGTCGAAACCGCTGTCGATCAACATCAACGGCAAGTCCGTCGGCCCGATGCAGGTGCCGGAAGGGCTGATGATGATCGAGTTCCTGCACGAATACGCGGGCCTCACCGGGTCGCGGCTCGGCTGCGGGCAGGGCATCTGCCACGCGTGCGTCGTGATCGTCGACAAGCCGGACGGCACGAGCGAGGAAATGCGCACCTGCATCACCGGCGCGCATTTCTTCCACGGCCGCACGATCCGCACGATCGAAGGCCACGCGAAGCGCAACGAAGCGGGCGAAGTGGTCGAGCTGTCGCCGATCCAGCAGAAGTTCCTCGAGCACTTCAGCTTCCAGTGCGGCTATTGCACGCCGGGTTTCGTCAACGCGGCGACCGTGCTGATCGAACGCCTGAAGCGCGAACCGGTTGCGAAGGCCGACGTCGAGCGCACGATCACCGAGGCGCTCGATGCGCACCTCTGCCGCTGCACCGGCTATGTCCGCTACTACGAAGCCGTCAAGGACGTGGTGCTGACGACGCCGGGACTCGTGAAGGACGCCGCATGAAACGCACATTCGCTCATCGTGTCGCGCGGGCTGCGGGCCTCCCGGTGCTCGCGGCGGCTTGCGCGCTGCTGCTCGCCGCATGCGGCGGCCACGACGCCCCGGCCTCGAACGCCGCTTCCGGCGCGCCCGGTGCCGACCCGGTCGCGCGCGGCCGCTATCTCGTCAAGGCCGCCGATTGCGCCGCGTGCCACACCGCGAAGGACGGCGCGCCGTTCGCCGGCGGCGCGCCCCTCGAATCGCCGTTCGGCACGTTCTACGGCTCGAACATCACGCCGGACAAGGATCACGGGATCGGCAACTGGAGCGCGGACGATTTCTACGCCGCGCTGCACGACGGCAAGGCGCCGGGCAAGCGCCTGTATCCGTCGATGCCGTACACGTCGTACCGGCAGCTCACGCGTGCCGATTCCGACGCGATGTACGCGTACCTGAAGACCGTCAGGCCGGTCGCGCAGGAAAACCGCGAGCACGAGCTGAAGTTCCCGTACAACCTGCGTTTCGGGATGGTCTTCTGGGACATGGTGTTCCTGAAGGACAGCCTGCCCGATGCCTCGGCCGGCCAGTCCGCCGACTGGCAGCGCGGCCGCTACCTGGCGGGTGCGCTCGGCCACTGCGCGGAATGCCACACGCCGCGCGCGTTCACGGGCCAGCTCGACAGCGCGAAACCGTTCGCGGGCGCGGCGCTCGGCCGCGTGGCCGCGCCCGACATCACGCCGGCCGGCCTAGCCGCGCGCGGCTGGACGGGCGCCGACCTGCAGACGTTCTTCGGCGTCGGCATCGCGCCGCAAGGCTCGGCATTCGGCGAGATGTACCCGGTCGTGCACCTGAGCACGCAGTACATGACGAAGGACGACCTGCGTGCGCTGTCCGTGTACCTGCTGGGCGACACGCCGCCCGCGCCGCAACCGGTGAAGCCGGTGTCGGCCGACGCCGCGCAGCTCGCGGCCGGCCGCTCGGTGTATCTCGCGGTCTGCGCGGGGTGTCACGGCTTCAACGGCGAAGGCAAGCCGCACGTGGCGGTGCCGATGAACGGCAATTCGACGGTGCGCCAGGGCGACCCGCGCAACCTGCTGGTCGCGATGCTCGACGGCATCGGCGAGCAGAAGTTCGCCGGGTTCGAGAACCTGCAGCCGATGCCCGGTTTCGCGCACACGCTGAGCGACGACGAACTCGCGCAGCTCGCGAACTACCTGCGTGCGACGTGGGGCGGCCAGCCCGCGAGTGTCACGCCGGCCGACGTGAAGGCCATGCGTTAAGTCGTGCCGCCGGGCGGGGCGTCGCGCGCGGTTCAGCCGGTTTCCGGTGCTCGTGCGCGACGCGTCGCCCGACTGCTCGCGGCGGCTCTTCAGTAGCCGCTGCCTCCTCCGCCACCGCCCGCACCTCCCGCGCCACTGCCGCCGTACCGGCTCATGCCCGGCCCTTGCGGCGCGCCGCCGCCCGACGTACATCCTGCCGACAGCACGAGCACCAGCGCCGCGATCAGCGCCGCGGCCAAGGTTGCAGATCTCATTTTCACCTCCTTGCAACGCGCAGGCCGCGGGAAAGGCCGGTTCGCGTGAACCGTGCGTCTGCGCGCTGAAGAAACGTTTCGGGCGGTCCGTTTATTCCATGCGTTTTGCGGATCGGCGAATGCGAGAGGGGCGGATCGGCGTCGTCGCACGGCGTGTTGATACACTGCGGCACGCCGCCATTCCGGTTCCGACCACGAAAAACATGAGTGCCACCGCTGAACGTCCGTCGTCGCGTCCGTTCCGTCCCGCCGTGCTCGGCTGCTTGTCGTTTGCGGTCGGCGGCCCGCTGGTCGCATCGCTCGTCTGGCCGGCCGTGATGCTGGTCGGGTGGTCGTTGATCGACGGCCCGTCGTGGGAGGCACTGAAAGTCAGTGCCGGCATGGTTCCGCTGATCTTCTTCGCGTCGTTCCTGTTCGGCTACTTCCTGCCGGCGGCCGTGACCGGCGGCATCATGGGCGCAATCGGCACGCGGCTCCGGCGGCGCTGGTTCGTGCTACTGGGGATGGTCGTCGGCGCCGGTGCGATGATCGGTTTCGTCGAACTCGAGGGTTACCTGATGAAAATCGACCAGTTCAGCGACATCGACGCGATCGCCACGCTCGATGCGATCGTGACGTCGGCCGTGATGTCGTACTGGCTGCATCGCCGGCTCGATCGCCGGCGTTGAGCGCGAAGCGTTGCGCGATCGGTCGCCTTCGCGCCGATCGCATGCATGGGGCGGGCATGCGGGCAGGGGCGGCACCGCGCGGCCGCTTGCGCGACCAGCGGGCTGCCATGCTGTTCCTGAAGCGAATGCCGCCGTCACGGCGGCCCGGGATCAACGATAGACGAGATCCGCGCGGCGGTTCTGTGCCCACGAATCCTCGTCGTGGCCGAGCGCGACCGGCTTTTCCTTGCCGAGGCTGACCGCCTCGAGTTGCGTGGCTTGCACACCGAGCGTTTCGAGCGCGCTCATCACGGCCTGCGAACGGCGTTGGCCGAGCGCCAGGTTGTATTCGGACGTGCCGCGTTCGTCGGTGTTGCCCTGGATCAGCACGTGCCGCGCCGGATGGCTGCGCAGGTAGTCGGCGTGTGCCTGCAGCAGCGACTGGTATTCGGGCTTGACGGAGTACTGGTCGAAATCGAAGTAGATGCTGCGCTTCGCGAGCGGGCTGTTCGGATTGTTGAGCTCGTCGGCCGTCACCGTTGCGACGGCTTCGCTCGAGGGCGCGGGCTCCATGCCGGCATTCTCGGGTGTCTTGGCCGCATGGTGGCAACCGGCCAGCAGTACGACGGTTGTCAGGACCGCAAATCGGTTCGTTTTGCTCATCGTTCGTCTCCAGCGGTTGACTGCATTGAACGCGTGGGGCGATCGACACGCCCGTATCCGGCCGAACGGCGCGAAAGATCCGGCACCTGCGACGTGAATCATGTTCGTAAGCCGGTGGTGCGCCATATGAAAGAGTGTTGCGGCCGGAACGCCAAATCTCGGCGTCGCTGCAAACAGATTAGGAAAAATGTCACAGCGTGACCAGTTTCTCCGCATTTTTTTGCGTCGACGCCACAGACCGGGCGGCATTCGTGCCGTCACGCGGCGCGATGCCACTGCGCAAAGGTCGCGCACGGGCACGGCCCTTGCGGCTCGGGGCATGCGATCGAGCCGTGCCGAAACGCATGCGTTGCGCGGACGGCGTGGCGACGCCGTGCTTCGTCTTCAGAACTTGTGCCGCAGCCCCAGTGCGACGACGACCTGGTTGCTGTTCGCCGACGGCGTCAGCGTCCAGACGGTCGCGTTGAACGCGGGGTTGCCGTTGCCGCCGCTCACGCTCTGGTAGACGCCCTCGAGATACGCATCCGTGCGCTTCGACAGCGCATAGTCGGCTTGCGCGACGACCTGGTTCCATTTGGGCCGCGTCTGGCCGGTGCGCGTGTCGAAGCGGCCCATCGTGTACGTGTACGCGGCCGAGAGGCTCAACGCACGCGTGACGGCGAAGCGCCCGTCGACCGAGAAATTGTCGAACACCAGCGATTCTCCCTTCAACGGCGCGATGCCGCTGCCCTGGAGCACGCCCGTCACGCCGTCGGTGGTCGAGTGCGACCACGCGGCGCCGACCGAATGCGGCCCGAACGCATAACGGCCCGCCGCGGCCCAGATCTGCTGGTTGCCGCCCGTGATCGTCGCCGAGCCGTCGACCGTGCTGAGCGCACCGTTCGGGTTCGGCGCATTGCGGTCGCGGCTGATCTTCAGGTAACCGGCGCCGAGCTTCAGCGGCCCGTTCGCGTACGACACGCCCGCGCTCCATGCCGCGTTGTTGGCGAACTGGCCGGCCGTGTTCGAGAACCCGTACATCGCGCCGAACCTCAGCCCGCGATACGTCGGGCTCGTGTACTTCACCGCCTGGTTGATGCGGAGGTTGCGGTTCGAATCGTCGTTGTCGTACGGATGAACCGCGAGATTGCCGCCCCAGCCGGGGCCGGATGCGCCGAGCGGCGTGACGAAATCGAGGATCAGGTCGTACTGGCGGCCGAACGTGAGTTCGCCGGCCGTCTTCGAGCTCACGCCGACCCATGCCTGGCGGCCGAACATGTCGACGCCTTTCTGCGACAGCGCGCCGGTGGTGCCCGAGAAACCGTTCTCGAGCCCGAAGATCGCGGCCATCCCGCCGCCAAGATCCTCGCGGCCGCGCAACCCCCAGCGCGACGCGTTCAGGGCGCCGCTCGTCATCGCGACGGCGCCGCTGCCCGGCGAGCCGGCGCCGTGCGTGCGCTGGTTGGTCGCGTAGGTGATCGACGTGTCGATCAGGCCGTACAGCGTCACGCTGCTCTGCGCGTGTGCGCCCTCCGACGCGAAGGCGGTCAGGCAGGTGGCAATGGCGGTCCCCGCGAGTCGAGTGCTGGCGTGTTTGTTCATCTTGTAGGAATGCAAAGGAGTTTTTTATCGTTTGACCGGCGCGGCGGCCGGCGGATCGAGCGGCCATTATTGGAGATCGCGCGCCGGTCGATTAAGGCGTTGCACAGGAAAGGTCCTCTGCGAAATCGCGTGGAATCGCAGCGGACGAAGGCGGGGAGGGGGCGGTTCGGCGGGAAAACCGTCGCCGGGTTTGCGATGGGCTCAAAGGCTCAAGGGCGTGGTCAGGTGATTCAGTTGACCATCGCGTGATCGTCCGTCGAGCGATGGCCGACGGGGAGCCTAGCGGCGGGCAACCGGCAGCGCGGCTTCGATGCCACCGCCGCGATACGCGGCACGAACGGCGATCGCCCTGGCTTCGAGTGCTTCCGGCGAGAGCCAGGGCCGCAAGCGGACCGCGACGCGCGGCAACGCGGCAAGCTGATCGCGCAGGCGCACGATCGACCGGCAGCCACGGAATGTCGACGACCCGGCATCGGGGCCGGACGCGGCTTCCGCAAGTTCGGCCGCCCACTCGACGCCGCGGTGGCGCCTGACTTCGTCGAGGTGCGGCAGATGGCGCGCATCGCCCGATAACGCGATCAACAGCGCGGCCCAGTGCGCGCCGCGCCATCCCACGTTCATGTCGTCCGTGAGGTCGGCGAGCAGCGTGTCGTCCAGCACGGACAGGCTTTGCTGGCACAGGTAGTGGAAGTCGAGCGGCTGGTAACGGACCTGCGGGTAGTCGCGCAGCACATGGCCGAGTTCGGCGCCGGTCTCGACAGCAGCGGCCAGGAACCGTTCGGCCGGCGCCGGGCGGTTCAGCAGCAGCGTCGGCACGCTCCGGTAGAGCCGGTAGATGTCGTCGGGGTGATAGTGCATCGCGAAGGTCGGGGTGATCGAACGGCGCGCGCGGCGCGCCGTTCGGGTTGTCTGCTGACAGCCAGACAGCAGCGCCGTATGACGCCGCTGCATTTCATCGGGCTCGACCGCTTCGATCGTGGGCGCGATCGGGCAATCGTAACCGAACGGGTCGTGAATCGTGCCGGCGCGCGCACGTCGGGTTGTCTACGATTCCCCCGCGGGGCGAAAGCGATCGCGGTAGGCGCCGGGGCTGAGGCCGACCTTGTCCTTGAACAGTCGGCAGAACGAGCTGGTATCGCTGTATCCCACCTGGGCCGTAATCCGCTCGAGGCTGAGATCGCCGGCCTCCAGCAAGCCGCGCGCGGCTTCGATGCGCAGGTTCTGCAAATACCGTAACGGCGGCTGATTCAGCGCTGCGCGGAACCGGCGGATGATCGTGCGCTCGCTCACGCCGAGCTCATGCGCCATCTCCGACATCTTCACGTCCTTCGTCATGTTCTTCTGCAGCCAATACTGCGCGCGGTGAACCAGCGAGTCGGCGTGTTCCTTGTCTGCCAGCAACGGGAGATACGGCAATTGCTTCGTCTGGCTGACGTCGATCAGCATCGTCTTCGCGCACTGCGCGGCGATGGCCGCCCCGCAGAAGCGCTCGATGACATGGATGGTCTGCAGCAGGTAGGACGCCGATGCTCCGGCACAGATCAGGCGATCGGCTTCGGTGACGACGGGTTCCAGTTGAAGGTCGACGCGGGGAAACCGGCTGCGGAACTGATCGGCCAGCCACCATGTGGTCGTCGCGGGCCGCTCGTCCAGGAGGCCGGTTCTGGCCAGGACGAACGTGCCGGTGCAGTTCGCCGCAAGGTAGGCTCCCGCGTTCCATTGCGAAACCAGCCAGTCGCATGCGGCCGACTGTCGTGCCAGCAACCGGTCGAAGGCCTTGCCGCTCGCGTAATGCGCACTGGGAATGAAAACCAGGTCGAACTTCTCGCGCGGCCGGATCGGCTCCGTGTTCAGTTGCAAGCCGTTGCTCGCCATGACCGGCTTCCCCGTCGGAGAAACGAACCGCCATTCGAACTGCGCATTGCCATCGCCCCTTTGTCGTCGCCAGTGCGCGTTCGCGATCTGCAGGATGTCGGCGAACCCGCCCAGGCTGGACGCGTAGCAATCGTCATACGCAAGAATGGCGGCGCGAGGCATGAGGTGTCGGATATCGCATTCGATGTGTCAGTTTCGCCAATGTACGGCAGTTCGGCCCGAGAGGAAACTGGTCGTGTCAACCTGACGCCCGTTGGCGGGCAGCGACAGGATCGCCATGCGGCCGGCAGCGCGGGGGACGCAGTATCGTGTGCCGTCCGGGCCACGAGAAGGCCAATGTGGCCGCCCCAGGGTAGCGGCAGGCGCCTCCGTTGCCCGGCAGCGTGGATTTCCGTCGGCTTCGCACCGCCGATTCAGCCGCGCAGTGACGCGCGTCGGGGCCGCAGCGTGCCCTGCATGCGAAGGCGCTTTCGTCTCAACCTGAACCGCAAACATCATGAAAACCAGGATCACCGAACTCTTCGGCATCGACTATCCGATCATCCAGGGCGGCATGCACCATGTCGGGTACGCGGAGCTGGCCGCAGCAGTCTCCAACGCCGGCGGACTCGGCATCATCACCGGCCTGACCCAGCGATCGCCGGCCGATCTGGCCGCTGAAATCCGGCGTTGCCGCGAAATGACCGACAAGCCGTTCGGCGTGAACCTCACGTTCCTGCCGACCGTCACGTCCCCCGACTATCCCGGCTATATCCGGGCCATCGTCGAAGGCGGGGTCAAGGTCGTCGAAACGGCCGGCAACAACCCGCAGCCCTACCTGGCTGCGCTCAAGGAAGCGCACATCAAGGTGATCCACAAGTGCACGTCGATTCGCCACGCGCTGAAGGCCGAGTCCATTGGCTGCGATGCGGTCAGCGTCGACGGATTCGAATGCGGCGGCCACCCTGGCGAGGACGACATTCCGAACTTCATTCTGCTGCCACGCGCCGCCGAAGAACTCAGGATTCCGTTCGTGGCCTCCGGCGGCATGGCTGACGGCCGGTCGCTGGTTGCGGCACTTTCGCTCGGCGCGGACGGCGTCAACATGGGAACGCGCTTCGTCGCCACCCGCGAGGCGCCGGTGCACGAGAACGTGAAGCAGGCGCTGGTCGCGGCCTCCGAGCTGGATACGCGCCTGGTCATGCGCCCGTTGCGCAATACCGAGCGCGTGCTGCGCAATGCCGCGGTCGATCGCATTCTCGAAAAGGAAAGCAGGCTCGGCGCCGGCATCCGGTTCGACGATATCGCCGAAGAAGTCGCCGGCGTGTATCCGCGCATCATGAAGGAGGGCGCGCTCGACGCGGGCGCGTGGTCGTGCGGCCTGGTCGTCGGCCTGATCCGCGATATCCCGACCGTGAAGGAACTCGTCGAGCGCATCGTGAGCGAGGCGACGGAGATCATCCGCAGCCGCCTGGCACGTATCGCGGTTTGATCCGGATTGGCGACGCGGGATGCCGCCCGCCGTCGCCGACGAATCTTCGCCGGCGCGATGCCGGCGAGGATTCGTGCGGGATGTGGTCGACGAGGGCCAACCGGGCGACCGCGGCGATGATCGAAAGCGTCGGTTGGCGGCCGCTTTGTCGATGTAGAGACTGTCGCGTCGTCGGTTCCAGTCGCCTCGCGGCGCGACCGGACTCGAGCACCCTGTCCGTCGTGAACTGAATCGCTTCACGACGGCCGGGTGCTCGTGAATTCAATGACTTCCCCGTTTAACGATCGGGTAACCCGGGTTGCCCGATTCCGCTTTCCCTTCGGGCACCGCCCCCGGACGTCATCCGGATTCCGGCCCGGCCGACGCCGCCGCGTTGCGCCACGCGAGCCCGATGCGGTTTCTCCCCGGCTCGACGCATCGCAAGCCGGCGCCCGCTCCGGCGATCGGCCCATGAGATGACAAATACCGTCATCGACGGATCGCGATCTTGCGCGCGGCGATATAATTCGCGCTCCGAGGGCTTCGAGCCCGACCGCGAATACAAGACAAGAAGAAGCAGACATGGCTCCGTCTCAACCGCATGCATTGCAGCGTCCGCCCGCTGAAGTCCTGTATGCCGATCAGCTCGCGCAGCTGAAGGCGCAGGATGGCGCCCAACCACGCCCGCCGGGCTGGCAACTGAGTCTGACTGCCGCCCGCGCATTCATTGCCGGCGATCGCTCGCTCGGCATCGCGCCGAAGGTGGTCGCGCCGATCGCGAGCATCGAGCGCATGCTCGTCACGCTCGCCACCGGGCGCGGGCTGATGCTGGTCGGCGAGCCGGGCACCGCGAAATCGATGCTGTCCGAGCTGCTGGCGGCCGCGATCAGCGGCACGTCGACGCTGACGATCCAGGGCGGCGCATCGATCACCGAAGACCAGATCAAGTACGGCTGGAACTACGCGTTGCTGATCAACGAAGGGCCGAGCCCGCGCGCGCTCGTGCCTGCGCCGCTGTACCAGGGCATGCACGACGGCCGGATCGTGCGCTTCGAGGAAATCACGCGTGCGCCGCTGGAAGTGCAGGACTGCCTGCTCGGCATGCTCTCGGATCGCGTGATGGCCGTGCCCGAACTGCACGGCGAACACGGGATGCTGTACGCGCGCGAGGGCTTCAACATTATCGCGACCGCGAACACGCGCGACCGTGGCGTGAACGAGATGAGCGCGGCGCTCAAGCGGCGCTTCGATTTCGAAACCGTGTTTCCGATTCTCGACTTCGACAGCGAACTCGCGCTCGTGCGCGAAGCCAGCGCGCGCCTGCTGGCCGGCAGCGGCATTCCGGCGGCCGTGCCGCAGCCGGTGCTGGAACTGCTGGTCACCACGTTTCGCGATTTGCGCGGCGGGGCCGGCGATGCGGCGGGCAGCGACGGCGCGATGGACCGGCTGACGGCGGTGATGTCGACGGCCGAAGCGGTGAACGTCGCCCATGCGGTCGGCGTGCGCGCATGGTTTCTCGAGCAGCGCGAAGGGTCGCCGCAGGATCTCGTCGACTGCATCGCCGGCACCGTGGTCAAGGACAACGCCGACGATCGCGCGAAGCTGCGCCGCTATTTCGAACAGAAGGCCGCCCGGCGCGAAGGGGCGCATTGGCGCGCGTATTACGCGGCACGCCACCGTCTGCCGTGATGCGCGACATGAGTACGACCGATCGCCGCGGCATGCGCGGGCCGGAACGTCGTGTGCCCGATGCGTGCCGCGTGCACGGCAAAAAGGGCGTAAAGGGCGTAAAGGGCGTAGAGATCGACAAGGGCAGGTCGGGCTGCGTCGCGTCCGGCGCCTCCGTATGCATCGACTTCGACTGACAGGCGCCGCATGCAGACCGTGACGCCCGGCCAGCCGCACATCGTCGGCATCCGCCATCACAGCCCCGCGTGCGCGCGGCTGGTGGCCGAGCGCATCCGCGCACGGCGGCCGCGCTACGTGCTGATCGAGGGGCCGGCCGACTTCAACGGGCGGCTAGACGAACTGTATCGTCCGCACCGCCTGCCGATCGCGATCTACAGCTATCTGTCCGGCGATACCGCGCATTACGGCTCGTGGACCCCGTTCGCCGAGCATTCGCCGGAATGGCAGGCATTGCAGGCGGGGCGCGAAGTCGGCGCGACGGTCCGGTTCATCGACCTGCCCGCGTGGCACGCGGCGTTCTCGCGGCTCGAGAACCGCTATGCCGATGTCGCGGACGCCGAACACGAGGCCCGCGCTGCCGCATACGAGCGCGCGCTGGCGGACACGCTCTCGGTGCAAGGCCGCGATGCGCTGTGGGATCACCTGTTCGAGGACGTCGGCGATACGCCGGGCGCGCTGGACGAACTCGAGGCGCGCCTGTCGACCTACTTCTCGCATCTGCGCGCCGACGATCCGGGCTCGCTCGGCAACCAGGCACGCGAACGGATGATGGCGCGCTGGATCGCGTGGGCCGTCGCCGAAGCCGACGGGCAGGCGGACGACGTGCTGGTCGTCTGCGGCGGTTATCACGCGCCGGCGCTGGCGACACTCTGGCGCACGCGGCCGGCCGCGTTGCCCGATACGCCCGAACCCGGCGCGATCGACGGCGATGCCGGTGCCGTGCCCGACGAACGGGAAGACGACGCCAGCGCGTGCGACACGGATTCGACGACCGCCGACGGGGCTGCGCGCAGCGTCCGCTACGGTTCCTATCTCGTGCCTTACACGTTCAAGCGTTTCGACGCGTTCGCGGGCTACGCATCGGGGATGCCTTCGCCGGCTTATTACCAGTGGGTCTGGGCTGACGGCGCGGAAGCGGCGGCGCGGCGCGTGCTCGAGAACGTGACGCAGCGGCTGCGCGCGCGCAAGCTGCCGGTATCGACGGCCGACCTGATTGCCGTGCACGTGCGGGCCGAAGGGCTGGCACGCCTGCGCGGCCACGCGCGGCCGTTGCGTTGCGACTGGCTCGACGCGCTGGCCGGCGCGCTGGTGAAGGAGGCGCTCGACGCGCCGCTGCCGTGGACCTATCGCGGGCCGCTGCGGGCCGGCACCGATCCGGTGCTGGTCGAGGCGATGGATGCGCTGGCGGGCGACGCCGCCGGCGAGCTCGCGCCCGGCACGCCGCAACCGCCGCTCGTCGCCGCGGTGCGCGACGAGCTGGCCGCGCTCGGCATCGTGCTGCACGGCACGCTGACGCTCGACCTGCTGACCGACCAGGGGCGTGCGCGCAGCCGCGCGCTGCACCGGCTGGCGCTGCTGCGCGTACCGGGCATCGTGCGCCGCCAGGGCGCACAGCTTGCGATGTCGGGCGAGCGCGACGAAGTCTGGCAGCTCGGCGAGCCGCTCGAGCAGCAGGCGGCGCTGATCGAAGCCGGCGCATTGGGCGCGACGCTGTCCGACGCGGCACGCGCGCGGCTCGAGGATGAATTGCGTGAGGCGGGCGGCCGCATCGCGCCGCTCGCGGATGGCCTGAACCGCGCCGCGTGGGCCGGGCTGGCAGCGCTGAGCACCGCGCTGCTGGACACGCTGCACGATGCGGTCGCGCGCGAGCAGCGCTTCGAGTCGCTCGCCCCGGCGCTCGGCAACCTGCATACGCTGCTGCGTCACGGCCATCTGCTCGGCATGAACGATGCACCGGTGCTGCGGATCGTCGTCGAGGCCGGGTTCGATCGCGCGCTATGGTTGCTGGAGCCGGCCGCCGCGCTGCCGCCGGCCGATCTCGACGCCCACGTGCAGGGGCACGCCGCATTGCGCCGGATCGTGGCCGACGTACTGGCCGGTGCCGACGGTGCCGGCCACACGCCGCTCGCGATCGAGCCGTCGCGCGCGCTGGCCGTCTGGCGGCGCAAGGCGGCCGATAAGACAGCGGCGCCCGCGAGTCGCGGCGCGGCGCTCGGCGCGCTGCTCGGCCTGGCGGGGCAGGCCGGCGTCGACGACGGTCAACCCGTCGCCGGCATCGACGATGCGATGGCGCTGCTGCGGGCGATGCCGGCCGCCGCGCTCGGCGATGCGCTCGGCGGTTTGCTTGCGCTGGCGCGCGAGACACTGGCGAGCGCACCGGCTTTCGTCGCGGGCATGGATGCGACCATACGCGCGCTCGACGACGCCGATTTCGTGCTCGCGTTGCCGGGCTTGCGCAGCGCGTTCGCGTGGTTGCCGCCGCGGGAGCGCGGGCAGCTCGCGGATCAGGTGCTCGCGCTGCACGACGCGACACACCTGTCACGCCGCGTGCTGACGGAGCGGCACGCGGACGATGCGTCGCCCGAAGAGGCCGCGCACGCCGCGCGCATCGAGGCGCAGGTGCTCGGCCGTTTGCGCCGCTGGGGGCTCACGCCCGATCCGGAGGCGTCATGAAGTGCCGACCGACAGGCCGCCGCGCATCCGGCTTCCGCTTCCCTTACCACGATGTCGCGCCGTCACGGCACGGTGCGGCGCGTTTTCCGCGAGTCCTGCCATGCCGCTGAACATTCCCGGTCCGCTCGAACGCTGGCGCCTGCTGCTCGGCGAACCGGCCGAAGCCGCATGCGGCACGCCGGGTGCGGACGCGCGGGCCGCCGATGCGGCGCTCGACTGGCTGTACGGCCGCGACGACGACCGCGCGCAGCGCGGCGAGCGCGGGGCCGGCCTCGGGCCGTCCGCGCTGACCACGCCGGACTGGATCAACACGATCCACACGCTGTTTCCGAAGGAGGTGATCGACCGCCTCGAACGCGACGCGGTCGAGCGTTTCGGCATCGACGAAGTCGTCACGAACCTCGAGGTGCTGGAGCGGATCGAGCCGTCCGAATCGTTGCTGCGCGCCGTGCTGCACACGAAGCACCTGATGAATCCCGAGGTGCTGGCGGCCGCGCGGCGGCTGGTGGCCGAGGTGGTCCGGCGAATCATGGAGCGGCTGGCGACCGACGTGCGGCAGGCCTTCAGCGGCACCCGCGACCGGCGCCGGCGCTCGCGGATGAAGATCGCGCGCAATTTCGACTACACGCGCACGCTGGCCGCGAACCTGCGTCACTGGCATCCCGAGCGGCGCAAGCTGTATCTCGACACGCCGGTCTTCAACAGTCGCACGCGTCGCCACGCCGAGCCGTGGGACATCGTGCTGCTCGTCGACCAGAGCGGGTCAATGGTCAACTCGGTGATTCACAGCGCGGTGATGGCCGCGTGCCTGTGGCAATTGCCGGGCATGCGCACGCGGCTCGTGGCCTTCGACACGTCGGTGGTCGACCTGACCGCCGACGTGTCCGACCCGGTCGAGCTGCTGATGAAGGTCCAGCTCGGCGGTGGCACGGACATCGCGAAGGCCGTCGCGTATGCGCAATCCTGCGTCGCGAATCCCGCCCGCACGATCATCGTGCTGGTCAGCGATTTCTATGAAGGCGGCAGCGGCTACGAACTCGTGCGCCGCGTGAAGGCGCTGGCCGAGAGCGGCGCGCGCGTGCTCGGGCTGGCCGCGCTCGATTCGGCTGCCGAGCCCGCCTACGACCGCGAGATGGCCGCGCGGCTCGTGAACGCCGGTGCGCAAGTCGGCGCGATGACGCCCGGCCAACTGGCCGCGTGGCTCGCCGAGAAGGTGCGGGGATGAGCGCACCGATCCGCGACGACCTCCTCGAACTGACGCCCGAAGCGCTGACGGCGCTCGCCAACGCCGGGTTCGTCAAGCGCGCCCAGAAGGATGTCGCCGCCGGCGCGGTGCCGGCGGTGGCCGTCGACGGCGACGGTACGGTGCACGCGTCGTTCGCCGACGGCGTGCGTACCAGCCTGCCGCCGGGCCGGACCTTGCGCGACGCGGCGTGCAACTGCACCGCGAGCGGCATGTGCCGGCATCGCGTGATGCTGGTATTCGCTTATCAGGCGAGCATGCGGGGGAACGAAGCGGCGGCCCCGGGCGAGGCGCGTGCAGGCGGAGACGACGAGACGGGGCAGGCCGATACGCGCGATGAATCGATCTGCAATCCGGACGATGTCGCACGCGGCGCAACAGGTACCGGTGCGGACGATGCGCCGCCGGGCGACGACACGAACGGCACGTCGTCCGCGGATCGCGCATGGAGCCCCGCCGATTTCGACGATGCCGCGCTGGCGGCGAGTTTTGCGCCGTCGGTGCTCGAACAGGCCGCGCGCATGGCGGCCGCGCGGCCCGCCGTGACCGTGCAGCCGTGGTCCGGCGCACAGTCGTCGCCGGTTGCACGCCTGCCGATGTGTACCGTGCGGTTCTTCTCGCGACGCTCGCTCGCGCATGCGCGTTGTGACTGCCGGCAGGGCAGCGGTTGCGCGCACGTCGTGCTGGCCGTCTGGGCATTCCGGCAGGCCGGGGCACCGGCCGACGGCGTACCGGAGACGATCGTCGAGGTGCGCCCGCCGGCCGGCGCAGAAGACGAGTGTGGCGACGACCGGTCGCCGTTGCGTGACGAAGCGGCGCACGTGCTGATCGCCGACCTCGACAGGCTGGTGCACGCGCTGTGGCTGGACGGCTCGAGCCAGCCGCCGATCGCGCTGGCCGCGCGCGTGGAGTCGCTGCGCGGCCGCTTGCGCGAGCGCGGCTGGCAGTGGGTCGACGACGCGCTCGACGAAGCCTGGCAGCTCGTGCACGCACAGCATGCGCGCAGCAGCCGCTTCGAGCCGCTGCGGCTCGTGCGCGTGCTGGCCGAACTGTGGGCACGCTTGCGCGCGGCGTTGTCCGCCGCGACGCAGCTTGAGGGTGCCGCGGTGCCGGCCCGCCAGATGCTCGGCATCGGCGTGAAGGGCGAGGTGGAACTCGATCATTTGCGGCTGGTGTCGCTCGGCGTCGAGCTGTGGGCCGACGACGCGGAAGAGGGGGCGAGCGTGCTGTTCGCCGATCCCGATACGCAGACCGTGATGGTGCTGACGCGCAACTGGCCGCGTGCCGCCGACGTCGCGGCCGGCGGCCGTGCGCCGGATCTGGCCGGCCGCCGCGTCGCGGGTTTTCCGTTGCGGCAGATCGCCGCCGGGCAGGTCGTCACGAAGACCGCGAAGCGGCGCGCGAACGGTGCGGTCGACATCTCCGCCGGCGTGCGGCAGACAGGCGTGCTGCCGCTGTCGCCGACCTCCTGGGACGATCTCGTCGCGCCGATCCGCCAGCCGGGCATCGCGGCGCTCGTCGCGCACCTGCGTGACGCGCTGCCCGACTTCGTGCGGCCGAGACAGGCGGCGAACGGCGCGGCGGCCGGCGCGGCCGGGTCGCTGCACGTGGTCGCGTTCGAGCCGATGGTCGTGCGGTCGGTCCATTGGGATGCGGCTGCCCAGGTGCTGCACGCGCGGCTCGAGCAGGGGGAAGCAGGGACGGCCGATGTGGACGGCGACGATGTGCTGCACCTCGCGCTGCCGCATCGCGCCGTGGCACCCGGCGCGGTCGATGCGCTGGCACGCGCGCTGGCCGGCGAATGGGGCGCGTTGCGCGCGCTGGCAGGTACCGTCCGGCTGCATGCGGGCACGGCCGTGATGCGGCCGCTGGCCGTGTTGACCGCGCAGCGCGCCGTCGTGCTGCAGACCGAAACGACGGCGCCGCAACCGCTGCCGCTGGCCGGCGGGCGCGGGTCGTTGCCCGCGCTGGTCGCGCTCGCGGAGGACACGCTGGCGCTGCTGGCCGAATGGCTGCGCCAGGGCATGCGCCATCAGGGCGGCGGCGCGATCGAGCGTGCGCTGGCGCAGGCCACGCGACTGGAGCGCGCCGGCCTCGCGCACGCCGGGCGGCTGCTGCGCACGCTGGCCGACGGCCTGCGCGGTGCGCAATCGGCGTCGATCCTGACGCAACTGGGTTCGCTGACGTTGCTGCTGCTGGGCATCGTCGAGCAATGACGGCATGACCGTCGAACGGGCGAGCAGTCGGCGCCCGACACCGCGAGCCGTCGGGCAGGCTGCACGGCTCGCGGGATGAATGAACGAGAGGGCGTCATGGCTGCGTTGCGGCCATGGCATGCGGGCGCGGCATCGTGCCGCGTCGTCGATCCGAGTGAGAGGGAACGGATGCGTCGTTTTGAACTGATCGAAGGCAACTCCAGCAAGTTCTGGGAAGTGGAGCAGGAAGGCTCCGGGCTCAATATCCGCTGGGGCCGCATCGGCACCGCGGGCCAGAGCCAGACGAAGTCGTTCGCGGACGACGCGAAGGCGCGCGCCGCGCTCGACAAGCTCGTCAAGGAGAAGACCGGCAAGGGTTATGCCGAAGTCGCGGTGGCGGCCGGCGCCAGCATCGGCGCGACTGCCGCCAAGCCGCCGGCCGTCGCGTCGCCGGCAACTCCGGCCGCGGTGCCGCAGGCGCCGACAGACGCGGAACCGGCCGCGAACGCGCAACCCGCAGCGGCGAAAGCCGCGAAGGGTGTGCCGCCCACACCGTCGGCCCAGCCGGCGGCATCGACGCCGCGTTCAACGGTTTCCAGTGCCACCACCGCCGCCGCCGCCGCGCCCTTGCCGCCCGCCGCCGCCGAAGGTTTCGACGCCCAGTGCGAGCGTGTCTTCGAGACCGTGCGCGCGCAGATCGCGAACGGCGACCTGAAGCCCGGCGAGACGTTGACGGTCGCCGTGATCAAGCGCCGCTACGACGTCGGCGACCAGGGCGCCGCGATGGCGCTCGACCTGCTCAAGTCGCGCCGTCTGCTGCATGGCTGGGGCGCGTCGGCCAGCGTGCACGAGCACGGGCAGGCGACTGCCGTGGCGCTCGGCGAGTGGTTGGCGTCCGAGGCGGCCGCCGCACCGGCGCCTGCCGCACCCGCCGTCGCCGACACCGGCGCTCCGCCGTGGCTGATGCACGGCGATCCCGTGCGGCTGTCGCCGCAGAACCTGCGCGAAGCCTATGCGTCCCGCCGTTTTCCCGTCCCGGTGACCGTGCTCGACGTGCGCGCTGCGTGGCTGAAGATCGAAGGCAAGGACGGGTACTCGATCGACATCGGCGCGACCGACGCGGCGCTGCGGCCGGCCGCCCAGCGGATGCTCGACCGGCTGGCCGCGCGTACGCCGATCGCCGGGCCGGTGGCGGACGCGCAAGCCGACGCCGTGCTGTTCGCACTGGCGATGACCGTGGGCGACTATCACGGCGAAACCACGATCGGCCGCCCGGTCGCCGACTACCTGGTTGCGCAATACGGATTGACGGGCGCGATCGACGTGCTGCTCGACGCGTTGAAAATCCACGTGCACGCCGATTACGACCGTCAGGCGCAGCGCCGCCTCCATCGTTTCTCGACGAATGTCGAAGGCCCGGTGCGCGGGAGCTGGCGCGGGCCGATCGTCGGCGGCGAGGCGGCGCTGCGCGAGCATCTTGCCGCGGCGAGCGAGGCGGACTGGCAGGCCTGCGTCGACAGGATCGAGGCCGCGTTGCCGGCGCTGCACCCGACCCGCCAGCCGATACCCGCACTGTTGTTGCCCGATGTGCCGCAGCTGTCGAATGCGCTGGTGCGCAGGCTGAGCGCTGAACCCGACGTGCCCGAGACACTGCACTGGATGCTGCTGACCGCGACCGATCCCGATGCGATCGCGGTGGCCGGGAGAATCCGGCCGAACAGCTATGGCCGCGAGTTCTGGGGAATGTCGCGGATGGTCGCGACCGTGCTGCGCGAGCGCGGCAGCGCCGCGTTCGACGTGCTCGAACGCGGCGCTGCCGCCGACGAGGCGGGCGACGCGCTCGCCGCGATCGGCACGCCCGACGCGGTGGCTGCGCTGGCGAAGGTTGCCAGCGGTTCGAAGGGCGCGCTCGCGCGCCTGTCGCTGTCGCTCGATCGCTGGCCGGTGGCGGGCATGGTCGCGCTGTCGCGGCTCGTGGCCGCGGGCGGCAAGGATGCCGGGCTGCTGACGCCGAGCCTCACGCGCCTGTTGCGCGCGCATACGGCGCACGTCGACGGGCTGCGGCCGTGGCTCGACGCACCGGCGCAGGCCGTGATCGACAAGCTCCTCGCGCTGCTGGCCGGCCCGGCCGAGGTCGCATCGGCCGAGGAATTGCCGGGTGTGCTGGCCGCGCCCCCCTGGCTTGCCGCGCGGCAGAAGCGGGCGGCTGCGCTCACGCTGGAGCCGCTCGAACTGGCAGCGGTCGAATGCTGGGACGAAGCGAAGCGCAAGCAGGCGAAAACGCCGGACCAGTGGGAAGTGAAGCGGCTCGCCGCGGCGTCGAAGGACACGATGACGCTGATCGACGGCCTCGGTTTCGACGCGAGCAAAAAATACTACGGGCCGCTCGGCGAGGCGGCGGCGAAGGCGATCCGGCACGGTGACGCGCCGGCGTTCGTCGCCGCGTGGCGCGCGATGATCGACGCGCGCAAGCGCGAGCGTTACTTCTGGTACTGGCTGCGCGCCGAATACCTGACGCTGTTGCCGGCCGCGGTGGCCGTCGACATCTGGAACGCGGTGGCAGGCGAACACAGCACGGCGGGCGTGACCCTGGTGATGGCGACCTTCGGCCTGCCCGCGTTGCCCGGCCTCATCGCGACCGTGCGCAACAAGCCGACCGAGAATTTCGGCTACGCGCTGAATTACGGCGCCGTCGAATGCGCGCCGATCGCGGCCCGCGCGTTCGCGAAGCTGAAGACCTTGCGCGACGACGGCCGTGCGTGGCTGCTCAAGTTTCCGGAGCATGCGGCCTGCGGCCTGATCGCACCGTCGCTCGGCAAGCCGGGCGAAGCGCGCGACTGCGCCGGCGCGGCGCTGCGTTTGCTGCAGGCGAACGGCCACGAGGCGCTGCTGATCGACGTCGCCTCGCGCTATGCCGACGACGCGGTGCCGCAAGCGGTGCGCGCCGTGCTCGACGAGAGCCCGCTCGACCGTTTTCCGACCAAGCGCAGCAAGCTGCCCGAATTCTGGCAGCCGCGCGGCTGGCGCCGGCCGGTGCTGAAAAACGGCAAGGCGCTGCCGGACGACGCGCTCGACCATCTCGGCCAGATGCTGACGTTCCCGACCGGTGAAGGCGTCTACGGCGGCATCGATGTCGTGAAGGACGCGTGCACGGCGGAGTCGCTGGCCGATTTCGCGTGGGACTGCTTCAACGCATGGCTCGATGCTGGCGCGCCGGGCAAGGAGGGTTGGGCGCTCACCGCGCTGGGCCTGTTCGGCAACGACGACACCGCACGCAAGCTGACGCCGCTGATCCGCACGTGGCCCGGCGAATCGGCGCATGCACGCGCGGCGACCGGCCTCGACGTGCTGGCCTCGATCGGCAGCGACGTCGCGCTGATGCTGCTCAACGGCATCGCGCAGAAGGTCAAGTTCCGCGCGCTGCAGGACCGCGCACGAGAGAAGATCGATGCGATCGCGGAAGCGCGCGGGCTGTCGTCCGAGGAGCTGGAGGACCGTCTCGCGCCGGATCTCGGGCTCGACGAACAGGGGACGATGCTGCTCGACTTCGGTCCGCGTGCATTCCGGGTCGGCTTCGACGAGACGCTCAAGCCGTATGTGCGCGAGACCGGCGCCGACGGCGTGGCCGGCGCGCGGCTCGCGGACCTGCCGAAGCCGAAGAAGACCGACGATCCCGTGAAGGGCAAGGAAGCGGTCGAGCGCTTCAAGGTGCTGAAGAAGGATGCGCGCACCATCGCGAGCCAGCAGGTCGCGCGGCTCGAGGTCGCGATGTGCGGGCGCCGCCGCTGGACACCCGAGGTGTTTCGCACGTTTCTCGCCGAGCATCCGCTCGTGCGCCACCTTGTCCAGCGCCTTGTCTGGGGTGTGTACGAAGTCGACGACGGCGGCAACTTCGGCGGCACGCTGAAGGCCTGCTTCCGCGTGGCGGAAGACGGCACGGCGGCGACTGCCGACGACGATGCATTTACGCTGCCGGAGGGCGCGACGATCCGCATCGGGGTGCCGCATGCGCTGGAGATCGCGCCGGCCGATGCCGCCGCATTCGGGCAGGTGTTCGCCGACTACGAGCTGCTGCAGCCGTTCGCGCAGCTCGGTCGCGACGTGTACCGGCTGACCGACGACGAGCGCAACGGGCGGCAACTCGAACGCTGGAAGGGCGTCAAGGTGCCGACCGGCCGCGTGCTCGGGCTCGTCAACAAGGGCTGGCGGCGCGGCCAGGTCGAGGATGCCGGCTGCATCTGGTATTTCACGAAGCCGCTCGGCGCGGGCAAGGTGATCGAACTGTCGCTGGACCCGGGGATCTTCGTCGGGGCGGTCGACATGAATCCGGATCAGCAACTCGGCGCGTTGCAGGCCGGTTCGCCGTCGAACTGGGGCAGCATTCGCGAACCCGATGCGCTGTCGACGCTCGACGAGATCTCGGCGAGCGAGTTGATCCGCGATCTGGAGGGGATGCGGGAGTAACACGTGACCCTTGCATGACCATTCACCTTCATCCCATTCGACATGAAGACAACGATTGCCCTCCGGACGCTGGCCCGCATCGCACTGCTGCCGGCGTCCTTCTGGTTCGCCGGCACCGTATGCGCCGCGTCCTTCAATTGCCATCTGGCCAGACAACCGGCGGAGCAAACGATATGCGCCGTCCCCGAGCTGTCGAAACTCGACGATCAGCTCGCGATCGCGTGGTCGCTTGCGCCGCAACGCGTTGACCGGTCGCACGGCGACTCCGGCCTCAATGGACTGAAGCGCGATCAGCGCGGCTGGCGAAGCCAACGGGATGCCTGCGGACGAGACGTCGACTGCCTGCGTACCAGCTATCTCCGGCGGCTGCAGCAGCTTTCCCAGCCCAACCCCGAAATCGTGCTCGACATCAACGACTTCCACTGGTCGCAAACGTGGACGCTCCTGGAGATTTCGTCCAGGCCGTTGCCGCGCAATCGCGGCGGAATCATCATGATTCACCTCAACCCGTATGCCGATGCGGCACGGCTGACGTTCGACGCGTCGTCGTGGAACGGTGAAAACAGTGGACGGGAATACAAGGCAGACGCCGTCGTGCGGGCCGACGGCAAGGCATTCCACGTGGGCGCCGACGGCTGCCAGCTCGATTTCGCCATTCACGGTGCGCAGATGGAAGTCGAACAGCGCGGTCAATGCGGGACCGTGCTCGGCCACGGTAGCGACGTGGATTTTCAGGGCACGTATATCGACGAGGAGCACGCGCCGAACAAAGGTTTCCAATTTGAATGACCGTCTGAACCGCACGTCTGCAAACCGACACGCCGACCGCCTCGGTCACGCCTGTCGCCCATTCGCCCGTTCCTGCCATGCCAACCATGACGCAGCTGACACCTGAACTCCTTGCCGTCCTGCACCGGCCCGTCCTCGACGAAACCGATCTCTTCACGCTGGACGACTTCTTCGAACTGGCCGAAGTCGACGAACTGCGTGCGCAGGCGCAGGACCGTCGCCGCGCCGACGCGATCCTGCACGCGTGTGCGGCCGAGCTGCCGGCGCTGCATCCGAATCGCGCGGCGTTGCTGGCGTTGCTCGGTGGCGCGATCGTCGAGGGTGGGGCCGATCCGCGCATCCTGTTTCCGGCCGCGCTGGCGAGGCTTGGGGCGTGGCTGCCTGAACTCGCGCCGTTTTGCGCAAGGGCAGTCGAGGATGACGACGACGGCGCCACCGACGACGAACGGCGCGACTGGCACGCCGCCCGGCAACGGCTCGATGCGCTCGACGGGCGACAGGGCCGGGAACTCGATGCGTTGCGGGGCGCTGTCGATACGCTCGTCCTGCCGCTGATGGCGATGCTGATGCGCGATCGCGACAATCACGGCGATCTCGTGGCCGACACCGCGCTGCAGGCGTTGCTGGAGCGGATGGCCGACAACGACAGTTTGCCGTTCGATCAGTTGCACTTTCTGTGTGCAGCGTCGGCGTTGAGCTACGAACCGGAGTGCGTCGTCGTGCTGCCGGCTTCCGGCACGGGCTTCGTCGCCAGCGCGCATGCGGTCAACAACACGTTCCATGCGTTCACGCTGCTACAGCGCCTGATCGGCGAACATGCGCGGACGCTGCGCGTCGGCAAGCCGATCGCGCCGAGGAGCGGCGACGAAGATCAGGATTCGTCGGAGTTTCACTGGCTGCAGGCGCATGCGTACGCGAACGGCGTGCTGGTCGACAATCTGGCGCTCGCATGGGGCGAAGCGCCGTTGCGCAGCCACCGCAAGCACGGTAAATGCGTGCTGATCGCGCTGGAGACGGAAGAGGGTATCAAGAGGAGCTGGAACGGCTTCAATGGTGTCTGCCATCCGGCGCAGAACCCGTCCGTGACGCTGGTGCGGTTCCTGACGCCGGAGGAAGTGGCCGCGTATCTGGTTTGATGCGGCCGGGCGAAATCGGCGTAGCGATCGCGGATGATCGACGGCGCCCGGTCGGCGGCTCCTGAATCCAGGCTGCGGTTGCCGGGCTTCGACCGGTGTCCCGACACCAGTCCCGCCGGCCCGTGCTCACGTAACCGGGCGACCAGCCGGCAGACCTGCCGGGTCGTCAATTCCAGCCGTTCAGCCGCACCCCCAAAGCGGACATTTCAATCTAGCCACTACAACAAAAATCACTGATAATTCACGTTATGTCAAGTTGAGTCGCTAGCAAAACCGGCAGTTCTGTCAGGTTGAATGAAACTGTTTGTAAACATACTTACAATCTCTTACACAGTTTCGCATCCCGCAACGCTTATGAATGCCGCCGACCACCGTCACGGCGCGCTGTCCGATTTCCTCGCGCTCACTGACGGTCTGTCCATCGCTCGAATCGCTCAGTCGCTCCGCTGCTGCACTCGCACCGTCCGAAACTACGTCGCCGGTCGTTCGCCGATCCCGTGGCACCGTATCGAGCTTCTTCGCTTGCTCGCGTCCGAAGCCAGCGCGCCGGCCGCCGGTGCTGGCGCCGCGTCGACGGTCGAACAACCCGCCGTCATAGCGAACATCGAGCCCGACCCGGCGTCCCCCGACGTTCTTCCCGACGAATTGCTCGCATGGGTCGGCGTCCACGCGTCGCATTTTCTCTCAAGCCAACGCAGCTTCACGCACTACGTGCGAGGCTGGAATATCGTCGACAAGATTCGGCGAGCCAAGCGCGAAGGCACGTTCGCGGCCGTCCTCGCTCAATGGCGCGTCCTGGCGGTCGAGCTTCCGCGCATGTGGCGCAGCGGGCCTTTATGGACGGGTGTCGGCCCGCCTGCTTACCACCGTAGAGAAAGCCAACTGTAACATTGTGTTACGCTGCTGCTTTCATTTCCACAACACAAAAAGGACAATCCATGACCTTTTCCGGGGTACGTCGCACATGCGGCGTGTTTGCTGTCGTCTGCATTTCGGCGTTCGTGACTCAATCCGCGTCAGTGGCTGCGCCGACCGCGTATCACATCAAGGACGGGACGTGGTTCGGTTGCGATACCAAGGACCGTTTCTACAAGATCATGTCTTTCGACAAAGCCGCGTTCAGGAAGGCCGCCGTCAGCGCGATCGAGGCCGGGAATTGCACCCTGTTCCGCACCGGGCAGACGGTCTATCTCGGCGATGTGCCGATCCTTGGCGGTGTGATCCAGCTTCGCCGCGAAGGCGAGACAGAGGAATACTGGACGAACCGAGAAGCGATCAGCAGCAAGTAAGCCGCAGCGAAGACACACCACGAAGCCCGCACCAGCGGGCTTTTTCATTTCTGCGCGCCCGCCCGGCGCCGGTCGTTGACACAACGCGGCCGCACGCCAATACTGTATATTTATACAGTATTGGCGCCGACCGTGAACCGCGACGATGACAACGTATGGGAGTTCTTCGTCGAGCGTGCGGCGATCATGGAGTTTGACGCCGGCAAGCGGCGCCACGATGCCGAATTTCACGCCCTCGCCCGCACACGTATGTACTTTGATCCGCGCGGCGTGAACATGCCGCGTATCGGCCTATTCGCGCCATTTTGGAATACTGATTTTGGATGGAGCGACGCAGACACAAAGCCCGTTGTGTTTCCGCATGCGGCAGTGCTCGCGGGAATGGCCGTCGCGGCTTTCGACGAGGCCCGCCGCGTCGGTCGGCCGCATTCGATATTGCACGCGTGGCGGTCGCGTCTCGGCGGGTAGTTACGCGCTACGCTTGCGGAAATGTGTGCGATGCCGATCCGTCGTCGGATCGTCGCGCACTTCCAGTTCGAGCGTAGACGTGAAGCCAGCGTCGCCGGTAATCGTGTGCGTGACCTGCTTCACGAGCCACGGCGTCTCGTCGATATCCGGTTTGAACCCAGCCACGGTCACGGGCATTTCGGGAAACAGGTCGGCACGGCCGAGCGCGAGCGTGTACGACATAGTCGCCTGACTGCGCTTCACGCGCGCTAGCTCCGCCTGTGCCGCCGCGCGCGCCTCCGTTTCGGTCGCATAGTCTTCGGGTAGCACCTTCACATTCTTGTTGTTCTCTCCGCCGACCACGACAGATTTTCGCTTGCCCTTCGTGTTCGAATGGTAGTGCGCGCGCACGGCTTGATAGCTCTCGCGCTCGGCGATGTGATACCGATGCTGATCGCCCGACGCGCGAGTCAGGTTGAGCACGGCAAGCGCCTTTCCGCTCACGGTCTTTCCCGATCCGATCGGCATGAACAGCAAATTCGAATCCTTGACCGTCATGACCGCGTCGTAACGCTTCGCCAGTCGCGTGAGAAAGGACATATCGCTCTCGTGCGTCTGGTCGATATGTGCGATCCGAATTTGCCCGATCTTCGTCTCGACCTTCGCTTTCAATGCATGGCGGCCGGCGATTGCAGCGACGATGCCCGCGATCGTCACGCCATGCCAACTTTTCTCGCGGCGCTCGTGCATCTTGTTCGTCATCGACGCTGACTTCGCACGGATCGTCAGAATGTCCGGCGCCCCGCTATGCTCGACTTCGTCGACAGTGAACGCCCCTTTGTCGATAAGCGACTCGCCAACCCACCCAATCGACAGTTTGATATCGGCGCCACGCTTCGGAATGGCGAACGTGCCTTTCGTATCGTCCAAGACGAGATCGAGCATATCGGGTTCTTCCGCTCGGGACTCCGACAGCGTCAGACTGATGAGGTTCGGCGCGAACAGGCGCGAGATATCGCGCCCGTCGAGCGTGATGCGATAGTCTGCCTGCGGCTGCTTGCGCGCGGGCTGCGTCGTTGCTTCCGTCATGCGTCCCCCGACACCTTGCCAAGCACGAACTGCACGACGCTGCCGATCGAATCCCCGTTCATCGTCGAAATCTGCCGCGCTGCCTTGATTGCCTCGTCGAGTTCAAGCCCGGTTGCTGTCGACAAGCCTTTGACGGCGGCGGCGGCCGCTTGCGGCGCCATGCTGCCGATGACACCGATCGCGGCCGACTTGATCGAATTGATAGACAGGTTCTTGACGTTGTCGACGACGGTCGTCGCAACCTTCACGACCTGGCGCACATCGTTCAACAGTTCCTTAGCCGAATTCCCCGACTCGCTGCCGTCGCCTTGTGTGGCCGCGAGCGTCTCGTCGGTTACGCGCTTCAACGTCAGGTTGAATTCGATTTTCTTGGCGATGCCGGAAGGCGTGTGGTACGTCGCCGTTTCGTTCAGGCTTTCGATGACATACGCGCCGTAGATCGTTCCCGATCCGTCGACGAGCGCATACGCGTCGCCGACATCGCCCATACGGGCCAGCTCGTCGAGCGATGCGATCGCGCCGACGCCATTCTCGGCCGCAACCATACCGTTGAGCGTAATCGTGTCGTCGCCGGCGCCGGTGTACTGACTGGCGTCGCGTGTTCCGACCCGCGAGCTTGTGCGGTGCTTCCAGTTCCGTTGTCGTTGCAGTTCCTTATACGGTGCGGTCTGCAAGCTGAAAACGAACTGATCGAGTGACAGCATCATGGCCTATGTTCCCCTCTCAGTCAGACAGCCGCGCGCCGATGCGCGACTGCTTCGCCCGTTCATGTCGTTCCAGCTCTGCGCGCACCATGCGGCCGATTTCCGCCGCGTCCATACCCGGCTGCGGATAAATGTTGATGGTGATCGGCCCCGACGCGACTGCACTATCCGCGGTCGACGACGCTGCGGCCAGCGGCGGGCGCCGATCGATCGGCACGGCCGGGCGCACGAGCGTCGTGTCGGCCGCAAGTGCCGGCATCCCGAACGACGTCGTCGCAACGGTCGCGAGCGCAACAGCCGCGCGTGCTACCTTACCCTGCCCGCCTTCCATGCCGATCGCCGCGCCTTCGCTTACGAAACCGCCCAGCTCGCCGAAAACGCGGCTCGGGCTATGAATGCCGAGCTTTTCTTTGAACCACGACACTGTCGAATCCGCGACGCCGGTAATGGCGTCTTTCACCGAGCCGAGCCCGTTTTTGATGCCGTTGACGAGGCCCGACATAATGTTTGCGCCGAATTCGACGAAGCGGCCGGCAGCTTCGGCCGCAACGACGACGATGTTCGCGAGCCATGCGCCAAAGCCCTTGCCGGCGTTGGTCGCGGCGTCAAGGCTTTCCTTACTGGTATCGACCGGCCCCAACAGACGTTTGATCCAGCCCCACACGTTCCCGATTGCATCCACGAGCCAATCGAACACGGGTTTCAATGGTGCGAACATGCTACCGAGGACACCGAACACCCGTCCGAACAGCGGCGCGAGCGGCCTAAGTCCTTCCGTGAGCCCTTGCCAGAAGCCAGAGAAAAACGCCTTGATCGGCTCCCAATATCGGACTATCAGCAGCGCGGCGACCGCGATCGCGGTAATGACGAGCCCGATCGGGTTCATCAGCGCGAGCCGACCGACAAACATCAGCGTTTGCCCGAGCCCCGCGAATGCGGCTGCTACGCCGCTGATCGCGCTGGCGGCGCCGCCCTTGATGAGACTGACGCCGCCCTTTGCAGCATCGGCCGCGACGCCTGACGCGCCACGCCGCGCGACGTACTGCCGCGCCATCGTCCAACGTGACGCGGCCGCCGCACGCGTGGCGGCCATTTGCGCTGCTACTGCGCGCCAGAGTTGAACCGTGTACAGTCGCGCGGCGCCGATGCCATCCTTGAGCGCCGTCCCGGCGGACACGCCCCACCTTTTTACAGATTCCTTCGCCGCTTGGCACGCGGCCGGCACGCGCTGACCGACGGATTTCACGTAGTCGCGAACGGTTGTCCAGGCGCCGCGCGGTGACGATGCCTGCCACGCCGTCGATAGTGCACCGCGAATGCGCGTCGCGCCGGCTTGCGCCGATTTCCCGGCGCCCGACGCGGCGCCCGACATGCGACGGAACGCGCCGGCACTGTTGTCGAGCACGCGCGACAGGATGCCGCCGCGCATGCCGAGCGTCGTCATGCTGAAACGCAGCACGGCCAACGGCCCAAGCACGCCGGCGAGCACGATCACGAGCGACCCGGCCACGACGAGCAGCGCACCGAATGCGGCCGCAACCGACAGGATGATTTTCGCGGCGGTCTGATGCCGCTTGATCGCGCCGAGCAGCCGCTCGAGAATGTCGCGCGTCTTGTCCAACGCCGCGTTGTACATCGGCGCGATGCTCTCGCCGATTTCGCGTCTCACGTCTTTCAACTTCGACAGCACGTCGATTTCCTTGCCGGGAATTTGCTCCTTTGCTAGCCGATGCGCGTCGTCGATGCCGTATGCGCCCTTGTTCAGGCGCTCGTTTTTATGAATCTGGTCACGTTGCATGTACATGGTCGTGAACAGATTCGACGCCGTCCGGTTGGTGAAGATCGTCGAAATCATGTCTTTCACCTTGTCCGGATCAGTGATCCCCTTCGCGGCCAGCTTCGGCAGGAACACTTTTTCGAGCCATTCGAGCGGCGATGCCTTGAACAGATCGCCGCCGGTCAGCGCTCCCGGCTTGATTTCCTTGATCGTGCCGATTTTCGTATCGACGACCTTTTTCCGATCGAGCAACCCGAGCGCGATCATCTGGTTCGCTGCCCGCTTCGTCGTCTTACCTTGGTACGCGTTACTGTAGGCCGACATAAGGCCCGTGCCGACGCCATGGCCGCCCATTTCCTGAATGAGCGGTTCCATCTGGTAATAGAACGCGTCCTGCCGCATCTGCTTCGCTGCAACGCCGCCGGTCTGGATGAAGTTGCGCCACTCGTCGCCGCCGACGCGGCCGCCGGTCGCCGATAGGACTTTTTGCACCATGTTCGCTTCGTTCTTGAACGTCGCTTCGTCTTTCGTGCCGCCGCGCAGCTCGATCACTTTCAGCATGTTCATGAACTTCTCTTCGTTCGCATGCGCGTCCTCCGCACCGAACAATGTGTCGTTCGCAAACTTCATTTTCGACAGCGTCGGCATCACCATTTGCGCGTGATGCTCGTCGGCGAAGATGGAAAGCGCGTCACGCATCAACGTCATGTTGTCGGACGTGCTGACGCCCATTGTTTTCATAGCGCGAACGTATTTTTCAGCATCCTTCGTCGCTTGATCGCCAAGCCCGAACGCCGTGATGCGCGCGCGCTCGTTCTGCATTTTCTTCGCTTCGTCGAGGGTGCCGGCCAGATCGCCGAGGATATGCCCGCCGGCTGACTTCGCCGCGTAGCCGCCGACGGCCATCCCGGCCGCGACGCCCTGCATGGCTTGCATTCTCGACCGTGCTGCGCCTACGCGTCTTTCGCGGTCAGCCAGCTCGCCGAGTCTGCGCATTTGGTCGCTGATCGTCGCGTTTGCCGACGCCATGCTCGCGCGCAAATCGCGCTCGTGCTGCGATAGGTTTCTGGTGTTGATGCCGGCGCCGGCAAGCTGATCGCGCAACGCCTTCACGCGTGCGGATTGCTTCTCGTGTTCGGCCGACAGCCGCGCGGCGGCTTGCTTCGCCTTGTCGAAGTCCGCGATCATCTGCCGCGACGGCGGGCCGAACGCACGCAGCGACCCGGCCAGCTCCGAGACTCGACCACGCGCCGCGCCTAGCTGCGACGCGGTCGCGGCGAGCCCCGTGCGCATCTGCCGAAACTCGCCGACGCTCTTTTGCGTCTTCCCCATTTCGGCCAGCTCGCGGCGCGTCTCTTTCAGCGAACTGGCAAGCCCCTTGTTACCGGCCAGCATATTTTTAAGGGGCTTCGTCATGTTGTCGATCATGTCGAACACGACGCGAAGTTTCAGGGCGTTGTCCATCGTTACTCGCTTCCGTTGCGAACACGCGCGCGCTCGCGCCAGTCCATCAGTTCAGTCAGCGTGAAGGCGTCCATCATCGGCGGTGTCCAACCGCTGAACACGATCGCGATATCCGCCATCGCGTCTTCTATTCGGTCTGGTAGCCCAGTTTCGATTTCACGGCCTTCGGCATCAAAAAACCAGCGAAGATACCTCCCAATTGAACGAGGTCGGCCGGGTCGATATTGGCCACATCGGCTTCCGTCAGCGTCGGTGCGCTGATGCGCG
Organism: Burkholderia sp. COPS; assembly: GCF_019425585.1. Taxonomy (NCBI): domain Bacteria; kingdom Pseudomonadati; phylum Pseudomonadota; class Betaproteobacteria; order Burkholderiales; family Burkholderiaceae; genus Burkholderia; species Burkholderia sp. COPS. The sequence goes on along the minus strand of NZ_WIXR01000007.1, from coordinate 40,453 downwards.
GCAGCACCTTCGAAAGCGCGACAACGTCGAGGTTCACGAGGTCGGACAGCGACACGCCGCGCAGCTCGCCTGACTTCGGCTTGCGCAGTGTGATGCGGTCGATCGTCTGGCTTCCGCGCACGAGCGGCGTGTCGAGCGTGAGCGTGTTCGGGTCATCCTGGCTCTGCGTTTCCGGCAGTACGGTTTCCGCGTTTGCGGCTTGGTTCGTTTTCATGGTGTTCCTCTCGAATGATCGATAGATGACTGCCTCGCCGGTATCTCCGGCCGAGGCGAAAAATTACAGCCCGATTGCCGTGCGCAGCGTCGCGAGCAGGTCGCTACCGTTGATCCGCTCGATCATGTTGACGAAGTCGATTTCGATGATTTCCTCGCCGTTGATCGACAGCTTGTAGTAGCTCGCGACCGTCGTCACCTTGAACGAGGTGTCTTCCTTCGCCTTCGCCGATCCCGGATCGATTTCGCTATGCCGGCCCTTGATAACGATCTCGATCGAATCGACGCTCGCCGAGTCTTCGGCCTGATAGCCGCCGGCAAAACGCAGCAGCACGCCGTCGTGCTGCGTGATGCCGTACTGCTGCAACACGCTCTTCATGAAGCCGCCGGCAGTCCATTCCATCTGAATGCCTTCGTTGCCGAAATCGACCTTGATCGGGCCGCCCATGCCGCCGCCCTGCCAGTCTTCCATCTTGCGCGTCAGCTTCGGTAGCGTGACTTCCGCAACCTGTCCGACGAAGTTCTCGCCGTTCTGGAACAGGTTGAACCCCTTGAGTTTTCGCGGCAATGCCATGTTCGTTTACTCCTGTATGTGTGGTTTCGCGCGCCGGTTAGGCGTTGACCTTCGACGCGAAGTCGGCGAGATAGCGATCGGTAATGCGCTGACGCAGCGTGAGGTTTTCGAGGGGCGGAACCGGCGTGTAGTCGTAATCGATATACGCCTGCCCGGCCTTGAGCACATCCGTCGTGTTCGGCTCCGGATCGAACCACGACGAGCCACCGATCAGGTAGCCGAGCGAAACCCACTGACGGAACTTGCCGTTGATGCTCTCGATAATGTCGCGCGGCAACGACGGATTCAGCGGCCCGTCGACGTTCACCATCTGCGCGAGCGCGATCGAATCGCCGACGACCTGCGCCGTGCGCGTGTAGTTCTCGAACGCGAACAGCGGATCGTCCGAGCACGTGCGCGAGCCCCAGAATCGAAAGCCGTTCTGATTGATCAGCGTCGTCACGTCCTGTTCGTTCAGGTAGCCGGCATCGGTCGACGGGTCTTGCAAATCCCACGACACGTCAGCGCTGATGCCGGTCACGCCGTTGACGGCGACGTTGGACAGCGTCTTGTGCCAACCGATATCGTTGTCGATCTTCGCGCGCAGGCCCATCGCCACGGCGACGGCTGACACCTCGCCGGTTGCATTCTCGACGTCGTCCCAGCCGAGCCAGTTCGGCCACAGCACCATCAGTTCGCGGGCGGCGAATTGCTTCCGGTACGCGGTCGCCTCTTCCTTCGTCTTCGCGCCAGCGGCAAACGCATACGCGAATCCCTTCAACGCTTTGGCAGTGGTCACGAGCGCATTCGCGACGGGCTGCGTGTCGAGAAACGGCGCGCCGAGAATCCGCGGCTTAACGCCGAGCTTTGCTTGCGCCGTCAACAGCGCTTTCAGGCCCGTGTATTTGCCTTCGGCCGTCACCGTGCCGACAACGTTCGACGTGGTCGCCGCATCGTCGGCGCCTTCGGCGACGCGGACGATAACGGTCATCGGCTTGGTTTGCGCGCCGATGGCCGTCAGCACCTTACGAAGTGTTCCCTGCTTTCCGGCCTTCCCGAGCGCGGCGATAACGTTGGTGATGAGCACGGGCGTATCGAGCGGGAACGTCGCCGGGTCGGCATCCTTCGCCGTACACACGAGGCCGAGGATTGCCGTCGAAATGGAACGGATCGGCCGCGATCCCTGATTGATTTCGACGAGGGTAACGCCGTGGTGATAGCTGTCGAGCGCCATATTGCAGACTCCAATTGAAAAGGTGGAAATGACGCGATCAGGCGATCGCAGTCAGGAAATCCGGCGCCGCCGGCAGGTCAATATCAGGCCACTGTTTGGCATCGCTGATATCACGCAATGCCTGACGGTATTTGATGACGGCGGCGTACTGCGCCGCTGTCAGCGTCGTCCCTTCGCCGATCACCAACTCGTCTTGGTGTCGCGCGACAAGCCAGTCCGTCGCGGTCAGCGCCGCGTCTCGTTGCATGCGTTTCGTTTCGGCCGATTGCTCGCGCGTTGGCGGCAGAGGGTCCAGCGCGACGGCCGCGCCTTCCGCGTCGACGCACAGGCGCTTTCCGGCGCCCTGCGCATTGACGAGTGCGAGCCATTGCTCGTCCGTGACATCAATCACGACGGCGCCCGCCGGCGCGGGGCTGTCAACCGTGTCGTAGAACGCGACGATTTGGCGATTCGCGTCCATTTCAGCTTGCTTCTGTCCCATAGCACTAGCCTCAATTCAACCTTGTCAGAATCCGATTGCGATCCACGAACCGGAGATAGTCCCGTTCCAGTTATTGGCCGCCACGAACGTGGTTTTCGACTTACCGCCGACCGTCCATCGGTAAAGCGTGCCATTCGCGACGGCGTCGTCGGAAGCGCATGCGAGCGACAGGCATGCATTGGGGAACGCCACCGGAAACGCAATCATCGGGTTCGAATTTGCGGGCACGGAGACATTTCCCCACTGGATAATCAGCCCGCTCGGCAGCTTTTGGTAGCCGTTGCCGCCGAGCGATGCGTTGAACGATCCGGTGAATTTCAACTGCGCCGAACCTCCGTACACCAGCCATGTGCTGCCCGACCCCGACGACACGATGTAGATATTGTCGTTGATGCCTACCGGCAGAGACGACGTGCCGGACGTGCCGGCGAACGTGTCTGAGCCGTTCGAAGCCACGGTGAGCAGCGCGGCGCCCGTGTTGGTGATCCAAAACCCCTGCCCGGCCGGGATGGAGGCCACAGGCGGCAGGGAGACGGTTCCGTCCGCCGTTCCGAAGTAATTCACCTGCTTGCCGAGGTCGGCAACGGTCAAGGCTCGAACTGGCGAAAGGTTAACAACACCCGAGAAGTTGCCCAACGCGCGCTGGACGAACTGCGTCGTCGCAAGCTTCGTCGAGTTGTCGAACTGCGATGCCGTGACGCCCCGACTCTGCGCAAACTGAATTGCCGCGCTACCGCCAGTGACATCCCATTCGGCAACGCCCCGAGAAACGAGCACGAGCGAGTCACCGACCTGCAACGTCACCGGCTGAACCTTCCCAGCGGACCAGATGAAGTCGTCGCCCTGCGTTGTGACCGTGATCGGCCCCGTTCCGAAATTCATGAACGTCAGTACGCCGCCATTCGGCATGGATGAACCCGCAGGAAGCGTAAGCACTCCGCCACCGGCCCCATACCACTGGATAGCCTGCCCGGCCTGTGCGGCCGTAAGTGTCGTGTTGGCGTTCAGCGCCGCAAATCCGGAGATATTCCCGAGCGCGCGTTGAACGAACTGCGTCGTAGCGAGCTTCGACGAGTTGTCGAACTGTACTGGCGTCTGGGCTACCGGGCTACGCGTGTAGTGGCTGATAACCGTCCAATTGGATGCATCCGACGTAAGTTCGACAGTTGCGCCGACATCGAGCAAGAACGTCGATGCCGCCGACGCTTGGTTATAGATGCTCGCGGAAGGCGTCAATATTGTCACGGCAGTGCCGTTTGAGGTCACATTTGTAATCGTGAACGAAATATTGTTCGTCGTCGGAGCGGGCAGCGTGATCGCAGACGGCCCGGTGCCGCCCGCTTCAACCCACGATCCAGAGTCGGAATTCGCGAGTGTGGCCGAGCCGTTGATGTATTTGCGAGTCTGGAAATTCCCCGACGCCTGCTGAACAAAGGCCGTCGTCGCGAGCTTATTCGAGCTGTCGAATTGTGGTGCGGTTCTCCAGTTTGCACCGGACATTACAGAGGAATACGGCAGCGATACCGAACCGCCGACCAGTTCCCAATGGTCGATTCCGTTCGATTGCAGCGCCATCGTGTCGCCGCTGTTCATCACAATCTTCGAACCGGCCGCCGGGATCGTGTCCGTACCTTGCGCGGCAAACGTAACGGCTCCGACGCACATGCTATAGGCTTCGATGCGAGCACCGCCCGGTACGCCCCCGGCCGGGGGTAGCGTCAGCGTGAATGCCGCCGGGCCGCCGGTATAGATCACGGCGCCACAGACGGAACTCGGTAATGTCGCGGTCGCCGTGTACACCTCGAAGCCGGTCGCCTTCAAGCCTTGGCGTTGCACAAAGGCTGTCGTCGCGAGCTTTGTGCTGTTGTCAAACTGCGGTGCCGTCGTGAAATTCGCACCCGACAGTGCCGTCGAGTACTTCAATTGAGCACTGCCGCCAGTCGCAATCCACTGATTCGACGGAATGGCGACCAACAGCAAATTGTCGTTCGGGCTGACGACGACGTTACTATTGTTGCCGTTGCACAGAATCGTATCCGAGCCCGCGCGCGCCACCGTTACCGGCGCACTGCCGGAATTGTTGAACAGAAATGCCCCACCTGGAGGCATGGCGGAACACGCCGGCAGCGTGAAGGTAGACGCCGCGCCACCCCAGAAGTTGACCACCGTCCCGGATTGCTCCGCTTTCAGCGTCTGGCTTGACGTGTAGGCGCTGAACGCTTGGAAGTTGCCGAGTGCGCGCTGCACAAACGCTGTCGTCGCGAGCTTGTCTCCGCTGTCAAACTGCGGCTGTGTCACGCTGGATTGCTTCCCGTTGAAAGCGATCGCTTCGTTCGTGAGCACCCATGTTCCGCCCATAACGTCCCATTCGGCCCCGCTACGGTTCACGAGGATGACGGTGTCATTCGGCCCGAGCGTGATTGAAGTGTTCGATGTGCCGAATCCCGCGCCGGGCGCATAGATGAATCCGCCGGCGGGTGCCTTGATCGTGAACGTCTGTCCGACCCCGCCTTGCGCGTAGAAATGGATCGCGCTGCCCGCATTGGCCCCGTTACCCGATGGCAACGTCGCGGTGCACGACGTGCCGACAAACTGGACCGCACAACCGAACGCGCTCGCGTTGAGCACGGTGTCAACGCCGTTCACGACCTGTACGTTCGCAAAGTTGCCGAGCGCGCGCTGCACGAACGAGGTCGACGCGACCTTCGTCGTGTTGTCGAACTGCGGGGCCTGCGGTGTCTGAGGCGAACCCGTGAAGGCCGGCGAATCGCTCTTTGCATATTGCGGATGCGGATTCGTCGCCGCTGCGTGCGCCTCTTGCTGATCCTTCAGGTAACGCGTGCGGTTCGCGAGCTGGCGCGGCTGTACGTTGTCGATACCATCGGGGCCGCCAACGACCGGGTCGGACGTTTCGAGCTGGTAAATCCCCTCTTCCCACTTCGAATTTTCCGCAAGATTTGCCATTACGTCGCACTCCCTCTGTTGTACTGGCCGTTGCGCTTCGCAATGCCGTTGTGTCGAATAGGCGCCGCACGGTAGTCGAGCGCGGCCAGCATCGAGCGTTGCGGTGCATAGCGCTCGAGGACGGCTTTCAGGTTTTCTGCTTGATCGCGGGTAATCGGCTGCGTCAGCTTGACGATGTATTGCGCCCACGCCGTCGGGTCGCCGTGGATGTAGTCGCCGTTGCGCCGTACCGACCCGTCGCGCCGGCGAATCCTGCGCCCCTCGATTAGCGTCACTTCACCGAAGCCGAGCCGGCGAATCACTTCGCGAATCGCCCACGGCGTGCCGCGCTTCTGATGCAACTGGATCGCGGACTTGATCAGCGCACGCCGCGCGTCGTCCGATTCAGCCAGTTCCCAACCGTCGACCGACACTTCGGCCGCCAGATACGGCAGGAACGATGCCGGGCATTTGTCCGGGTTCCAGTAGTCGCGAATCGGTATCGGCAACGTGTCGACCGCCGCGAGCGCGTTCGCGGTACGCACTTCGAGCGTCGTCGCATTGGGCGGCAGGAGCTTAGGCATACAGTCCGCCGTATTCGATGACTACCTCGACGCAATACGACGCTTGCGTTCGGTCGATCGCAATATCGCCGACGGGTTCGATCAATTCGGTTCGCGAAAGCCCGGCGGCCTGACACACGCCCTTGATCGCCGACTCTGCGACGCCGATCCCGATTCGATGCACCTTGTCCGCGTATGCCTGCGCGTTTTTCCTTGCCTGCGCGATCAGAACATCGGCACCGACCCCTGTCCGGGTGTAGCACTTCGCGCGAATGCGATAGCGCACGATTTCGGCCGATTTCACCAGTACCGTATCGTTCAAGGGCCGTTGATCCTCCGCACTCAGCGCGGTTTGAACCGCCTGACACAGGGCATCCGATGCCGTCCCGTCGCCCTCGCTCGACAGCAGCGACACGAGCACGTCGCCCGGTCGCGGCCGCGAGGTCTGTGCGTCGATGATGCGACCGTCGACCGCGCGCGCCTTCGTGACATACGCTGCCGACGGGCCTGCGACGCTGAATCCCTGCGGCGCGAGCTGGATTCGCTCGCGCAAGCTGTCGTCGGTTTCCATGACCGCGTCGACGTTGTTCGCCGGATCGGCGGGCTTGACTACGAGGCGCATGAGGCCGAACAGCGCCGCGCGCTGTTCCAGATCGTTCCCCATCGCGAACGCGAGCATCACCGCGCGCACCGCGTCATTGACGCGCTGACGCCATACGAGTTCGCGATAGCTGTTTTCCTGTAGGAGCCGCGCGAGCGGTTCGGATTCCAGTTCCAAGGTCGCGGCAATCTCGGCCTGTTCGTCGGCCGGCCAGAGCGAAACCATTGCCGCCTTACGCGTGGCGTAGATCGTTTCGAAGTCGAGCACTTCGAGCGCGTCCGGTAGCGGCAGGCTCCCGAGGTCGATCAATGCTGACGTGGTCATGCGACATTCCCCCTGTCCAGCGGAATACGCGCGCGCACGGCGTCACCGGAAACGGTCGTGTACCCCTCGATATCGACGAACTGCTTTCCGGCATAGGCTTCGCCGACGGTGTCATCCTCGATCGTGAGTTGCACGCGGGTCAGCACGAGCCGCGGCTCCCAGCGCATCAGCGCGGTTGCGATCGCCGCATAGAGGCGCGTGCGCTCGGCGCCGTTGTTCGGCGCGTCAACCTGACCGAACAGATCGGAACCGAACGTCCGGCGCTTCACGCACGCGGCGAGCGGCGTCGAAATGATCTTTCCGACCGATTGGTAGAGGTGGTCGAGGTCGGCGATCGCGCGGCCGGTTGTCGCATTCATCCCTTTCATTTCGGCTTGCTCACGTCGTTTCCGTCGCCTTGTTCGCGGTGCGTGTGATTCGGCAGGCTGATCCCCTGCGACTTCACTTCGCCCGTGAAATCCGCCGCGCCGTCGATTCGCATCGTCTGGCCGCCGTCAGCGCCGCCCCGTCCGGTCATGCCGGATTCAAACGTGAACGGGCCTTCGACCGTCATTGACCGCGTTACGGTCACGTCGGCGTCGAGCATGACCCGGTCGGCCTTGACGGTCGCGGTTTGAGTGTTGACGTTGACCGCTCCCGGCGCCGTCACGTTGATGGTTGCCCCTGCCGGCAGGTCGACGCCGAGCACGTGCGCGGCATCGTCATACGCGACGACGGCGCCATCGCGGTATGTGCGCACGTCAGTATTCGGGCTATGGTCGGGTGCGGGAAACGCGTCGGAGTAGAACCCGCAGAGCGCAACGCCCTGCGCGGGGTCGCCCATCGGGCATAGGAGCATGACCTGTTCGCCCTTGGTCGGCGCACGCCAGTCGCGCGTGTTGCCGGCCGCAAGTGCGAACCAAGGAATCCAGTTCGTTTGGAGCGAGCCGCTTTCGTCGTCCGGATCGCCGACCGACACACGGCAAAGCGCCGCGCCGTGGTCTACGTCGAGAATTGAGCCCTTGCGAACGGCGTTGCGCGCCTGTCGCTGAATTTCGTTAGCGTCCATGCCGGCCATGTTGCCGGCCGCACGCGCGCGAGGCGAGCTTCGCCCCGTGTGAGCGTCGCGGGTACAAAAAAGCCCCGACGATCGGGGCTATTTCGTGATGTGCTTGAGCAGCAGGTCGCGTATTAGCTCGCGCTCGGCGTCTGTCATACCGAGCAGCATGCGCGCCGGATACTTGTATTCCGGGCCGCCCGGCGCGACGCGACTGCGCTCGCCGAACTGGTGGACACGTGCCAGCCGCGCCACGCGGCCATCGAATCCGATCGCGAGCCCGGTCGCATCCGTCTCGACTTTCAGGAATCGTCCCGTGCGCATCTTGACGAACATCGCCGACCGCTTGACGCGGCCGCGCTTGTCGCGTTGCCGGCCGCCGGGCTTCACGCGTGCCTTACGGGCATCGTATGCCGTTCCGTCCGGGTTCTTCTGGCCGGCGATGCGCTGCTGCTGGCTGCGACGCAGCGTCCGCGCAATGTCGCGCATGGCTGCGACCCTGCCGGCGGGTTCGAGGCGCGTGAGCAGGCCGGACAGGAGCGATTCGACGACGCTCAGTTCGTCCACTGCTGCCCCGTCCACGTGATTCCGTCCGGATGCTGCGAATCGTCGACGTGCTCGATTGTGCGCGAGCCGTTGTCGTTGACCTTCACGACGACGCTTTCGGTAAGTTGGAGCTTGATCGACACATCAGACGTTTCATTGTCGAGAATGTCGATCTCGTATGTGATGCCGTGCGCGCGCTCGTCGGGGTTCAGCACCAGATCGGGCTGGTTCGCTCGTACCCATTCAATGATCGCGAGAAACAGCTCATCGGCGTCGCCCGAGAAGTCGAGCAGCAGTGCATGACATACGTACCGATATTCGAACGACAAGCCCTTCGCGCCGGTTGCCGCGAGCGAGCCGTTATCGATGAACACCGTCAACCGTTCCGGGCTTTCCACGACCTGCGGAATCGCAGCCTCGATAGCGGTGCGAAGGCTCGCCGGCTTATTCATGCTTTGCAGGCCCGACTTCGGCGTCGATTCTCGCCTGCGCCTTCGCCTGGCAGTCGACCACCATGTCGACCTTGGCCGCGCACGCGCCCCACGCGCCCTTAGCCGCTTCGAATGCGTCGTGCAGCTCGCCGTTAGTGCGCGGCGCCATCGCCGGCAGCGTGCATCGGCTGATCGGCTGGCATTGCAGCACTGAAAGCGTCGGCGCCGATGTAAGCGGGGCTTGCTGACAGGCGCACAACGTCAGCAGGCAAAGGGGTATCAGCCCACGAGCGGACGGACGGGTTTTCATGGATCACCTTGCGGATTTCTTCGCGGGCGGCCGCGAGCTTCGTTGCGACCTTGTCGGTCGACACGTCGAGTTGTTGCTGTTGGTGGGCCTTGTCGCTCGCGTCCCGCCGTAGAGCGCCAATCACGCTGTCGCGCCCTGCCACCGCCTGACCGGCGCATGCGACCTGCCCTTGCGCGACCGCCAGCTCGGCGCGCAGCGCGCGAACGTAGAGCACACCGCCCACGAGCAGCACGAGCGCGGTCGCGCCGGCGACGAGCCTCACGGCGAGCGGGTTCACGCGACCGCCTTCGCCGCGTCGGCGTACTTGTCATATGCCCGCGCGAGCTTCACGTCGTACAGGTTCCGCGCGTAGCCGGGGCCGTTGTAGCCGCGCGCGAACACTGCCCACTTGCGCCCCTTGAGCGCCGCGACGAGCGCCGGATCGACCGCGACATAGCGCACGAACGCGTCGAGTTGATCGCCTTCGCCGTTTTCCATCCGCGCGACGAAGTCGTCGACGCTGGAATAGCCGAGCCGTTCCCAGTGGTAGCCCATCACCTGAAAGGCGCCCCAGCTTGCCGATTCGTATGCGGCGCCGGCGTCGATCAGCTCGGCGGCCGCAAGCCGCGTATATTCTGCTGCGCCGCCCTGATAGCCGCCGGCCGCCTGCGAGCAGATATTCGGGTATTTCGCCGCGATGGGCGCCGGATCGATGCCGCGCGCTTCGAGGCGCTTCCAGAAAATATGGCGTTCAAACAGGATTTTCGGTCGTCCGCCGGACAAGAAGCCCAAACCGGTCGACTCGACTTCGTTCACCGCTCGCACGCATGCGACCGGCACGCCGAGCCGGTCGGCCGCGCTCACGATATCGGCGTCGGCGAGGTGCTTCGGATCGCGCCGGCCGGTCGCAATCGCGGCGAGCGTCTTCGGCCCGGCGATACCATCGTCGACGAGGCCGGTTTGCTTCTGGATGGCCCTGACTGCCGCTTCGGTCGCGTCATCGTAGACGTGCGTCACGTCGACCGGGTAACCCGCACGGGTAAGACGCCGTTGCAGCAGCCCGACATCGTCGCCGTAATCGCCGAGGCGATGCGTTTTCATGATTGTTCACTCCGCAAAAGCCGCGCGACATTGCCACGCGACGCAAACACAAACAGCGCGATCAGCGCGGCGGTCGCCGCATCGAAGAAATCGACTTGCTCGACGTGCAGGGTCAGATTGATCGATGCACCGCCGGAAACGACGACGATCGCCCATGCAACCCAAGACACGTGATATCGATGGCGCGCACCGTTTCGCCGGTAGGTCAGCACACGCACGAGCGAGGCGAAGTGCGCAGCGAGCGCAACGACGGCAAATGAAATGTGCATGACTGTCACTCCCCTTTTTTGAGGAACGCGAGCAGGTCGGCCGATTTCAGCCGGTCGATAAGCTGCAACGTGACCGTGATGACGAGTGCGGCCGCGAAGAAGCCTGCGACGCCGGTCGAGTGGATCGGCGTCACGTTGACGATTTCCGGCGCCGCGATATAGCCCATCACCAGCGAAATCAGCATGTACGCGATCCGGGTGAACACGCCGATTTCCTTCGATGTGACGACGACGAGCGCCGCGCCAGTGAATGCGCCGATCAGCGCGTTACCGTCGATGCCCGGCGCGAGGCCCGCGACCCCGATCGCGGCCGAAAGCGCTGCGGCGGTAGTGGTATTCGGTTCGGCCATTTCGCCAGCTCTCCCAAGGTCAATCAAACAATTGCACGAGCGGCGCCGTGCTCGCGACGGTTTCGATTTCGGGCAAGTAGACGATCGTCCCCATTGGGATGACGACGCCGTAATCGGCTAGGCCCGCATTTGCTTCGAGCACTGCCTCGACCGTTCCATCCGTTCGGCCGTAGTAGCGCCAGCAGATCAGATCGACCGTGTCGCCCTGCTGCGCGGCGACGTTCATCGCTGAAGGATCGCGATGACGGCGGCCAGCAAGAACGACGAGGCGGCCGGCATCAGCACATCAAGCACTTTCCATCCGTCCCACTGCCACGGGAACAGACCGACGTTCCACACCGTGACCGTCGACGCCGCGCCCTTCGCAGCAAACTGCACTTCTGCGGTTTTGCGTGACCAGTACCAGACGACGACCGACGCCGCGCCAAACCATACGTTGCCGGTCGCGAGCGTCATCGGAACCTGAATCGCGAGCCCTTCGAGGCAATGCGACAGCGAGCGGCGCCAGCGTGCGCCCTGAATCCATGCGAGAAGTTGCGTCAGCATCGTGAGTCCTCCGCCGTTCAGATCAGATCGATCGTGCTGCGGCGAATGCCGCGAATGTCGTTCATCGCCCATCGCGCGTTTCGTCGCGATTGGCAAACCGTTTCGTCGAGGTTTTCGGCCTTCTGGCCGCCCGACTTCGTCGAGTCGTAACCGCTGTATTTCTCCGTGATATCCGCATGCGTCAGGCTGTAGACCGCGCGCTCGTAGCGGGATACCTGGATGCTGACGCCGTCGACCGTCGGCGCCGGCACCGACGCGAGGCCGGCATGACCGGCCGCAACCTGTACAGACCGCCACTGCGCAAGGTCGGCGTTCACGGTCGATATCGCCTCGATCACGGCGCGTCGTAGGCGCTCGGCCGTCACGGTTCCGTCGAGCTTCGTCGACTCGCGCAGATCGCCAATGTCGATGTCAGGAAACCATCCATCGTTCGCGACCGTCGCGCCGGCGCCCGGTGCGCCTGCCGTGGTCGTTCGTGCGGGGGCGATAAAGCTACTCATGACCGTGACTCAAATATAGGAGGCGGTGGGCCGGCGTTCGTGTCCCGTTGCCGTCAGGTGTAGGGATCAGGAACGCCGGCGCCGCCTTGCCGGGTGGGCTCTTTACGTGCGGGCGGCCTTGCGGCGGCCGTCCGCATCGCTCAACAGGGCTTCCAGTCGAGCAATGTTCTGTTTCACGCCGGCGCGGTCGTCGAGCGACAGCGCGGCTTTGAAGTTCTGTACGGCTTGACTCGCGCGCCCCCAATCTTCGGCGCCGTCGAGCTTGTCGTCGCCGATGAGGTTCATCGCCGTCATGCCGATCGCCTTGAGCAGCTTCGCGCGAATCTGGTCGTGCATGTCGAGGTCGGCCGTCAGGTCGAGAATTTCGACAAGGTGCTCGATGACGAACGGCTCGCCGTTCTTCGCCGCGACCAATGCAGCCGTCGCGAATTCTTCTGCAACCGCTGCGCCGACCGAGCGCTCGTATTGATCCGGCAGCGTCAAGCCGTGATGCAGCGCATAGCGAGCGATATCGAGTGCGCCGACGTAGTCGCCAGCATCGATGCGCCAGATCATGACCGTCATCAGCACATCGTCTTGACCGCCCCGCCCGCCGGCGAGCGCGCCCGACACGTATGCGTCGTACTCGGGCAGCACTTCGCGCTTCACTTCGACCTTTCGAGCGACGGACTGAATCGACTTCAACCGGCGCTTGTCGGTCACGAGCTTGACGAGCATCAGCTCGTACTGGCTCGCGCCGGCGAGCGATTGGCCGGGCGCCACCGAGGCGGCCGCCCGCGCTGCGCGAATGCGCTGTTGGTGTCGGCGTGCGGGGCTGGTCATGGTCAGGCTACCGGCTCGATTTCGATGTTTTCCACGATCGCGCCACAGCCGTAGTCCTCGACGACATACGCTTCGTTGCTCGACTCGTAGTTTTCGATTTGATCGCGCTTAGGGTTGTCGATCAGCGAGCGGCGGCGGCCGCCGTTCTGGAAATAGATCGACAGGTTGTCCAGGCGCGTGACCATCAGCGTGTTTTGCGGCACGAACGGGGCGGTAACCGCCTGCTTTCCGCCCACGCGCTTGCCGCTGATGACGAGGTCGAGCGCAGCCTGTTCGGTCGCGACGTTCGCGCCGTTCACGAGCGGGAAATACTTGTCATGCAGCAGGCCGCTACCCATCACGACGACGACGGACGGATCGTCGCGATACCACTCGTCGAGCAGTTGAAGCGCGTCGATCACGAGCGCGTCGAGGTTCTTGTAATCGGCGCCGGCGACGTTGCCGACCTTGACCTTTTTCGAGTCTTTGACCGCTTCGTGCATCACGCGATCGGGCGCATTGAGGCGATATTTCTGCAGCCAACCGACATTCACGTCTTGCAGCAGCGGGTTTGCCGCACGATCGGACGTGGCCGACCGCGAAGCGCCATTGAAACCGACGCAGATGCGATCGAGCGCCGTGCGTTGCACGATCGCGTCACGAATGCGGGTCTGGAAATCCGGCAGGTGCGCCCACGCGTCGAGGCGCGAATAACGAATCGCCGTATCGAAATTCGTCTGCGTGCAGACGTAACCGTTGCTGTCGAGGCTGGTCGGATCGATCGGCGCGCGATCCTGCTTGCTCGTGTCCGTCGTGCTCGCGATCGGCTGGCCGATGCCGAGGCCGACTTTCTCGCCGCTTTGCGGGTCGACGCCGATCATGTTGATCCGTTGAAGGAACGCGCTCGACTGCTGAATGCGGCTCTCGAGCTTTTGCTGTACGGACGGGCTGACCGTGAATTTGGTGTTCGCGTCGGGAACGCCGTTCAGGTCGGCGATCGCCTTCACGTAAGCGTTGTACGCGAGCCGGGTTTCGTTGCGCATGGGTGATTCTCCGAATCGATGAGGGGTGAAGCCGTTCAGGTTTCGACGCGACCGCTTAACAGTCGGTCTTGTGCTCGGCGCTCGTGCCGGTTGCCGGCGGTCGTTGGTTGCCGCCGGGCTGCGTCGACAGATTGGCGTTCAGCTCGGCCAGCGCGCGGGCCGTTTCTTCGTGTGCTGCCTTCTCGGCCGTAAGCGCCGTATCGAGCGACGAAACCTTCGTCGTGAGTTCGTCGACACGGGTCGACTGATCCTTCGAGAACGTCGCGAGTGCTTCGACGGCCTGCGTCATGTCGGAAAAGCGCTTGTCGTCGGTCGCGCCCTTCTCTTTCACGAGGCCGAGGATTTCGCCGACGCGCTTGAACACTGCGAGGCCGACGCCGGGAGCCTGCGCGGCTTCGAATTCGATCACCGTTTCTTCGGCCGCCGAAAACAGGTTTTCGGGGCGTTGCTTCCGGGCGTTGAACGGGTTTTCCGCGCCTCGACCGGCCGCGAACGTCAGGATTTCGGTGCCGAGGCTTGCCGGGCTGTCGGTCACGGCGAGGCCGACGAGATATGCCTGCTTCGTGTCAGCGAACGAGAAATCGATCTCGACCGACGTGTAGACCTTCTGCTTCGCGTTCACCATGTCGATGAGCGCTTGCGTCGGTTTCAGTTGCGCGTACAGCGCGAGTTTGCCTTTCAGCGGACCATCGGCGATTTCTTCCGACTTGAGCCCGGTAACGTCGCCATACGCGCCGAACGGCTGATTCGCCGACATAGGTGCGTAGCCGCGAATGTGCTCGCAATTCATGCGTGCGCCGTACAGTGCGGGGTCGTACTGCGCCGCCATCTGCTGAATCCATTCGCGCTCGATGGTACGGCCGTCGGTCGTCGCACCTTCGACTGCGACGCGAAACCATTTCGTCGTCGCATGCGTGCCGCTGACACCTGCCACCGAACCGATGCCGAACGCGGCGGCGCCAGCCGCACCGATGCCGCCGAGCACGTCGGCATGTTGAATGCCTGCGCCGACCGCCGTCGCTGCTGCATGCGCGTCGATCGCGAAAAGCGATGCCATCGAGCCGACAGCGATCGCGAGAAGCGACAACTTACGTTTGAACATCGTGTGTACTCCGACAGGTGATTGGGTGAGCGTTTCGTGTGATGCCATGTTCGCGGTTTGCCCGCCGACGCTCAACGACTAGCCCCTGTCGTCTCCCTGTATACAAATGCCGGCCATGCGCGCGCGCGCGAACGACCGTTACGCTTTCGGCATGCTCAATACCGCCGACAATCCGATTATCGAAATCGACCCGCGTAAGTCAGCGCGCGCCCTGTTTTTTCAGGGTTGGCGTGTGTCGTCGATCGCGCGTCACATGGGAATCAAGCGCGCCACGGTAGAGGCGTGGAAACAGCGTGACGGATGGGCCAAGGCCAATCCGATCGATACCGTCGAGTCGACGATCGAAATGCGCATGAACGCGCTGATCGCGAAGGACAAGAAAGACGGCGGCGACTACAAGGAGATTGACCTGTTAGGGCGCCAGCTCGAACGCTGCGCGCGCATCCGTCGATACGGCGAGACAGGAAAAGAAGGCGACCTAAACCCGAACATCGCCGCACGCAATGAAGCGCCCAAGCGCAAGCCCGCGAAAAACGAGTTCAGCGACGAGCAGCGCGACCGGTTGCTCGAAGCGTTCCGCGACTCGCTTTTCGACTACCAGAAAGTCTGGTTCCGGAACGGGCATCAGCGCACGCGGAACATTCTCAAATCGCGGCAGATCGGCGCAACATGGTACTTCGCTCGCGAAGCGCTGGCCGACGCGATCGATACCGGCCGCAATCAGATTTTTCTGTCGGCGAGTCGCGCACAGGCGCACGTGTTTCGCCAGTACATCACCCAGTTCGCGCGCGAGGCCGCCGACGTTGAATTAACCGGCGATCCGATCGTGTTGCCGAATGAGGCCATTCTGTACTTTCTCGGCACGAACGCACGCACCGCGCAGAGCTATCACGGCAATCTGTACCTCGACGAATACTTCTGGATTCCCCGATTCAAGGAACTACAGAAGGTCGCGTCCGGGATGGCAATGCAAAAGAAATGGCGCGAAACATACTTCTCAACGCCATCCAGTCTCGCGCACGAGGCATACCCATTTTGGAGCGGCGAGCACATCAATCGCGGCCGCGCCAAGGGCGATCACGTCCACTTCGAAGTTACGCACAAGGCGCTGTCGCGTGGTCGTCTTTGCGAGGACGGACAGTGGCGGCAAATCGTCACGGTCGACGATGCCATGCGTGCCGGATGCGATCTCTTCGACATCGAAGAACTGCGGCGAAAGTACAGCCCCGAGGATTACGCAAACCTGTTGATGTGTCAGTTCATCGACGATACGGCGTCAATCTTCACGCTCGCGAACCTACAGCGCTGCATGGTTGATTCATGGGAGTTGTGGGAGGACTTCAAGCCGCTTACGTCCCCTTCTCGCCCATACGGCTATCAGCCTGTCTGGGTCGGCTATGACCCTGCGCTCACGGGCGATAGCGCCGGCTGCGTCGTCGTTGCGCCGCCGCTCGTCGACGGCGGCCCGTTCCGCGTGCTCGAAAAGCACCAATGGCGCGGCATGGATTTCGAGGCGCAAGCCGAGTCCATCAAGAAAATCACCGATCGATACCGCGTCGACTACATGGCGATCGATACGACCGGCATCGGTCAGGGCGTGTATCAGCTCGTGAAGCAGTTCTATCCGCGCGCCGTCGCGTTCAACTATTCGCCAGAGGTAAAGGGTCGGCTCGTGCTCAAGGGGCTGTCCGTCGTCGGCAATGCACGGCTGCAATTTGACGCCGGATGGACGGACATGGCCGCCGCATTCATGGCGATCAAAAAGACCGTCACGCCGAGCGGGCGAAACGTCACATACGAGGCATCGCGCAGCGAGGAAACCGGCCATGCCGATCTTGCATGGGCCGTGCTGCATGCGATTTCGAATGAGCCGTTGGAAGGCACTGCGGCACGCAAAAAAGGAAAGGTGGAGATTTACTCATGAAGAAACACACGACGCACGTGCAGCACGCGAACACTACCCCGAGCGCGGCCGACGCGTCGCGGCCGGCGCAGTCGACCGCGTTCACGTTCGGCGACCCTATGCCGATCATGAGCCGGGCCGAACTGCTGGACTATGCCGAGCTTGTGACGATCAACGGATGGTATGAGCCGCCCGTGAGCTTCGCGGGCCTGTCGAAGATTTTCCGATCCGGCACTCACCACGCGTCGGCGATCTACTTCAAACGGAACGTGCTCGCGTCGACGTTCATCCCGCATCCGCTGATGAGCCGGGAATCGTTCCGGCGATGGGCGCTCGACTGGCTGATTTTCGGCAACGGCTATCAGGCGCCCGTGCGCAACCGTGTCGGCGGCGTCATGCGATACGAGCCGCCGCCGGCGAAATACATGCGACGCCGTACCGACCTGCAAACCTACGTGCAAACGAACGGCTGGCAGGCCGTGCACGAATTCGATCCTGGCGCCGTACATCATCTGATCGAAGCCGATGTGAATCAAGAGATTTACGGCGTGCCGGAATACCTCGGATCGCTTCACGCGGCGATGCTGAACGAGTCGTCAACGCTGTTCCGGCGACGCTACTACGAGAACGGCAGTCATGCCGGCTTCATCCTGTACCTGACCGACGACAAGGCCGGGCAGGACGATATCGACGCGCTGCGTGACGCATTGAAGAGTGCGAAGGGACCGGGCAATTTCCGGAACCTGTTCTACTACGCGCCGGGCGGGAACAAGGACGGAATGCAGTTAATTCCCGTCTCGGAAGTCGCGGCGAAAGACGAGTTCTTCAACATCAAGAACATCACGCGTGACGACTTGCTCGCTGCGCATCGTGTGCCGCCGCAATTGCTCGGCATCGTGCCGAGCAACACGGGCGGGTTCGGCGCGGCCGACACGGCAGCCCGCGTGTTCGGCCGTAACGAAATCGAGCCGCTACAGGCGCAGTTCACAGCGTTCAACGAATGGGCGGGCGATGAGATTGTGCGCTTCGAACCATACGTCATCGCGGCGGCCTAACCCGTATGTCGGGCTACTCACGTAGCCCTTTCACTCCATTCTCAGCGAGTCCTGACCATACATCCATTGCGAGCCGCTGATCTTCAGTCGGTTCAATTTTGACATCCGGCCAAAGCTCCCCGATGCCGGTCGCAGCTTTGGCTATAAACGGCATTGAGTATTTCAACGCCATCGAAATCATTTGCAATGCTTCTGGGTCACCCGCGTGCGCCAACGTCAACTGACTCAGCGCAAAGGGAAGCGTGTGAACGTACTGTGACAGGAACATCGTCACTACATTATAGAAGTCGTGATTAATGCCACTGGCGGCATTACGTTCCCTCTGGCTGATGGTGAACGCAGGTGCCTTCCCTAACGAAATATCCTTCTGGGCCTTGGCAGATAGCTGGCCGAACAACGCGTGAGCCATGGTAGCGTCGCGCAAGGCTTTTGCATTGTTTCGAACTGCATCAACATCCTGCCCGATCGCACCAGTGTCGCCCAACATAGTCAGCCGACGTTCCTGACCGTGAAGTTCCCACACCAGCATTCTTAATTCGCGCTCTTCTGGCGGAATTTGATGAAGGCCGATATATGCCAAAGCGTCGAATGCTTCGATCAATGTCCGAGCGATCGCGCAAACTGCACCGATATCCCAAAGCTCCGTTGTCCCAGCACGAAATGTTGGAACAAGTCGACGCAGGCTCACGCAATGACAAACCAGTTTTGTAAAAATGGTCTCGGCATACGATAAGCGCTTGTCTACGACGCGGCGTCCACTCAGGCGAGTTGACATTTCGCATGCATAGTTCGCTATCGCATCATATTCGCGCACTACCGCAATGTAGTGGTCTCGCGTCGTCAGGATCGCCTTCATGTTGAGCCGCGTCGTGTCCTATGCGTGTGCAGCCCGCTCTAGCACCTCACGAGCCGCACGCCCCAACACCTCTTCTGACCACTGATTCACGCTCTCGCCTGCAACGGCCGCTGCAACGCCGACGGCCGCGTGCGTCTCCGGATTGAGGCGCAACATCAGCTTTCCAGACGCAGGCTTTTGCGGCGATCGCCCCAAGCGTTCGCACTCTGCGAGATAGTGGTCGACGGCCGCATGAAAATCTTCCGTCAGCTCGGCGACCGTCTCACCGTGAAAGCTGATTTTGTCGTCGACACCGAGCACATGCCCGACAAAAATATTGTCGCGGCCGTCGAAATCGACGCGGGCGTAATAACCCTTGTACGTCATTGCGTTGGTCATGGCTTTATCCCCATTTCGTTGAACCAGTCGCGCACATCCTCAACCTGATAGCGCTTTGCCTCTTTGCCCGGATGGGGGCGATGCAGGTAACGGCGCGACCCGTTCAGTTCGAAGGCGATGCGCGACCCGGCGCCTTCGTGAATGCTGCCGCCCAACGCGACAACCAAAGCTTCGACATCCGCGAACACGATGCCGCCCAAGGTGGGTTTCGTGTAGATCGCGCTTAGCGTGCGGGCGTGTTTCGTTTTCATGGATTCATGATATCACAATTTGATATCTCCCGATATCAAATGATAGCAAAAATCGCTATCGCTGCCTGATCCTTATCAGCGCGATAGCGGGCTGCTGGCGCCGCCGGGTGTGGCGGGGTGCTGCTGACGCTGCCGATGGGGCGCGAGGCCGGCCAAGGGGCTGAAATCGAGCGGGCGCCCCCGCCGCACCGACCGGGCGTCGGTGCGAACATCTGACCCCGCTCCCGGAAAATCGCAGTCCCCTCCCCGCCTGCCCGCCTCTCTAAATGGGTCGTTTTTGATGCGCCGGCCGGGAACTGCGGAACCGCCCGCCGGCGCGGGATTCCAGCGATTTCGCATGGTGGGAAATTGATGCGCTTTGGTGCGTAAACCTGACGAAATAACGCGCCGGCCTGTGACCCCGGCCGGCGCAGCCAGATTTAGCCGGCCCGGCGTGCCGTCCGGCTCTCGAAATCGTCGATCAGTCGCGCCGCGCCGAGCGCGAGCGCGGCATTCCGTGACACGCCCGACGCCTTCGCGACCTGATCGACGCGGGCGAGCAAGTCAGGATCGATATCGACGCTGATTTTTACCTTCGACCGCCGCGCGGCGGGCTTTTCGCTCGGCACGGCCGGCGTTTCGGCGCGCGCGTCGGGCGCGCCGGCGATGAATGCACCAATCGCCGCGTCGTCGCGTGCGGCCGGCTTTCTCGAAATCGACATTTGAACCCCTATCTAATTGATATCGCGTCGATACCATGTCGATATCTGTTCGATATCGACATGATCCCGTTTAGCTGGCGTCGGCCGTCAGCACGCCGAACACCGCATCTTGCAGACGCTCAATTTCCGCGCATGCAACCGGATCGCGACGCGGCATTTCCTCGACGTGCAGGCCGGCCGCGCTCGCGTTCGCGAACGCCTTGCGGCGGTGGATACGGTACGGCAGCAATTCCAGGCTGTCATAGCTGGCGATCACCGATTCGGCGTCGCGGTTGTCCGCGCCCTGCACGTCCGCGCAGTTCAGGAACGCGCATGCGCGCAGCGCGCGCACCTTGCGCGCTTCGTCGAGCAGCTTCGCCATGTCGTCGAGCGCCCACACGTCAAACGAGCGCGGCATGACCGGCACGAGCACCACATCGGCGGCCATCATGGCCGCGCGAAACGCGCTCGAATCCCGTCCGCCCGCGTCGACGACAACATGATCGAACTGCCCGGCGTGCTTCGTCAGCTCCGCATGCAGCGTTGCGCCGTCATCGTAAGCGGCGGCCACGATCGCGGGCCATTGGCCATACGAGCGAGCGGCCATTGCCGACGCGCTAGACTGCTGGCGATCGCCGTCGACGAGCCACACACGCCCGCCGGCGGCCAAAATGCCGGTCGCAAGCTGTACCGCGATCGTCGATTTGCCGACGCCGCCTTTCGGATTTCCCACGACAACAATCATTGCTCACCCCTATATAGAAACGATATCTACTCGATATCGACGCGATATCACCCCTGTATCGCGTCGATACCGCCTCATTGCGCGGCCGCTATACGTCGAGCCGCATCTGTCCGCCCGCCCGTGTCCGCGGTTGCGGCGGTTCGGCGGGCGTCATTTCGAGTCGCGCGCGGTAGGTATGCCCGCACACGACGTTGTCGCACTGGTAGTCGATTTCCCACACGAGCGGTTCTTTCTGTTCCAGCGAACGTGCGATGCCGCGTGCGCCACAATGCGGACATGCGATCGTGAACCTCATCGCGCGCACTCCATCAGGCCGAGCGACGTGCGCGAATCGACGTTGCCGTGCAGCCGTGTCGACGGCCGCACGTCGAGCGTCACGTCGTCGCGCGGGCATGACGCCGGTGACAGCGAATACAAAATCTCGAGCCCGGCCGGCGATCGGAATTCGCATGCGTCGCACACGAAGTAGAGGCGGCGCATCGTTGCCGACATGCCTTCCGTATGGCGTGCTTCGATCTCGTCGCCGCAGCACGGGCAATCGATGGTCATTCGTGACATGGTTTTCCTCGCTCTACAGGTTCCGTTGACCCCGTTTCGCGTCGCTCACGTCCCCGCTGACGCTGTTTCCAGTTCCGCGCGCTGCGCGGGCGGTCGGATCGGCCACCCCTGACCGATTCGACCGCGTACAGTTATTGACACCAGTCCAAGGGCGGGCGGCTTCGCCGCCGCGCCGAACTACCCGCCATTCGTACCGCGTCGACGGTACGAAAATCTTCGTCTCGCGCGTGTACGCGCAAAGCCCGTCGACGATATGTGCGACGCCGATCGCCTCGACGCCGTGCGGCACGCGCACGGGCGCAATACCGTAGCGGCCTTCGCGATGCTCGACGGTATGGCGCACGTAGACCATGCGCGCTTCGCCGGCGATGCCGCCCATCGCGCGTGAGTATTCCGCCCAATCGGCCGCATGCTCGTCGGTTTTCTGAGCGGCCAGCCACGCAGCGCGAATGCACGGCGCCTCCTCTTCGCTCGGCAAGTCCTGTTCTTTCACCCGGCGCAGCTCGCGCCACACGCCGACAGGCGCCCCGCCGAACTGCTGGAACTGCCGGATACCCCACAACGCCGCCCACGCCTCGACGCGCTGCGACGGCGTGATTTCGTCGCCATCCCACATATCCGTCTGGATCACATAGCCGTCCTGCGTCTTGTGCTCGCCGACCGCATACCCGTCGATGTTCTTGCTGATGTACTTCGCGACGTAGCCGACGGCCGATCCTTTCGTGCGGTCGATCATTTCGAAGCGCACGCGGTGCAGTTGCGCGCCGGGTTCGTTTCCAGAATCCCGCAGCCCGTGTTTGCGCATCACCGCGCAAAACCGCTCGACCTTGTCGGCGAACACGAGCCCGTGCCAGTGCGGGCAGCCGTCGTGATGCGGCTCGGCGACGCGCATACCGAAATAGAGGACGCCCTCGCGTTTCAGCTCGGCCCGGATGCGTTGCCACACCTTGCGCAGATACGCCTGAGCGTCGCGCGGCGACAGCTCGGTATAGACGGGATTCGGTTCGACAACGCCGCCGGTCGTGCGAACGGCATGAAAGCGGCTCGGGCAAGTCAGCGTGAACATGACGCCGCGCAGCTTCGCATCGTCGGCCAGTTCTTCGAGCCCGCGCAGTCGCGTGAACAGCTCGCCGCGCTTGAGCGCCTTATTCGACATGCCCTTCGCGGCCAGTTCGGCCAACGTGAACTGTTGGCCGTTCTCGTTCTCGACCGTGACGGATTCGAGCGTGCGCGTATTGCGGCGGTTCTGCGCGATCCGCCGGCGAACCGCTTCATCGCTTGCGTAGGGCTCTGCCCGGCGGTGGACGTAGTGCAGGCGGATATTGCTATGTTCGAGCGTGCGGATATGCTTCTTGCGCAATTGCCGGCGCCACCACAGCTCGCAACGAACTCGCGCTATCTGACCGGACGGCAGGTCACAATCGGGCATCGCGACCGCGTATGTCGCGCACGCGGTGCGCGCCACGACGAGCGCATCAGCTACGGTCAGGCCATGTGATCGCATCCCGATATCGTTCGCGATGCGCCGAGCCTTGAGGCAGATTTCCTGATCGTTCGCATCGGGGCGCACCGGCAAATGCTCGGGTGCGTGCTGGTCGAGGAATTCGCGAATGGCGCACGCGGCCGCGCTCACATCAAAGAGGCGATCCGCGATCGGTTGACCCGGAACCGGGTGCCTTGCCGCGCTGGCTTGGCCGGCCCGCTCGGCCTGTCGCAGTGCGCGGCGCAGCCACTTCGGGGGCAACCGCTTCACCGCCGCCTGGGCTTCGGGGATATCAGCTAGAACGCTGGATGCGTCGCGCGCGTAGACCCACATGCTCTATTGCGCCCGATGCTATTACGCGCGATGCGTGTTCGACGAAATCGGCCACGCCGGTTTCGTACCGTCTTCGGGATGCACGCCGCACCAAGCGATCACGCCCACGATGATGATGATCCAGATCGCCCACAGCGGCAGCGGCTTTTCGTTTCTCGGTTGCTTCATCACTCCCCCTATCAGATCACCCGGCGGCGCCGCGCCATCTGCGACAGCAGCGGCCGCAGCTCGCGCATCGCGGCAGCGGCGGCCTGATCGGTGCGCGCCGTGCGCGGCGGGTTGTAAACGACGAACGGGGGCACCAATACCCCCGCTCCGATACCAAACTCGGCAAGGTCAGCGGCCAGAAAGTCGCGCGAGCCTTCGCCTGCACGTTCCTCGCTCGCCGCGTGCGTCATGCGGCGAGCCGTTCGTCGACAGCGTGCGCCGCGTCGACCGCGTCGAGCGCCTTGTCGAATGCCTCGTCGCGCGTCATCGGGTACGACACGCCCGTGCCTTCCGTGTACCAGTGGATTTCGCGACGCCCTTCGATGCCCTTGGCGACGAAGTAACCGCCGCTTCCCAGCCGATCGAAGAACGGGCCGACCTCAATCACGCCAGCAGTGACTACGCGCGGCAGTGCCATTTCGATATCTGCGTCGGTCATGCGGCCCTCGCGATGGAAAGGTGCGGGCGACCTTGCTCGCGAGCGCGTCGCGCGCGCTCTGCGATTGCGCGGCTGCGATACATCGCGCGCTGCAACGCGTTGTGGGCGTGTAATTCGCGGCGAATCGCTTCGGATTCGTCGCGCACTACATTAGTAGTCCGATTCATCGTCACTATAAGAACTCCGCTTAGAACGTCGTTGATCGAATTAGCCGCGCGGGCTCGGATGCGGTTGCGGAATATGCGGCCGCGCGTCCGTGTTGGCGGCGGCGCTGTTCTTCGCATTGAGCGCGTCTGCGATTTCTGTCGCAATCGTGTAGCTGGATGCGCTGGCGAGCTTCGCTCCGCCCTGCCATACCTCGTTCGCGTGCGTTATCGTCCGGATGAAGCGGCTCGTTACCGGAGTCGATGCCGGCCCGAGCGGCGGCTTCCACTGCTCGGCGCCATCCGTGTACGTGTATGCCCTCGCTTCGAGTGTGCGCACGGCGGCAGCGGCCCGGCCATCTGTCGGCGAGGTGGTTGCGCCGTAAGGTCGGCGCGCGCAGAGCTTGAACGTCTCGGCGCAGAGTTCCGCAAATCGCTTCGGCACGATGCGCGCATGGTCGCTGTCGGGGCAGCACGCCTCGTAGCCGGCTGGAATATCGCCGAGACAGCCGCACTCAGGGCAGAATCGAATTGTTTCCTCGACTTGCCGGCTGACGGGCTGCTCGACATGCAAAGTACCGCCGTAATTTCGCTTCGTGAACGCCCGGCGCAAGCGCGCGACGTCAGCATTCGACCAGTCTCGAGGCGGTTTGAGCACGACGCTTTGATCGCCGTCGGATGCGGCGAAGTCAACGCCAAACCACGCGACAGACTCAACCGACACCACGTCGCCTAGACCCTTTACGTATCCGACGATTCCATCGGCGATTGATCCGCGCGCATCGCCGACCAGTTCGTGCGCGGCTGCCACTGCTGCGGCCATCACTTCCGCCCGCGAGTCGGCGCGCGTCGGATGCGTCACGGCGACGCCGTCTTGTTGATTGGCGATAGACCAGAGTGCGTGCTGGTGAAACGACTGAATTTCCCACGCGTTCCCGATGATCCGATCCGCGCGGCGCAGCTCAAGAAATACGGCCAGCGGTGAGCCGCCCGCCATTACGACCTCCCGCTCGTGATACCGAGTGACGCCCTCGCCTGCAACGTCGTCGCGGTGGTTCGCGCAGCCCCAATCGCTTTTCTGTTCCATCGTCATGACCGCAAGCGCATTGCGGATAACGGTGTCGGCTGCGCGCAGTTCGTCGCGAAGTTGTTGAGCGATCGTCATGCCATCACCCCACCAGCGAGCGACGGACGAATCGTCCAGATTCGGACGATGCATTGCATCGAGTCCATTAATGCACGCCATGCGGCGTCGGCGGTTTGGCGGGCCAGCACGAGCGGGCTGTAACGCGACTGTGAAAATTGCAACGAAATGTGCTGCATTTGACTTCCCCTTGTTCAACCCCTGAACGGTGTACTGCGAGAAACATCGCCCCGGCGGCTGGGTAGCTATTCCAGCACCGGCGGGGTTGTGAACCGGTGCCGGGGCGACAGCCGGAGAATAGTTCAAGTAACTCGTACTAGTCAACGATGCTCGTACGTTCGAGATTCACGAACGTTGCAGAAGGTCGAGCGTTCAACTAACCTTGACACCGGGTTGAATTGATTTCAAAGGGGTTTTCTATGAAAACGACTGTCGAATGGCTCGACGCCGTGAAGGCGCGGCTAGACCTTCCGTCCGACTATGCGGCCGCCAAGGCGCTTGGCGTCACCCGCTCTACCATCAGCGGCTACCGTACCGGCCGTTCCGTTTTCGATGAAAAGACGGCGATCCGCGTCGCCGAAATCATCGGTATTGATCCGTTCGAAGTGATCGCCGCCGCGCATGCTGAAAGCTCGCGAGACGATCGCACGAAGGCAATTTGGGTTCATGCCTTGGAAGTTTTTTCCAAGGGTCTACAGGGTTTTCGGTGGCTGGCGCTACCCGCTAACGCTTGTGGGGCTTTGGTCCCGCAGGTGTAACGCCAGCTTTAGTTAGCGACCCTTCTTCACGTTATGTAAAATCAATTATCCGAACGCACCGGCATGTCATCAGCCATTTCGTACTTGAGATCTGCAGACCCGTCGCTTCATGGAGCGATTTCCGGACAACTCCAGCCATTCTTGTGTCTGAATGCCTTGAGCACGCTCGGAAGATCCATGTTGAAGACCGCCATGAGGCGGATCGATACGCGTTCAAGATTCTTGTCTGCCGGAAAGAAACCTCGATGCTGCAAATGATGGACCGTATGAACCGCAGATTGCTCGACATTCGGCCGGCATCGCTCGTCACACGGCATTCTTTCCGTTATGAGTAATCCGGACGGCAAGGCCGTGACGCCATCTCCTCCCGCAATTACTTCTTCCGTATGTATATCGATGCCGACCTTGTTCTTGGCCTTCGGAATATTGAAGGCGTATTGCTCCGGGTGACCGCTGTCCGGGATAAATCCGCCGAAGTTCCTGTTGGGATTCAGAATTGCCTTGCGTCCATCCTCGCCGCTGTTCCATACGTCATGCAGCCAGTCAGTCGCACCCTGACCGAACGATGTGATACCGATGTACCGTATCAGCCCGGTGGGATCGATCCATGCCAACGGGTTGAGTGCATACGCATATAGATTGTTGCCACCGCGCAAGCCGATTGGATCCGCACACATGAACGCCCCGGACGTTGGGTCATAGTATCGATGCCGGTTGTAGTGAAGCCCGGTTTCATCGTCATGGTATTGCCCCTGCAATCGCAAGGGCTGGTGCGAACGTGTTGTTTCCTCTGGCGTTTTTTCAGCACCCCACGGATCGAATCGTCCTTCCCACGTCACGGCGCCATCGTTGTCGATCATCCGTGCGGGCAAACCGTTGGGATCCAGATAGAACCATCCGACGGTCGCATCGCCCAGACGAACCGTACCGGCTGCCTCCGAGCCGGCATTCTCTTCGATCTCGAACGAGCGTGAAATGCAAGTCAATGGCCTGAATGTCCCGGGATAATGAATCCACTCTTGCACCCTACCTCGAAGCAAGGCGAGCGTA
Organism: Burkholderia sp. COPS; assembly: GCF_019425585.1. NCBI lineage: Bacteria > Pseudomonadati > Pseudomonadota > Betaproteobacteria > Burkholderiales > Burkholderiaceae > Burkholderia > Burkholderia sp. COPS. The sequence continues at coordinate 13,544 of NZ_WIXR01000007.1, read as the reverse complement.
CGCGTCGATGGTCCGCCATTTCGTTCACCGGTCACCACGTGCTCGCCCACAAGCACGTCGCCGTCCCAGAAGAAATGCGTTGTCGTAGTCGTCGTGCTCTCGGTCGATGCGACCGCGTACGGCGGGCTGGCCGATCGAGTCGTCGTTATTTTCCTCACTCGGCGGCCGAAGACGTCATAGCCATAGCGCGTATCGACGTCGACAGTGAAATCCGTCGAACCGTATTTGCCCGTCCGGTGACGTTTGGTAGACGTATCGACTAACTGACTCGTCGCATCCCATCTCAGAGTCAGTTCGTTGTGATCGTACCTTTTGGCACATACATGTCCGGCGTGATCGAATGCGCGCCATCCATTCCCCTCCCGTATGACTCGCATGGAATGGAGGATACTTTGCATAATCGAAGATTCTTCATGATGCTGCCTGGCCTGTCCTGATGCCATTGTGAGGTTGCCGGTCGGATCGTACTTGAACTGGCGCCGTACACCTGCAGTGTTGCCATGCCCGATCAAACGCCCGAAGGAATCGTATTCGTAGTGCTCGGCCTCTGACCAGGAGTCGTGCTTTGCGGATGGCTCACCGTGGTCGTCATACAGGTATTCACTGCCAAACAGCATGCGACTCCCGCGCATCATCTTTTGTGCGGTCAACCGCCCGTTTGGTGTCCAACTGAATTCACGCGCGAGATGGGCATTCAGTCGCTCGCGGAAAACGTTGCCGTTAGCGTCGCGCTCCAGCATGATCGGGGAGCCGTCGTCAACTTGAATCGATTCGAGTAATTCCGGAGAACGATAGGCGTAGCGGACCGTGCGGACCAGCGTCTCGCCACCGACCGTCATTTTGGTGACACGCTCGATCGGCGCGCGAGTTGCGTCGTACGACCACGCAATCGTGAAGTTGTCGCCCTGCCGCTCTTCCACGAGCCGCCCTGAATCGTCATATCGTCGCTCGACACGGCCATCAGGATTGCTCGCTGAAACCAGGTTGTCACCGCGATCGTATTCGAATGTCTCGATGCGAACGCCGCCGGGCTGTCGTGGATCTGAAACACGACGCCGAACGATCCGTCCCAGGATATCCGCCTCGTAGACGATCGACTGGCCCGTGCCATTCGTCGTGGCCAGCAATCGGCCAGCAGGATCGTACTCGTAGGTCCGCACGTTGCCGTGGTAGTCGGTGGCCCTGACTATCCGGCCATTCGCGTCTCGTACCAGTGCATAGCACTCGCCTTTCTCGTTGACGATCCCGATCACCTGCCCTTCGGTGTCGTAGCGATACTCGACGATCGATCCATCCGGCGCGGTACGAGCGATGATCTGACCGATATCCGAATAGCGAGCCGAAAACAGGCTGCCAGTTTGATCGCGGTATCCGATCAGATTGTCATCGGCATCGTAGTCGCAGTGAATTTCTCGACCGTCCGGGGCAAACGCATGTTTCAGATTACCGGCGCGATCATACTCGTAGCGGTGGCTACGTCCCGTTGCATCATCGACACGTATCGTGTTTCCACGGGCATCGTAGTCGTACCTGACGCGCGATCCACCCGCGTCGACAATCTCGGCCAGGTTCCCGTCGCGGTCGTAGGCGAACGTCGAAATGGCATTGCCGGGCCCGACGCTCGATATGAGTTGACCGTTGCGATCGTATTCGAATCTGTATATCGCTCGCGCAGGTGTTTGTTGAGTGATCAGGTTGCCGCGTGCGTCCCATTCAAAATGCCACTCGCGACCGTCGGGCAGCGTAACGATTGACGGTCGTCGCTGGTCATCAAGCGAGACCCGGGTAACGCTGCCATCCGGCCGATATTCGGCAATCAGGTTCGCCTCCTCGTCATATTCCCATCTGTATGTACGTCCCGCTGGATCGATTTCGGCACATGTTCGCCCGCGCTCATCGTATCGATACGTCGATACGCCACCAAGCGGATCAATGATGGAGATCGGCATGCCGCGAGAGTTGATCTGCATGATCGATACGTGTCCGAGCGAATTGGTGATGCGTGTTTCGCCCCGCCGGACGTCGTAGTCAAACCGATAATCGAACAAACCGCTTCTTCCCCACGCGTGATCGACCCGCCATTTGCCGTCATGATGTCGACGGTAGCTGTAGTGGAACGAGGCTCCGAGTGCGTTCGTGTGACACGTCATCATGTGCTCGTCGATATACTCAAAACGACGTGCATGCCCCATTGCGTCGAGCGCAACGACGAGATTCCCGACGCGATCGTATTCGTAACTCACCAGCGGATGGGGACATCCGTCGATGTCGATCAATGTCATCGCCGAAAACCGGTTCACGCGGCATTCGCGATTTACCTCGCTATTTTCATTCATGTGGCACTCGATCCTGCGCCCCGTCAATACGTCGCCTTGCCACTCGACTATCCGTATCGGCTGCCCTTCGGGGTTTCGCACGAACGCCCACGCGTTGCCGGATGGATCCGAAATGCGCTGTATAAGTAATGTCCCTGCGCGTTCGCTTGTGGGCCATGGCGCGCCGCTGGGAATCCGATAGGCATATTCAATGCCGGCGCGGGTCCTGAGCGTCAGAAACTCACCGCAACGATACAGCGCATGACCGTACTGCCAGTCTCGAACGCGTGCGGGCCATCCAGCATCGTCCGGTATCGAGTCGAAGGCCGTGGTGTGGTCAGGGAAGCAGGCGATGATCCCGATCACACCGTCATGTACGATCCATTCGACACGAATATCGGCCGGCGTTTGCCAGCCGACGCCGGCCACGCCGAGATAGGTACTGCCGCTGACATAGCGGCGAACCCAGGTTAAAGGCAATCGTCCGGCGACCGTGAAATCTTCGTGTCGGACAACTACCTCGCCTGTCGTTGCATCGACAGGCTCTGCATGCAGCACCTTGCACTTGAGAAAACCCGGCTTCAGATGCAACTTGTCTGCCAGCGACTTTGCGTATTTCGATCCCCGAAACGCCTTGAATAGCCCCTTTGCCAGCGCCGCCATGTTGATGATCGGCGGCCCGCCTACTAGCACGGGACGGCCGGTCGGAATCGGTAGCATGAACGACGTCGGTAGAGACAGGTGCTCGCGCTTCGTATGCGCGCCGTTGTGCGCCGGCGGCTCCAGCCCGACCGCCCAGCAACTCATCGCCGGCAGCGCGAGGAACGCGAACGGGTCGTTGTTCGCGAGCACGGTTTTACTGCCCATGTACGCTTCCGCGTCGTTCGACGGATCCGGGTCGGGCGGTGCGAACGAATCACCGAGTGGAAAATGCAGCGACGGCAGATGAAACGCGTGCGTGCCCGCTGTCGCTCGCAGCATCCCGTTCACAAAGATCGGTCGGCCGGCGATGCTCCCCATCCCGATACCGGCACCCGCCGCGTTCGCGATGTCGGCGGCCATTGATGCGCCCTTCAGGGCTTGTGCGATAAGCGGGTCGCTTGCCAGCTTTTTGGCTTCACTGGAAGCTGAGGTGACCGCTTCGTCGACTTTCTTCGCGTCATCCGGATGGTCTTCGAGGTACTCGATCGCCTTTTCCTCGATAACCGTGAAGGCGATTGCACCGATGACACCCAGCGCGGCGTTCACATACTCGCGCAGGTCCAGCATGAAGCCGATATGGGGATGCGGCAGGAACACGGGCGTCGGACTCGGCGCGACCAGCACCGAATGCAAGTCGACGCCGACGACCGGGTCGAGATGTTTGACCGCGGGCAATCCCATTGACGTCTCCGGTCACCGGTCGCTGCGTAACGCAGCGACTTTTTCTCTGAGTTCGGCCCTGCGCCGGTCGAATGCGCCGACCTGCGACACCATCCAGTCGACGACGAGTTGCAGGTTGCTGTTGACGCGCATCGCATCGTCGAGCATCAATCCGGCATCGAGGGCGTTGAAGCCGGATTCCAGTGCGTGTTCGCGCTCCCCTGCCCGCTCCCAGCACACGGCACTCATGCGCCACGCCTCGACGGTCATCAGTGCATCGTGCGCGGCGATCGTCGAAGTCGCCGCCCGCTCGTAGCAGTAGGCGGCCCGCGCGTGATCCCGGTGCGCAAGATGGACGCTCGCCTCGCCGAACAGGCCGTTCGCGACGAGTTTGTGCCCTGCAGGGTGGCCTGCCTCGATCGCCTGCATGCCGCTACCGATGGCATTCCGGTACGCAGCGATTGCATGCTCGCGATCGTGCCATTTCAAATAGGCCGCGCCGGCGATCAGGTGCACGACGACGCACTGGTCGAACCACTTCTCGCGCTCGGCTACCTTCAGCGCCGCTGCGCGGAGTTCCTCGAGGCGGGCGGGATCACCGTTTTCGATGGTCTCGCTCATCGTGATGAACAGCCGTCGGAACTCGCCGCTTGCGCCGCGTTCGCCCGATTCGGCAAGCAACTCGCGCGGCACGCGGGCCATTGAATATCGGCCGTGCACGATACTGACGAGCGTCTGATGATGTTTAACCAGTGACGCAAACGGCTCGATATTGATTCGGAGCACGACAAAGCGCAGACGCTCGCCGAGCGAAGGAGATGCCGCGACAGTCGAAATCAGACGATCGATCCAACGCACCCACCCTCCTTCGTCACGCATGCGCGACGGTTCGAAGACGAAAATCAGCGCGGGGAACACATCCGGATGATGCTCGATGAGACTGTCGGCTACCGTTAGCAGATATCGCACCGGATCGGTGCCGTCGAAGAATGGAGGCTGCCAGTCGGCGCGTATCCCCTGAGCACCGGACGCGTCGCGGCGGCTGTCGTAGAAGGCAATCAGTTCGTCGGTCAGCGCCTGTGCGTAGTCGGACTCGTTCGAGAATGCAGTACGCATCGTTCGCACCGCGCACGACGTGTCTTCCTGCGCCTGAAAATACAGCTGTACCAGCGGTGCGTCCGCTTCATCCGTATGCCAGACCATCAACCTCGCGGCTTTGTCGTTCGCGAAACTCATCCAGTCCGCATGCGCATCCATGAACCTGCGCTCCACCGGATTGGTCGGCTGCCAGTTCTGCATTCGTGCGGGCCTCCGTCACGGATTCAGTTTCAGGACGGCACCTTCGACCGTGTGCTCCGCAGTCGCTGACGATGTCACCGTCTTGCCGTTCACGCTGTGGGTGTTCGTACCGGTCGATGCGACGTTGACGCCCTGGATCGTGATGGTGCCGTCGCTTTTCATCACGATGCTCGACATCCCGCAGACGAGCGCAAGCTGATCGCCTGCGTTGACGAGCACCTGATGTTGCACGTTCGTCGTGTGGTTCGCACCGACGTTGACGGTGTGCTCACCGCCGACCGTGTGCGTATGCGCCTTCGCAATCGTCGAAGTGCGCGTGCCGATCTCTTCTGTATGCGCCGACGCAACCAGCGTCTTCATGTCCTGCGACGTCGTCTGATACATCTGCCCGACGTTCAGCGTCTTGGCTTCGCCGATCGTTTCGGTCTTGCCCTTCGCGACCGTCTCGGTATGCACGCCTCCGATGGTCGCGTCCCGATTCGCGGCAATCGTCACGGTTTCGTTCTGTCCGACCGTCCGCGTCCGGTTGCCGACGACCCCATGCGTCTCATTCGCCCCGATCTGCGCGACCCGGTTCTGCCCGATGTTCACCGTCTCGTTCTGCCCCACGCTCCGTTGCCGGTTGTTCTTCACCTGCATCGTCTCGTCGTTTCCGACCGTATGCGTATGGTTGTTCCCGACGGAAAGCGAATGATCGAGCTCCGTCTCCGCATCGAAATTCCGTTCCGCGTGCATCCACAGCTGCTCGGCGCCCTTCTTGTCCTCGAACCGGAACGCATTCGCATGCTCGGTCGTCCCGCCCGGTGACGAGCGCGACAGCAACCCGCTCTGCGTCGCGCTCCCGGGCAGCCCCCACGGCGGCATCTTTTCGCCGTTGTAAACCCGCCCGGTCACGATCGGCTCATCCGGATCGCCGTTCAGGAAATCCACGACGACCTCGTCGCCCACCCGCGGAATCTGCACACCCCCGAATCCACCACCCGCCCAAGGACTCGACACCCGCACCCAGCACGACGAATCCTGATTGCTTTGCCCATACCGATCCCAGCGGAATTGCAGCTTCACGCGCCCGTACTGATCGGTCCAGATTTCCTCCCCCGGCGGCCCGACCACGGTGGCCGTCTGCGGCCCGTTGGTTCGTGGCCGCGGCGTATCGCGCGGCGATCGGTAAGGCAGGCTCGACGGTTGCACGAGCATCATCGTCTGATGCACGACAGCCTCCGCGCCCTGGTCGCTCGCATACGCGTTCTCCTGGAAGCGGTACTGGCACCGCACGATCAGGTATTCGCGGTTCTGGTCCGCACGCGGACAATGCGCCAACGTGAACAGGTAACCCGGCGCAGCACCGCGCACATCGGTATCGGCACTCGCCCGCTCATGCTCAGCCTGCTGCTCCTCGAGCCGCACGCGGCTGTAATGCGCGCCTGGCGCATCGTCGCGATAACCGCCCGGCCACTCGAACGACGCGAAGCTGTCGTGATCGTGCCCACGCGGATCGACCTTCTGCGACGAAAGATCGGCCCGTGGCTTCGTATAGTCGTAGTCGGTGGTCTGGTGCCGGCCGACGCTCACTTCCTGCGCGGGCAGCCAGCCGTCGATGTGCTCCTCGTCGGCGATCGCGGTGCGGTCGCGCGCGATGTACGGAATCGTTTCGTAGCCGGGTAGCCCGGTGTGCGACGACATCGCGTCGCCGAGCATCAGTGTATGCGTGTCCTCGGCATGCCGAAACCAGAAGTAGATCCCCTCGAACTCCATCAGCCGCGACACGAACGCGGCGTCGGTCTCGTTGTATTGCACGCAGTACTCGCGCGGCACGTACGTTTCCGCGAGGTGATTCTCGATCGGAAAGCCGTACGTCGACAGGACCTCCTGCACGATCTCCGGCACCGTCTTGTTCTGGAAGATCCGGCAATCGGAGCGGCGCGTCGCGAGCCACAACCAGGGCCGCACGATCAGCTCGTAGCCGTAGTACCGCTCGGCGCGTCGCCCGGCGAGCGATGCGCGCGCAACGATACCGTTCAGGTAGCGCGTCGACAGGTCCTGCTGTTCGATCCGGACCGTCACGGGTTTCCCGAGCATGTCCTTCAGCGACAGGCTGTGACTGTCGGCGAGCGCCTCGATCCGGAATTCGAACAGCCGGCCGAGTTCGTCGCTGCCGTCGAGCGTATGGAACTTGAGGTCGTCGCCGTGCGGGCTGTCGAGTGTGAATACGCGATTCAAGTCGTTTCCTCCTCGTCGAACCGGTAGGCGAATTCGCCGTCGGCCGCGCTCAGTTCGATCGACGACAGCGTGCGGCCTTCGAGCGTCGCCTGCAGGATCGCGCGGCCGATGCGCGGCATCACGGTATGCGTGAGGATCGCGTCGACCATCCGGCCGCCGGACTCGATCGTCCGGCAGCGCTCGACGACCAGCGCGGTCGCCGCGTCGGTGCAGCGCAGCCGGATGCCGTGATGCGCGTCGATCCGTTGCTCGATCCGCCGCAACTGCAGAGCGACGATCCGCGCAAGCGTCGCGTCGGTGAGCGGGTAGTACGGCACGACGGTCAGCCGGCCGAGCAGCGCGGCGGGAAACACGTCGAGCAGCGGCGCGCGCAGTGCATCGGCGAGCGTCTGCACATCGGGCAGGCGCTCGGGATCGCGGCACAGCTGCATCACGCGCTCGGCGCCGACATTCGACGTCAGCAGGATCACCGTATGCCGGAAATCGATGTCGCGCCCTTCGCCGTCCTCCATCCAGCCCTTGTCGAACACCTGGAAGAAAATCTCGTGCACGTCGCGATGCGCTTTCTCGATCTCGTCGAGCAGCACGACGCTGTACGGGCGCCGTCGCACGGCCTCGGTGAGCACGCCACCCTGCCCGTAGCCGACATAGCCGGGTGGCGCGCCCTTCAGCGTCGACACGGTATGCGCCTCCTGGAACTCGCTCATGTTGATGGTGATCGCATTGTGTTCGCCGCCGTACAGCGTGTCGGCCAGCGCGAGCGCGGTCTCGGTCTTGCCGACGCCGGACGGCCCGCACAGCAGGAACACGCCATGCGGCTTCTTCGGGTCGTCCAGCCTGGCGCGCGCGGTCTGGATGCGCTCGGCGATCAGTTCGACCGCGTGCTTCTGGCCGACGACGCGTTCGCCGAGCGTATCGGCGAGCTTCAGCACGGCCTGCGTTTCGTCGCGCACCATCCGGCCGAGCGGAATGCCGGTCCAGTCGGCGACGACGGCGGCCACGGCGTGCGTGTCGACGGCGGGCAGCACGAGCGGCGCATCGCCCTGCAGCTCGGCCAGCGCCTGCTGGGCGGCCGACAGACGGGTTTGAGCGGCGACGCGCGCGTCGGCGTCGAGCACGTGCGACGGGTCGTCGTCGAGCAGCAACGCGCGGGCATCGACGATCGCCGTCAATGCGTCGCGTTCGGTCTGCCAGCGCGTGTCGAGCCGGTTGAGTTCGGTCCGGGCGGCGGCAATGTCGTGATCGATCGCATCGCGCCGCGCGGTATCGCCGGTGCCGAGCGCGCATTCGCGCCCGATCCGCTCCTGTTCGACGCGCAGGCTGTCGATGCGGCGGCGCGCATCCTCGATCGGCGCGGGCACCGCGTGCTGGCTGACGGCGACGCGCGCGCAGGCCGTGTCGAGCAGGCTGATCGCCTTGTCCGGCAACTGGCGGGCGGGAATGTAACGGTGCGACAGCGTGACGGCGGCCTGCAGCGCGTCGTCGAGCACGAGCACGCGGTGATGCGCCTCGAGCTTCCCGGCCAGGCCGCGCAGCATCGTCAGCGCGGCGGCCTCTTCCGGTTCGTGAACGTGCACGAGCTGGAAGCGTCGCGTCAGCGCCGGGTCCTTCTCGATGTACTGCTTGTACTCGGACCACGTGGTCGCGCCGATCGTGCGCAGCAGGCCGCGCGCGAGCGCGGGTTTCAGCAGGTTTGCGGCGTCGCCGGTGCCGGCCGCCCCGCCCGCGCCGACGAGCGTGTGGACTTCATCGATGAACAGGATCGCCGGACGCTCGGACGACATCGCCTCGTCGATCACGCCGCGCAGCCGGCTCTCGAACTCGCCCTTCACGCTCGCGCCGGCCTGCAGCAGCCCGATGTCGAGCAGGTACAGCGCGACGTCGCGCAGCGACGGCGGTACGTCGCCGGCGGCGATCCGCAGCGCGAAACCTTCCGCAACGGCCGTCTTGCCGACGCCGGCCTCGCCGACCAGCAGCGGGTTGTTCTGCCGGCGCCGCAGCAGGATGTCGACGATCTGGCGGATCTCGGCGTCGCGCCCGACGACCGGGTCGATCTCGCCGGCCCGCGCGCGGGCGGTCAGGTCGACGGCGAAGCGCGCGAGTGCCGGGCCATCCGCGGCGCCGGCCGCGCCGCGCAACGCCGTGCCGTCGCCCGGCGCCGCTTGCCCGGCCGGCGGCGCCTCGGGCGAGCCTTCGACGATCGATTCGAGCGCATCGGCGAGCACGTCCGGCACGACGCGTTCGAATTCGCGCGTGATCGCCAGCAGCACGTTGCGCAACTGCGGCGTCTTCAGGATCGCGAGCAGCAGCACCGCGCCGCGAATGCGCGTCGCGTCGTACTTCAGCGTCGCGTACACCCACGCGCGTTCGACGGCGTCGTCGATATGCACGGACAGATCCGACACCGAGCCCGCGCCGCGCGGCAGCTTGTCGAGTGCGGCGACGAGCCCGCGATCGATCGCGGCGTCGTCGATCGCGAAGTGGCGCAGCACGCGCTGCAGGTCGCCGTCGAGCCGCTGCAGCATCTGCTTGAACCAGTGCGCGAGCTCGACGTACGGGTTGCCGCGCAACCGGCAGAAGCCGGTCGCCTGCTCGAGCGTCTCGTAGAGGAACGGATTCAGTTTTCCGAACAGGTTGGCGCGGCCGATATCGGACATGACGGTTCCCGTTTAGGCGGTTTCGCGATGAAGGGGTACGCCGCCGCGCCGCACGTCGTAGCGGACGACGAGGTCACGCGCGGGGCCCGGTTCGAGCCGCTGCCCGAGCCAAGCGGTGCGGCCGATGCCCTGCGGCGCGCCGAGCGCGATCGCCGGCACCGCGTCGGCAGCCAGTTCGAGCTGCACGTCCCAGTCGAACTCGATGCCGACGTATTCGCGCACCCAGTGCGCAAGCTGCCGGGCATGCGGGCCGCCCGGCAGGAAGCGGCGGTACGCGTCGAGCGACAGCGGGCCGAGCACGATCCGGAAGCGCGACTGCGCGTCGCGCACCGCGATGCCGAGCGCGACGGCGCCCAGCCGCAACGTCGGCCGCGTCGCGCGGATCGTGCAGCGCTGCGACCGCTCGATCGCAACCCACTGCGGCACGTGCTCGACGATGCGGGCCTCGACACCGAAATGCCGGCGCAGGATCTGCACGAGCCCTTCCGGGTTGCGCGTGTGCCGGACGAGATGGCCGGCATGGAAATAACGCGCATGCGGCGCGAGCGTGTCGGTATCGGCGTTGGCTTGCGCGGCCGGTTTGTCGCCCTGTGCCGCGCGCCCGATCAGGCTCGCGACATAACCGTCGAAGCGTGCGCGTTCCGGGCGATCGAGGCTCACCGTCGGCTGCGCGTCGGCCCACGCGCGGTAGAACAGCAGGATCAGCCGGTGATGAAACAGGTCGGCGAACGCAGCAAACGTCGGGTCGTCGTGCTGCGCGGCGCGTTCGTGCGCGTATTCGGTCAGGTGCGTCGGCAGCGGCCCGTTCGGGCCGAACAGCCCGAATCCGTGAATCGCAATGCGCGGCGGCACGGTGCCGTCGTCGGACACGCCGGCGAGCATCGACGCCGCGAACGCGAGCGACGGTCGCTGCCCGAGCCGCACCGGCTCGTCGCGCGGCCGCACGGCATGGCCGAGCGGCGCGCGGCCGGGCGACAGCGCATCGAGCCAGCGCAGCGCCTGGAACAGGTCGTAACCGTGCGGCGCGGCACGCAGGCGCGCCCACCACGCGTCGCGGCGTGCGGCTTCGGTGGCCGTTCCGGCACGCGGAGACATGTCGCGCTTCATATCGCGGGCCGCCTGCCGACACGCGCCGGCCAGTGCGCGAGCGTGCCGCGCTGCGCGCTGGTCAGCACGCATTCGGCGAACGCGTTGATCGACACGTGGCGCGCGAAGAACTGTTCGAGCACCGCGCCGAGCAGGAACGGGCTCTCGCCGGAGAACGCATGGTCGTCGACGGTCACGTCGACCTGCACGCCACGCCCGAACATCAGGGGGCCGGACGCCGGCAGCCGGCGGAACACCGGCGAGAACGCCACGCGCAGCACGCCGTCGATCTGCCGGCGCATCGCGGCATCGGCCGGGTCGGCATGCAGGCCGAGCAGTTCGCGCAGCGCATGCGCGCCCTCGTCGTCGTCGAGATCGGTCAGCGTGTGGCGCGCCAGCCCGAGATGGCGGATCAGCCGCCACGCGGTTTGCGCATCGGCGATCGGCGGGCGCGGCCGCGACGGGCCGCGGATCGCGACGATGCTGTCGACCGGGGCCGACACGCGCAGCGTGAACGTGTTCGCGTCGCCGGGCGGCTGCAGCAGCACGAGGTCGCGGTTGGTGCACAGCGTGTCGGCCGCCAGGTAGCGCATCGTCTCGTCGTATGGCGCGCACTGGCTGTCGACGAGCGACACGTAGGTCTCGCTGCCGACGTAGCCGGTGCGCGTGCCGTTCGCGCGCGCCTGGGCGGAGACGAGCCGCGGTTCGCGCCGCACCGTGTAGTACGCACCGTGGTTGCCGTCGTCGCTGGCGAACGACGCGTGAAACGGCCGGAATTCGCGCGACTGGCCGTCGTCGCGCTGCTCGCTCGCGAGGCGCTGCACCGCATAGACCTCGTAGTCGAGCGGCCGGCTGCGATCGACGACGACATGGTGTTCGCGCGCTCCCGGCTGCAACTGGATGCGATCGGCGCGGCGCGCGAACAGGTTCACGGCCGGCGTGCAGTTCAGCGCGAGATGGCGCGCGCTGACGGCCGCTTCGAGCGCCGCATCGTGGCGGTCGAACAGCACGGTCAGTTCGAACTCGTCGCCGGTCGCGCGTGCGAGCGCGGCACGCAGCCCGCCGATGCTGAAGAACAGGAAACGCGCCGGAAACGCAAAATACTCGCGCAGCAGCCGGTAGCCGTGGAAGCTGCGGCCGTCGTCGGGCAGGATCGCCTGCGCGGGATCGAAACCCTCGTGGACGATCGCGTCGGCATCGAGCGTATGCAGCCAGCGCGGCGGCTGCGCCGGGTCGTGGCACACGACGCCGAGCGCATGGGCGGCGATCAGTTCGAGCAGGTGCAGCGCGTCGCGCTCGGGGCCCGCGAGATGGAACGTCAACCGGTCGAGCGGCAACTGGGAGAGTCTGGCTCCGCCGCGCGCCTTCAGCCGGATGCGCAGCGCGCCGCGCACGTCCTGTCGCGCGGCGAAGGCGCCACGCGGCAGCCACGACGGCGCACCGGTGACGGTCGCATCGGTCAGTTCGAGCGGCCACAGCGTCAGGTCGTGCGCGGTGCGGAATTCGCATGCGGTCTGCTCGGACGCGGCAGGACGCGCGCGCAACGCGGTGCCGGCCGGCAGCCGCCAGCCTTGCGCAAGGCTGCCTTCGTTCAGCATCGGCGCGAACCGCACGATCGCCATCGAAGGCAGCGGCGCGATATAGCCGGGATACACGGCATCGAGCAGCGCCTGCGTGAAGCGCGGAAACTCGGCATCCATCTTGAGCTGCACGCGCGCGGTGAGAAAGCTGAAGCCTTCGAGCAGCCGCTCGACGTACGGGTCGGGCGGCCCCGATTCGTTGAGCCGCAGCCGCGCGGCCACTTTCGGGAACTGCTGCGCGAATTCGCCGCCGAGCTCGCGCAGGTACGCGAGTTCGCGGTTGTAGTAGTCGAGCAGGCGCGTATCCATCGCGTCAGGCCCCCGCCACGGATTGCAGCGACATCGCGCCCGTCTCGAGATCGAGGTCGGAGCGCAGCACGAATTCGAGCGGATGCGGGATCGACCACAGCGTGCCGCGAATCTCGAACAGCAACACGTTGTGGCGCCGCTCGCCGGCGTGGCCGCCGGCTGCGTCGATCACGCTGCGGACTTCGACGCTGTCGGGCGCGATGCGCGGCTCGAAGCGGACGATCGCGTCGCGGATCGACGCCTCGACCGACATCCGCTCGACGCCCGACATCGGCTTGCCGACGAGCGGCCGCATCCCGTAGTTGAGCACCGACGCCTGCGCGTGCGCGAACGCCGGCCAGTCGACGAAACCGTCCTCGGCGTTGCGCGTGTTGAGCAGCCACGCGAGATCGCGCAGTNNGCAGCGCGGGCTGTAGCCGGTCGCGCAGGTTGCCCTCCCGGCCGTCGCGGGTTCGCGGGTCGTCCATGGTCGTCTCCGCGCCGTCACATCTCGGTGTTTTCCTTGATGTTCCAGCCGACGGTCACCTCCGCGCCCTTGCCGCCGTTGTCGTTCTGCTGCCAGTACTGCTTCTTCACCTTCGCGGCCTGGAAGCCGTAGTGCATCATCAGCCGGTCGGCGACGTCGCCCGGATCGATCCCCGCGACCTGCGCGGACGTGACGAGCACCTCCTGCAGCGTCACGCGCATGAACTCGACCTGCGTGCCACCGGTCTTGC
>NZ_WIXR01000069.1:0-35354 GCF_019425585.1 Burkholderia sp. COPS | reverse complement strand
TTGTTGAGTGAGATGCAGTTCATTGGCACAAGCAAACCACGTTAAGCGTGGCACCGATTCGGCGAACGTCCGCTTCGTGTCGGTAAGCGACATCGGCAGCATCAATGAAGAACCTATTTCCATCGGGACTATGAGAATCCTTCGTTTCACCCCATTTCTGGCGCTCGTCACCGCCCCCGCCGTTCAGGCTGCCGACACTCAGGCTTGCGATGACGCGACCGTCGTTTCGATCGCCCGCTGGGCCGGCATCGCAAACGCGCGCCTCGCCGCGCGCGACACCAACCGGCTGGTCGTCGCATCCGCATGCAAGGTCATGCCGAATGCGCCCGGAACGACGATCGCAGCCGTCGCGTTCGATTCGCTGCCGAAGAGCAGGAACCCGGACGAAAGCAGGAAGTTGCAGGTCGTCGCGCTCGTTGAAGGCGGCAAGGTTGTTGCGGCCGAGCGGTCGGTGGTTCAGGAAGACGCGGTGACGGAGATCGATGAGAACAGTTACAGGATCGACACGGCGCCGTACAGGTTGTCGCAGGACGTGCGTGCGTTCGGGGTCGTGTTCAAGAGCAGTGCGCGCGGGCCGAGTTGTGCAGACGCCTACCCCGAGAACGAACTGACGCTGTGGATTCGCGATGGCACCCACATTCGCCCTGTATTCGGCACCAATCTCAACGGCTGGGTCGCGGTCAGCGGCCCCGCATGCAGCCCCGATTCCCGCGACCTGCGTAGCGAATCCGCACGGATGACGATTGCCGTCGAAAAGACATCGCACGACGGGTTCGCGGATCTGTCGATAACGGCACACGTCATAAAGATGGAAAGCGACGACAAAGACTCAGACAAGGGGAAACGTACCGTACGCACGATCGTTAAATACAACGGCAAAACGTACGGAATCGATATGTTCCGCGACTTCTGGTATTCACCCGCTTCGAAGAAGCGCTTCCAGTAAGACCGCGCCTCACTCGCCTACTCCACCACCTTCGCTCCGATCGCCTCGCCCGACGCCGGCATCCGCAACGCGTCGTCACGCGCACGTCGCGCCTCACGCGCCGTATACCGATCCTTCAACCGCAGGAACGGCTTCTCGACGAGAAAGTAACTAGCCGTCGCCGCCATCAGCGCCCACACGATCCCGAGCGGAAACGCATGCGCAACTGGCAGATCCGGATTCGCGAACGGCTGCTGCCACAGATAGAGGCTGAACGAGATCGTGCCGACGAACACGACAGGCTGCGTACGCAACCATCGCGCACACCAGAATTCGCTGCGGAAATTCAGCACGACAATCACGATCGCGATCAGCGCGGCCTCGAGCGTCACGCCGTATGTCGCATTCCAGAAGCCACCGAACCGATGTTCGGCGAGCGGGCCGCCGATCAGCACGACCACGATGATCGCCGTCACGATGCGCGTCTCGCCGCGCCACGAGCGGATCCACGCTTCGAGCCGTTCGCGGTTGAGCGACGCATAACAACCGATCAGGATCGGATCGACGCCCGTGTGAAGCATCATCCCGAGTTGCCCGCGCAGCGCGGGCGCCACGAAGTACGTGACGGCGCGCACCAGCGGCACGATCAGGATCAGCGCAGCCAGCCAGCGCGTGCCGGCGCGCCGCATGCCGTACACGAACAGCAGCGGCCAGAACCAGTAGAACTGTTCCTCGAGCGCGAGCGACCAGAAATGGCCGAGATACCACGCACCGTCCGGATGCAACGCGTTGTCGCCGGTCAGCCCGAACCACGCCGAGTAATTCCACAGGTGCAGCGCCGCATACAGCCACTGCCGGCGATCGACGTCGAACCAGCCGGCGAAGGCCACGATCGCGACCGCCGCGAGGTAGACGTAGCAGGCCGGCCAGATCCGCAGCGCGCGACGCACGTAGAACGACGTCAGCGCGATGCCGCCCGTGCGCGCGAATTCGGCGCGCAGCACGTTGGTGATCAGGAAGCCGCTGAGGACGAAGAAGATCAGCACGCCGAGCCGGCCGTCGGCGATCAGCCGCAACGGCGCGTACCAGCCCGTGTAGCCGCCGGGCAGCACGTGCTCGGCGTGTCCGACCACGACCATCGCCACCGCGACGGCGCGCAATCCGGTCAACTGCGTGACGCGATGGTTCATCGGCTGGTTTCCGTCGGCACGGTGGATGGGCAGCAGACCAGCGCCGCCCCCGCTTCGGCACGCCGATATGCCGCCGGGATTTTGTATGAAAAATATCGGAATGAAATTGCTTCAAAAATCGCCGCGACCCACCCCGCCAACGACGCTGCGCCCGAACGAGCCGACGCCCGGCGCGGCGAATGGGCATAATGACAATCCTTGTCCGGCGGCGGCCGGTCCGATGCCCACGCAACGAGTTTTGCGGCGCAGCAACATCCGCAGTACCGTACCCGCCCGCACAACGGCCCGCGCCTCGTCCGCCCTCCCGTCGACCTTCACCCGGAGCCTGCCTGTGTACCCACCGATCGAACCCTACGCCCACGGCCATCTCGACACCGGCGACGGCCACCGCATCTACTGGGAGCGCTGCGGCAACCCCGCCGGCAAGCCCGCCGTGTTCCTGCACGGCGGCCCCGGCGCCGGCTGCAGCGCCGACCATCGCCGCCTGTTCGATCCGGAGCGCTACGACATCCTGCTGTTCGACCAGCGCGGCTGCGGGCGCTCGACGCCGCATGCGAGCCTCGAGAACAACACGACGTGGCATCTGGTTGCCGACATCGAGCGCCTGCGCGAGATGGTCGGCGCGGAAAAGTGGCTCGTGTTCGGCGGCTCGTGGGGTAGCGCGCTGTCGATCGCGTATGCGGAAACGCACCCGGAGCGCGTGAGCGCGCTGGTCGTGCGCGGCATCTTCACGATGCGCCGCGCGGAAGTGCTGTGGTACTACCAGGAAGGCGCGTCGTGGCTGTTCCCCGACCTGTGGGAAGCCTTCCTTGCACCGATTCCGGAAGCGGAGCGCGGCGACCTGATGGCCGCCTACCATCGCCGGCTGACCGGCAACGACGAAGCCGCGAAGCTCGAAGCCGCGCGCGCGTGGAGCATCTGGGAAGGCCGCACGATCACGCTGCTGCCCGACCCCGCACTCGCCGCGCACTTCGCGGACGGCCACTACGCACTCGCGTTCGCGCGCATCGAGAATCATTACTTCGTGAACCAGGGTTTCGTCGAGGAAGGCCAGTTGCTGCGTGACGCGCATCGCCTCGCCGGCATTCCGGGCGTGATCGTGCAGGGCCGCTATGACGTCGCGACGCCTGCCCGCACCGCATGGGAGCTGTCGAAGGCATGGCCGGATGCGACGTTCGAGATCGTGCCCGGTGCCGGGCATGCGTACAACGAACCGGGGATCCTGGAGGCGCTGATCGCGGCCACGGACCGGTTCGCGGCGTAACCGACACGACGGGATGCGATGCGGCGTGTGCGGCCATGCCTGCCGGCACACGCTGCGCCGCGCCGCATCGTGCGATCAAAGCGCGGTTTCGACGATCGCCCTGCCGCTGATCGCCCGCTCGACGAGCTGCTCGTCGCCGACCTTGCGGATCGCGTCGTCGAGCAGCCCCTCCGGCGCTTCGGTTGCCACCTTCAGCAAGCCCGACAGGCCGCGCGCGTCGAGCACCACCAGCGTCTCCATCGAATCCGCACGGCTCACGAGCACGCGGCGCCACGCCGGCCCCGCGCCGAAGCTCGCACAAAGCGCAATCGTCTCGCTGCCGAGCGTGTAGTCGAAAGTCTTGATCATGATCCGCCGCCGTTGCAAGGGAATGGCGCTGCGCGACGGTGCGGCGCCGTGACGCCGACGCACCCGCGCGTGCCGCCGGCGCCCGAATCAACCAAGATCCGTTCGCCGGCATGGCCATGCTAGGCGTGCAGTATTAACGAAGACTTAAACCGCGATGCGCGCGGGCACGCGGCATCGGGCGACATTACGGCGTGTCGAGCGGCTCCACCGTCACACCGACCTTCAGCTCCTGATCCGCACCGCCGCCGCGGATCACACCGCGCAGCGGCGTCACGTCCGCGTAGTCGCGGCCGATCGACAGCATCACGTAGTCGTCGCCCGGCGCGCGATCGTTGGTCGGATCGAGCTGCAGCCAGCCGTTGTCCTCGGGCCATGCCGGGTCGTACACCTCGACCCACGCATGCGACGCGTCGGCGCCGATCAGCCGCGGCTGCCCGGGCGGCGGCTGCGTCAGCAGGTAGCCGCTCACGTAACGTGCGGCCAGCCCGAGCGAGCGCAGCGCGCCGATCATCACGTGCGCGAAATCCTGGCACACGCCCTTGCGCAGGCGCAGCGCATCGAGCGCCGATGTCGTGATGTCGGTGCTGTTCGGCGTATACGCGAAATCGGCATGCACGCGCCGCATCAGGTCCCAGGCAGCCTGCACGAGCGGCCGTTGCGGCGTGAAGCTCGCGGCCGCATACGCGGCGAGTTCGGCGTCGCACGCAACATGCGGCGACGTGAACACGAATTCGCTCGCGGCATCGTAAGGCTGCCCTGCGCGAAACCGCAGGCGGTCGCGCACGGCTTCCCACGCGGTCGCCTGTTTCGCGTCGGGATGCGCGATGGCGGGCGGCGGCGCGCCGCGCGCACCGCGCGACCACACGGGCGGCGTCACGCGTACCGTGCTGCGGCTGCGCACGAGCAGCGCGTCATGTGGCAGGTTCAACGCGAACGATGCGCGCGCGTTGCCGAATGCGTCGATCTCGGTACAGACCGATTCCGGCGCGGGATCGATGTCGAGCGCGAACGACAGCACTTGCTGGCGCGGCGTCGCGAGCGGTTGCAGCCGTGCCTGGTGCTGCGCCGATTCGACGCGCGCCGCGTAACGGTATTCGGTGTCGTGCGTGACGCGCAGCAACCGGCCCGGCGCGACCTCGGCAGTCGTTGCTTTCGCGGCCGATGCCGATGCCGATGCGTTCCGTGCATCGCCGGAACCCGGTGGGGCTTTCCCCGCGCCCTTCGTCGTCACCATAACGTCCTGCCCGCCTCGCGTACGTGGCTGAAATAGCGCTCGCCGATCCGGTTCGACAGTTCCCAGACCGCCTTCGCCGTCGTGTCGAGCGCTTCGAGCAGCTTGCCGTGCCGGCCCCCGTCGGTGGTTTCGCACAGCTCGTGCAGCGACCACGCGGGCACGTCCGGAACCGTCTCGGCCAGTTCGGACAACGCATAACCTTCGCTGCGCTCGACCTTCGTCAGCCGGCCCCGCAGCGCCTGCACGACCCAGCCGAGCGAGCGCGGATTGTCGGTATCGAGCACGACGAGCGACAGCAGCGGCGCGACATCGAAGCCGCGCTGGAAACGCGAACGGAACGTGATCGTGCTGTCGAACAGCTCCAGCACAAGCTCGAAGCCGTCCTGCCGGTGCACCGCGCCTTCGTCGAACGCGCACTTCAGCACGCTGCACAGGAAGTCCAGCCGGTCGATCTGCCGGCCGATCGACAGCAGCCGCCAGCCGTCGTCGCGCGTCATGTTGTCGGTCTGCGCGCCCGTGATCGCGCCGAGCAGCAGGCCGAGACGCTCCAGCAACTGCAGCGCGTCGTTGCCGATCTGTTCCTCGGCTTCCGGCTGGCCCGCGCTGTCCGCGAACAGCTGGGTCGCATCGTCGATCAGGCGCCACTGGTCGCTCGACAGCCGTTCGCGGATCGCGGCAGCCGCGCCACGCATCCCGAACAGGCACGACGCAATGCCCGACGTGCGATCCGCGCCGCGCGTGAGCGACGTCGCGAGCGCGTGCTGGAACGCACGCGGCGCATCGACGGCATTCGGCGCATCGGCCGCGATCAGGCCGGTGTCGCGGCACAGCGTGTCGAGCAGCTCCAGGTGCGCGGGGCTGTCGACGTCGTCCTCGCCGCGCAGCCGCTCGAGCGCCGCGCGCGCGAGCCGCATCAGGTTGGTCGCGCGCTCGGTGTAACGACCCAGCCAGAACAGGTTCTCGGCCGCGCGGCTCGCGATCGCGCGCGGCCGTTCGACGAGGTCGTCGGGGCCGAGATGCGTCTGCAGCAGCGTCGTCGAATCGACGATGCCTTCGGTCATCACCCACGTATCGACGGTGCTGCCGCCGCGCGGCATCGGCGCATTGAACAGCGTGTCGCGCGTGCCGACCCGTGACAGCCCGCCCGGCAGGAGCCGCCAGCGCTGCGCACCGTCGGCGAGCGCGAAGACGCGCAGCAGCACCGGCTTCGGCACGATGCGCGCGCCGCCGTGGCCGTCGGGCGCGTCCTGACGCGGCCAGGTCGGCGCCTGCGACAGCGGCAGGTCGGCCTGCACCGTGTAGTGTTCGGGCCGCGCGAGAATCCGCGCGCGCCACTCGGCCAGCTGCGCCTGCGTGAGCCGCGCGCCGATCACCGGCTCGAACGCGCCGCCGGCCTGCACCTCGGGCGGATAGGATGCCTTCACGATGGCGCGCGCGAGTTGCGGCAGCGCGTCGTCGCACGCGGCCGCCTCGCCGCACCACCACGAATGCACGGCCGGCAGCGTCAGCGTTTCGCCGAGCAGCCCTTCCGCGAGACGCGGCATGAAGCCGAGCATCGCCGGCGATTCGAGGAAGCCCGAGCCCGGCGCGTTCGCGAGCAGCACGTTGCCCGCGCGCACGGCCTGCAGCAGCCCCGGCACGCCGAGCATCGAATCGGGCCGCAGTTCGAGCGGATCGAGCCACGCGTCGTCGACGCGCCGCAGGATGCCGTGCACGGGTTCGAGGCCGCTCAGCGTCTTCAGGAATACGCGGTTGTCGCGCGCGGTCAGGTCGCCGCCTTCGACGAGCGTGAGGCCGAGGTAGCGCGCGAGATACGCGTGTTCGAAATACGTCGCGCTGTGCGGCCCCGGCGTCAGCAGCACGATCCGCGAGTTCTTGCGGGCCGGGCTGAGCGCCTGCATGCTCTGCAGCAGCGCGCGGTACGCGGATGCGAGCCTCTGCACGCGCAGCCCGCGAAACCCGCGCGGAAAGAGCCGCGACACGATCAGCCGGTTTTCGAGCAGGTAGCCGAGGCCGGCCGCGCCCTGCGTGTGCTGCGCGACGATCCGCCACTGCCCGTCCGGGCCACGCGCGAGATCGAACGCGACCACGTGCAGCCAGGTGTCGCCCGGCACGCTCGCGCCGCGCATCGCGCGCAGGTAGCCGGGGTGCCCGGTGACGAGCGCGGGCGGCAACAGCCCGCGCTCGAGGATCGTCTGCGGCCCGTACAGGTCGGCCAGCGTCGCGTTGAGCAGCCGCACGCGCTGCAGCACGCCGCGCTCGATCGCGACCCAGTCCTCGGGCGTGACGATCAGCGGCAGCAGGTCGAGCGACCACGGGCCGGCCGCGCCGTCGCCGGCGCGCTGCTCGTGCAGCTGGTAGAACAGGCCGTTCTCGCGCATGCGCCGGTGCAGCGCGTCGGCGCGGCGATCGAGGTCGGCCACGCCGTCGCTGCCGATCGATGTGAAGAAACTGCGCCACGCGGGCGCGAGCGCAGGCGCGTTCAGGCCGGCCGCGCTGCCACGCAGTTCGTCGTAGCGGCCGGCCGCCGCCGGCGCCGCGAGCGCGGCGGCCAGTTCCGCGGCATCCGGCTGCGCGCCGGTATCGAAAAGCGTGGGCATCGCGTCGAGGGCGGCGAGATGGTCGATGTTTATGGGCGGCACGGTGTCGTTCCGTCTTCAGGGTGCAACCGTGCATGCGCACGGCCGCACCAGCGGCAGGCTGCTGCGGCGCTCGGCCGCAATCTGCCCGCATCCTAGCATTCCGGCGGGGCCGCCATCACCCCATTCTCCGGGAGACCGCACACCGCGCCTCGTCGTCCGCCTCGTCATCGTCCGGTCACGGCCGCCGCAAATCGAGCGTGAACGGGAACTCGCGGCTCGGCGCGGCGGGCGCGACCTCCATCCGCCCCGGCGTATGCCCCATCTCGACGAAGCGTGCGAGCCGGCGGCTCTCCGCTTCATAGGCATTGACCGGGAACGTCGCGTAGTTGCGTCCGCCCGGATGCGCGACGTGGTAGCGGCAGCCGCCGAGCGAGCGCTGCAGCCACGTATCGACGATGTCGAACGTGAGCGGCGCGTGCACGCCGATGGTCGGATGCAGCGCGGACGGCGGCGACCACGCCTTGTAGCGCACCCCCGCGACGTATTCGCCGACGGTGCCGGTCGGCTGCAGCGGCAACGCGCGGCCGTTGACGGTCACGACGTGGCGGTTGTCGTTCAGCCCCGTCACGCGCACTTCGAGCCGTTCGACCGACGAATCGACGTAGCGCACCGTGCCGCCGGGCGCCCCCTCCTCGCCCATCACGTGCCACGGTTCCAGCGCGCCGCGCAGCGACAGCTGCATGCCGTTCACCGCGATCTGGCCGAACAGCGGGAAGCGGAATTCGAAGTGCGGCGCGAACCACGCCGGATCGAACGCGAAACCGGCGTCGCGCAGTTCGGCCAGCACGTCGTCGAAATCCATCTGAAGAAACTCGGGCAGCATGAAGCGGTCGTGCAGCGCGGTGCCCCAGCGCGTGAGCGGCGTCGTGTACGGCGCGGCCCAGAAACGCGCGACCAGCGCGCGCAGCAGCAATTGCTGCACGATGCTCATCCGCGCATGCGGCGGCATCTCGAACGCACGCAGTTCGAGCAGGCCGAGCCGGCCGGTCGACGAGTCGGGCGAATACAGCTTGTCGATACAGAATTCGCTGCGGTGCGTGTTACCCGTCACGTCGATCAGCAGGTTGCGCAGCACGCGGTCGACCAGCCACGGCGGCATGTCCTGCCCGAACAGCAGCTTGTTGCGCTGGATCTCGGCGAACGCGATGTCGAGCTCGTAGAGCTGGTCGTTGCGCGCCTCGTCGACGCGCGGCGCCTGGCTGGTCGGCCCGATGAACAGCCCCGAGAACAGGTAGGACAGCGACGGATGGTTGTGCCAGTACGCGATCAGGCTCGCGAGCAGGTCCGGGCGGCGCAGGAACGGGCTGTCGGCCGGCGTCGCGCCGCCGAGCACGAAGTGGTTGCCGCCGCCGGTGCCGACGTGGCGGCCGTCGACCATGAATTTCTCGCTGCACAGCCGCGACTGCCACGCGGCGTCGTACAGGAATTCGGTGTGGTCGACGAGCTCGTCGAAGTTGGCGGCCGGATGGATGTTCACCTCGATCACGCCGGGATCGGGCGTGACCTGCAGCAGCTTCAGCCGCGCGTCGCGCGGCGGCGGATAGCCTTCGAGCACGAGCTTCACGCCCAGCGCGTGCGCGGTCAGCTCGATCGCGCCGAGCAGGTCGAGATAATCCTCGAGCGCGGCAAGCGGCGGCATGAACAGGTACAGGATGCCGTTGCGCACTTCGACACACAGCGCGGTGCGCGTGATCCACGCGGCCGATTCGAAGCGCGCGGGAACGCGACCCGGGTCGCGCGCGGCAGGCCGACCGTTCCCGGCCGCGCCGTCGTCGCGCCACTGCATCACGGTCTGCGCGGACGCCTCGCGATGCACGCCGGACAGGTAGCGCGGCGCATCGGCGGGCCCCGCGTAGCGCGCGCGGATCGCGGCGGCTTCCGGCAGCGCGTCGCGCGGCGCGAACGGATCGCGCTCGACGAGATACGGATAGTCGGCGCGGCTGGCCCACGGCAGCGAATCGAGCGGCAGCCGATAACCCATCGGCGAATCGCCGGGCACGAGGTACATCCGCTCGTCGCGGAAGAACCACGGCCCCGTCTGCCAGCGCGGCCCGTCGAGGCCCGGCGCCGTGTCCACGCGCTTGACCGGCAGCACGTAGCCGACCACGCTGTCGAGCTGCTGCTCGAACACCTTGCGCAGCCGCGCGCGTTCGAGCTCGTCGTCGAGGCGCGAGTCGAACGGGTCGACGTTGACCGGCAGCCGGCGCTCGCGCCACAGGTAGTACCACACGTCCTCGTAGCCGGGCCGGATGAATTCGCCGGTCAGGTTCAGCCGCGCGGCGAGCGCATCGATGAAGCGCTTCGCGTCGTCGGTCGTATACGCGGACGGCTCGCGCTCGTCGGCGAACAGCGACGGGTCGTGCCACACGGGCTGGCCGTCGGCACGCCAGAAGATCGACAGCGCCCAGCGCGGCAGCTGCTCGCCCGGATACCACTTGCCCTGCCCGAAATGCAGGAAGCCGCCGTCGCCGTACTCGGCGCGCAGCCGCTGCACGAGTTCGGTCGCGTAGCCGCGCTTGGTCGGGCCGAGCGCGTCGGTGTTCCACTCGGCACCGTCGCGATCGTCGATCGACACGAAGGTCGGCTCGCCGCCCTGCGTGAGCCGCACGTCGCCGACCTCGAGTGCGCCGTCGACCTGCGAGCCGAGCGCCAGCACGGCGTCCCATTGCGAATCCGTATACGGCTTCGTCACGCGCGGCGATTCGTACACGCGCGTCACGGTCATCTCGTGCTCGAACGACACCTCGCACTCGTCGATCAGTCCCTCGACCGGCGCGGCGCTCGTCGGCTGCGGCGTGCAGGCCAGCGGAATGTGGCCCTCGCCCGCGAGCAGGCCCGAGGTCGGGTCGAAGCCGATCCAGCCGGCGCCCGGCAGGTACACCTCGCACCATGCATGGAGGTCGGTGAAGTCGACCGACGTGCCGCTCGGGCCGTCGAGCGACTTCACGTCGGGCGTGAGCTGGATCAGGTAGCCCGACACGAAACGCGCAGCGATGCCGAGATGGCGGCACAGCTGCACGAGCAGCCATGCGCTGTCGCGGCACGAGCCGGACGCCAGCTCGAGCGTCTGCTCGGGCGTCTGCACGCCCGGCTCCATCCGCACGAGATAACCGATGTCGCGCTGCAGTTGCTGGTTCAGCGCGACGAGGAAGTTCACGGTGCCGGCCGGCGTGCGATCGACGCCTTCGACGTACGCGCGGAACAGCGGCGCCGCGCTCGTCTGCGGGTCGCACACGAGATACGGTGCGAGTTCGGTCTTCAGCGCGTCGTCATAGCTGAACGGGTATTGCTCCGCGCTCGCCTCCAGAAAGAAGTCGAACGGGTTGTACACCGACATCTCGGCGACGAGATCGATCGTGATCTCGAAGTGCTCGGTGCGCTCCGGAAACACGAGCCGCGCGAGATAGTTCGAGAACGGGTCCTGCTGCCAGTTGATGAAGTGCTGCGCGGGCTCGACCGTCATCGAATACGCGAGGATCGGCGTCCGGCAGTGCGGCGCGGGCCGCAGCCGCACGACCTGCGGGCCGAGGTTGACGAGCCGGTCGTAGCGATAGCGGGTGGTGTGATGCAGCGCGACGTGGATGGACATGGGAGCTCGGTTCGGGTTGGGCCGGCCGCGCGCCGCGTCGCGTTCAACGCGACGCGGCGGCCCGGCCTGGCGGATTCGGCGAAAGCGCGCGTCGGGTCAGACGAGCTCGGGTGTCTGCACGACGCTGATCTCGACGCCGACGGCCGTCGCGCCGAGCCCCGTCACCGGCTGCGCGTCGCGATAGTCGAGGCCGACCGCGATGCGCACGTAACGCTCGTCCGGGCAGCGATTCATGAACGGATCGAATCCGACCCAGCCGAGCCCTTCGACATAGGCCTCGGCCCACGCATGGCCGGCCGGCTGCTGCATCAGCCCGGTCGCTTGCGGCTGCGCACCGAGCGACGGCTGCGGCAGCCCCTGCGATTGCGCGGCGTGCGACGCGCCGAGCACCTGCTGCATGCCCTCGCCGCTCTGCAGCGCGAGCGCTTCTTCCGCCTCGTCGTCACCCAGGTTCTGCTTCGCGTCGGCGATGCGCTGCATCGCGCTGTCCGCCAGCACGTAGCCCGAGATATAGCGGGCGGGAATCTTCAGCACGCGTGCGGCCGCGATGAACGCATGCGCGTGGTCGCGGCTCGTGCCCTCGCCGCTTTGCAGCGCGGTTTCCGCGTCGACGGGCGCGTCGGCGGCCAGGTTCGGCGCATACGCGATGCGGTCATGCACTTCCGTCATCAGCCAGTGCAATGCGTCGAGGCCGCGCGGGTCGATG
The DNA here is from genome assembly GCF_019425585.1 of Burkholderia sp. COPS. NCBI lineage: Bacteria > Pseudomonadati > Pseudomonadota > Betaproteobacteria > Burkholderiales > Burkholderiaceae > Burkholderia > Burkholderia sp. COPS. The sequence continues at coordinate 23,456 of NZ_WIXR01000069.1, read as the reverse complement.
GGCAGCGCTTCCGTGAGCTCGCGCACGGAGTCGCCGGCCTTCGTGAGCGCGGTCTCGCGTTCGAAGATCCACGGCGGCGCATAGCCTTCAGGATTGCCGAGAATGCCGGCGCGGTCCTGCGTCTCGACGACGCCGGCCGCGACGACGACGATCTCGGCCTTCGCGCCGCGCTCGTGCCGCACGAGGTCGATGCGGTTGCCGAGCCCGTCGGCATAGGACAGCGACGGCTCGACGCCGTCGATCGTGACCTGCCACGCGCGCACCGTCTGCCCGGGGCCCGATTGCGGGCGCAGCCGCAGCCGTTGCAGCGCATGGGTGGCTTGATCGTCGAACTGATAACGCGAGATGTGTCGAATGGCGAGTCGCATGGCAAGTCTCAGTCGAAGTTGTAAGCCTGGGCGATTTCGATCCCGAGGCTGTTGTTGCGGCCGATGAAGTCGGTCAGGAATTCGTGCAGGCCGCTCTTGAAGATCCGCTCGACCGACGTATCGGACAGCATCTGCAGGATCTTCGTGGCCGTGTCGTGACACGGGTGTGTCACGCCGTAATCCTTTGCGAGCAGGTTCAGGCTCGACACGACGCGCCCGTAGCAATAGCGCAGCGAACGCGGCATGCGGCCGTTCAGGATCAGGTAGTCGGCGATGTTCATCGGCTTGTACTGCACGTCGTACACCCAGCGGTACGAACGGTGCGCGGCGACGCAGCGCAGGATCGTCTCCCACTGGTAGTTGTCGAGGATCGTGCCGACGTGCGACACCGACGGCAGCAGCAGGTGGTATTTCACGTCGATGATGCGCGCGGTGTTGTCGGCGCGCTCGACGAACGCGCCGATCTGCGCGAAATCGAAGATCTCGTTGCGCAGCATCGTGCTGTAGAAGCTGCCGAGGATCAGCGCGGTTTCGCGCTTCACCTGGTCGAGCACGGCCGGCAGCTCGCTTTCCGGCACCGGCTGCGCGAGCGCGCGGCGCAGCGCGAGCCAAGCGCCGTTCACGCTCTCCCACGCCTCGCGCGTGAGCGCCGTGCGCACCATCCGCGCATTCGAGCGCGCCGCCTCGATGCACGACAGCACGCTCGACGGGTTGTCGCGGTCGCGCAACAGGTAGTCGGTCACGGTATCGGCCGCATACGCGTCGTATTTCTGCCGGTAACCTTCATCCGTGCCCGAGCTGACGAGCACCGACGACCATTCGGCCGGCGCGTCGGACGTGCGCGTGAGCGCCATCCGCAACCCGGCATCGACGATGCGCGCGATGTTCTCCGCGCGCTCGATATAGCGGTACATCCAGTAGAGACCGCTTGCAGTACGTCCCAGAAGCATCTCGTGTCCACTCCGTCTTCGTTCGGTTCGCGCGCCGGCTCCGGCGCGCGCGGTAGCATCCGGCTCAGTCGGCCAGCACCCAGGTGTCCTTGGTGCCGCCGCCCTGGCTCGAGTTGACGACGAGCGATCCCTCCTTCAGCGCGACCCGCGTGAGGCCGCCCGGGGTGATGCGGATCCGGTCCGACACCAGCACGAACGGCCGCAGGTCGACGTGGCGCGGCGCAAGGCCGGCGTCGGTCAGGATCGGCGTCGTGGACAGCGCGAGCGTCGGCTGCGCGATGTAGTTCGCGGGGCGCGCGCGCAGCTTCGCGGCGAAGGCCTCGATCTCCGCTTTCGACGCGGCCGGCCCGACCAGCATCCCGTAGCCGCCCGAGCCGTGCACTTCCTTCACGACCAGTTCGTCGAGATGGTCGAGCACGTACTTCAGGCTGTCGGCCTCGCCGCAGCGCCAGGTCGGCACGTTCTCCAGCAGCGCCTTGCGGCCCGTGTAGAACTCGACGATCTCCGGCATGTACGAGTAGATCGCCTTGTCGTCGGCGATGCCCGTGCCGGGCGCGTTCGCGATCGTGATGTTGCCCGCGCGGTAGACGTCCATGATCCCCGCGACGCCGAGCACCGAATCGGGGCGGAACGTGAGCGGATCGAGGAACGCATCGTCGACGCGGCGATACAGCACGTCGATCGGCTGGAAACCTTCGGTCGTGCGCATCGCGACGCGGCCGTCGATCACCTGCAGGTCGCTGCCTTCGACGAGATGCACGCCCATCTGGTCGGCGAGGAACGAATGTTCGTAGTACGCGGAGTTGTGGATGCCCGGCGTGAGCACGGCGACGGTCGGGTTGTCGGCGTTGCCGCCCGGCGGGCATACGGCCGCGAGCGACTGGCGCAGCATCTGCGGATAGGTTTCGACCGGGCGCACCTTCACCTGCTGGAACAGCTCCGGAAAGAGCTGCATCATCGTTTCGCGGTTTTCCAGCATGTACGACACGCCGGACGGCGTGCGCGCGTTGTCTTCCAGCACGTAGAACTCGTTTTCGCCGGTGCGCACGATGTCGACGCCGATGATGTGCGTGTAAACGTTGCCGGGCGGCCGGAAGTCGATCATCTCCGGGATGAACGCTTCGTTGTGCGCGATCAGGTGCTTCGGCACGATGCCGGCGCGCACGATTTCCTGACGATGGTAGATGTCGTCGAGGAAGGCGTTGAGCGCCATCACGCGCTGCTCGATGCCGAGCGACAGCCGGCTCCATTCCGTGCCCGAGATGATGCGCGGGACGATGTCGAACGGAATCAGCCGCTCGGCGGCCTCCGCGTCGCCGTAGACGGCGAACGTGATGCCCGTCTTGCGGAACACGCCTTCCGCGTCGTGGGCTTTCTGGGCGAGGCTCGCGGGATTCTGCGTGTCGAGCCACTGCTTCAGGCGCGCGTAAGGCGCCCTTACCATGTCGCCGGATTGCAGCATTTCATCGAATGGCTTCATCGATCTTTTTCTCCATCGATCGTTTCCCCGGCATTGCGCATGCCGGACCGGCGTAACGACTGCGTTGCAAGGAACGTGCCTTGCGGGCTCCCTCGATAATCCCCCCTTTTTGCGCCGCGCCAGGCTCGCCCGGGCGACATTGCGCACCACGGTGGTGCAGCGCCCGGCGCGACGTGCGACGACGGTGCGTCGCAGGCGCGCACGGCCGATGCTGCGCCGCGACTTCCGAACATAGTTCCCCCGCGTGTCACGAATGTGCAATCTGCACTGCACAAAAAACGGCGCGACCCGGCACCGGGCCGCCACAATGGAGGCGGGCCGGCACGCACACGGCGCAACCGGCCCTGGGGGAAGTACCGTCTGCGGCGCGCCGGCAGTTCGATGCTGTGAACTGTCCGGTTAGCCGGATCCGGCACCTCAACGCTATGCAGCCGTAATCCCGCCGACAACGCCCATGCATATTTCGACTGACACCGATCGAAAAAAAACATCGGGCCGACCCACGCGAGGCGCGGTACGCTAGAAAATTGGTGCAGCACGGGGTGCCGCCCTTCAGGCGCCCGACTATAAAAAGCGAAGATCGAAATGGAAGCAAAGTGGCTGGAAGATTTCCTGAGCCTTGCGGATACCAAGAGTTTTTCCCGGGCCGCACGTCACCGGCACCTCACGCAGTCGGCATTCAGCAGACGAATTGCCGCACTCGAAACCTGGATGGACGCGAAGCTGGTCGACCGGAGCATCAACCCGATCACGCTGACGCCGGCCGGCCAGATGTTCCGCGGGCTCGCCGCGGACATCCTGCGCAGCATGTATGCGGCGCGCAATCTCGTGAACGGCTACGACCAGTTCGCGGCCAGCGATCAGGTCGTGCGTTTCGCGGTCGCCCATACGCTCGTCTTCACGCTGTTCCCCGAATGGCTCAAGCAGCTCAACGGCGAGGTCGGCCACGTGACCGCGCGCGTGAACGCGGTGAACGTGCCGGAGGGCGTGCAGCAGCTCGTCGAAGGTGAATGCGACCTGCTGCTCGGCTATCACCATCCGCAGTTGCCGATCGTGCTCGACCCGAACCACTTCCCGTTCGTCAGCCTCGGCGTCGAACGGATCCTGCCCGTATCGACGCCCGATGCGCGCGGCAAGCCCGTGTTCCAGCTGCCGGGCACACCCGACGCACCGCTGCCGCTGCTCGCGTATTCGTCGGGCGCGTTCCTCGGCAACATCGTCGAGATGCTGCTGCTGAACGCAACCGAGCCGTACGTGGTGCACCGGTGCTTCGAGACGCACATGTCCGAAGCGTTGAAGGGCATGGTCGTGGCCGGGCACGGGATCGGCTGGCTGCCTGAAAGCTGCGTTGCGAAGGAGCTCGCGGAAGGCACGCTCGTATGCGCGGGTTCCGGCGACTGGATCACCGAACTCGAGATCCGCCTGTATCGGTCGGCCCGCAAGCGCGGGCTCGCGGCCGAGCAACTGTGGACGTACATCATGAATCGGCCGCGCGCGGCGGTCGAAGGTGCCGTCGGCGCGGACGAACAGGCATCCGCGCCGGCGATGCGCATCGCGCGGCGCAGCGCGGGCGCCAGCCGCTGATCTTCGCGATTGTGATCTTGATCGCGTTCGCGTTCGCGTCGTGTCCGGCGACGACGCGAACGCAACCGCGAATTTCAGCCATGCGGTGTGCGCATGCATCCGCGTCGCTTCCCGGCGAACGCGACCCGCTTTTCCGGCAGCAAATAGCGATCCCGTCGCAACCCGAAAAATAACGCGACAGACCGGTAATCGTTATCAGTGGAATCGCAAACGTTTGCATTTCATGACTTGATTCTTTTACATCCGGCACGATGCACCGGAATATTCCATCTGATTATCAGAACAGAAACACCCTGTTACAGAACAAATTAAAAGTTTCGATTCACCCGCAACACTCTAAAATACTAACAACGTCACGGCGCCCTTTTCATTTCGCTCGACCTGTACCCGAACCGACATCGATCCGCCGCACACACAGCCGCAAACATTTCTTTTATCAGTCGTTATTTTTCGGCATGAATGTCGATACGACAGACGTGATTCAATGCGTGCGGGATCATCGCTACCGAATAGCAATATTCATATTCGGCAATATCGACTTTCTTCAGTATTAAGAGAGTCAAACAAATCCGTCCTTATCCTGTGTAAATAGGATATTTCACCGCCGTCCCATTCGGGCCACACGCGATTGTTGGTTCGCAATCCATCGTGTATCAATAGCGTGTCGCAAAAAGAACGCTGGCAGATTTGACTCGGAATAAATACTCGTCATTGATTCCGGAACGGAGGTTGCAATGCCGTCCTCGATTCGACAGCACGCTCGCCCTTTCCTGAGCGCCGCCCTCTCCGCGCTCTGCATGAATGCAACGGCCCAGACGCCTGCGTCGGGGCCGGGCGACGGGCGCTACGTAATCTCGTATATCTGCGGCGACGCGCGGATCGACGGCACGGCGCCGCTGCCTCCCGATGGCCGGCCGTACAACCTGGGCGTGTCGTTTGCTTCGGCCAGCACCGGGCAGCCGCTTGCCAATGTGCAGGTGCGGCTGCGCCGCCATGGACGCGTGCTCGTCGAGTTCAATGCGTCCGGGTCGCGCTGCCTGTTCAGCGTGCCCGACGCAAGTTACCGGGTGGAGGGAACGTACCAGGGAGCCACCCAGTTCGCGATCGTGGAAACCGGCGCACTCACCACGCAGTTGCGATGGTAAGTCCCGCCTGACCCCGCCCCGATCACGCCATTCACCGCCGCGCATCGAATCGAGGAGCATTGCATGCCTCCTGCCGAACGACCGGACCGCTCGCCCGCCCCCCAGCCGAAACCCTCCTGGGGCCCGGGAAAGAATGCAGCACTCAGCTTCGTCGCGTTTGCCACGATCTTCGGCCTATTCGCGTATGCCGAGCGAGACACGACGGTCGGCCACCCGAGCGTGGCGCACGACATTTCCGGCGCAATCGGAACCGCGGTCGGAAAGTATCGCAACGCGATCGTGACCCTGGCCTCCCGCGCGAGCGCGTCGTCCGGCACATCCGTCGCGCGCGTGCCGGCGTCGACACGCGCGCAGGCCACACCGCCCGCGCCGCCATGGCAGGCCGCGTCGGCGTCGGCAGCACCCGAGGTATCGACCGTGCCGCCCGTCACGCTCACGGTCGCACCGGAACCCGCGCCGCACCCCGCTTCCCGCGCCGTCGCGACGCACCGGCGGCCGTCGCATGCGCCACCGGTGGCACTCGCGGCCGGTACGCAGCAGGCAACCGCCTCCGGTCGCGCCGCCACGCGGCACGGCGCCACGCATCGGCCGCCGCATGCGGACACGCTGGCAGGCACGGACAAGCGGATGGACTTCGCGCCCAAACCCCGGACATACCGCACCGACGCCACGCGCATGCAGACGGCGAGCGTCACGCACGCGGAACTGGAAAGCGCGCGTGCGCTGGCGAAGGCGCGCTCGTGTGCGGTGATCGACGAATGGAACTGTGTCGAGCAAAACGCGAGCCGCGCGCTCGCGATCGACCCGACGAACAGCGAATCGCGTGCGTTGCTCGGCCAGGCGATCCGTAACCGGCTGTGAGCCGGCGCCGCATTGCCGGGCACTCGCAGCCCGGCCGCGCGACACGCGACGACGTACGTCGTCACGCGTGTCACCGATGTGATCGTTTCGAAAGGAGGACACCTCGTGGCCAACAATCATCAACAATCCTGCACGGCCGTCGCTCCGTCCAACCGGCGGATCCTCCTGCATGCGCCACTGGTATTGCTGCTCGTCGCGTCCGGCCCCTGCTTCTCCGCCGAAGGCGATACGGAGTCGGGCGGCCGCATCAGTGAAATCGCCGGGTCCGCCGGCGCACCGGATCGGGGGCCGCCCGACGCGTCGGCACAAGGTTCGCCCGCGCCGGATGTGCAACCGCCGAATGCGCGGACGCTGATCGCGCAGGCATCGAGTGCGCAGATGCCCGACGCGTCAACGCCCGCCGCTTCACAGTCCGATCCACAGTCCGGTCAGCCGCCCGGTCCGCAAACTCCGGGGGCACCGACGTCGAGCCCGTCGACACCCGGCATGCCGGCGCCGAATGCACAGGCCCCCGGCGCGCAGCCACCCGCCCCCCAGGTACCCGAAGCCCAGGCGCCGAACGCGCAGATACCCGACCTCCGCACCGCCGATCCGGCCACGGTCCGCAACGACGTGTTCGGTCTCGCGTCGAGCGGCGGCGCGGTCAAGGCGCTGGAGGAAGCGAAAGCGCGCCCCGACGTGTTCTCCGCGGTCGATCTCGCGCGGCTCGAGGAACTGTCGATCCGCCAGCAGGTGCGCGGCGGACGCGACAAGTCGCGCTCGATGACGAGCCCCGACCGCTTCGACGGGATCGACAGCGCGCTCGCCGCCGCGAACGACCTCGACAAGCGGATGCCGTCCACGCCCGAGTATTCGCCGGTCAGGACGGCGCTCGCCGGCGACCGGACGGTAGCGCTGGCGGCACGCGGCGAGATGAAGCAGGCCGTCGCGACATTCGAGACGATTCCGCCGGACGCGGAGATTTCGATCGACGCACTGGCGGCCGTCGGCGATGCGTACCTGTACCTGAGCGAACCGGGCAAGGCCAACGCGGTATACCAGCGCGCGCTGAAGCAGGCGACCGCGCCGCAGGCCGACATCGCGACGCGCGGCTTCCAGTACGGCGCACGCACGCGCCCGATCGAATTGCGCGAGGGGCTGTTCTGGTCGTACGTCGACCAGGGACGCGCGGCCGATGCGAACCAGGTGCTCGAGGACATGGGCAAATCGCTGCCGCCGGCCAAGGACGTGCGCACCTGGGGGCCGGAAAACGACGACTACCTGCGCTACTACCGGCTGCGCGCGCAATACCTGATCTATACGGGCCGGGTGGACGAAGGGATCGCCTCGCTGGAAAAGCTCGAGAAGGAAGTGCCGTTCAACGCGGAAGTCCGCGCCGCGCATGCCGACGCCGTCTCGGGCCAGTCGCACCCGCGCCAGGCGATCGCGATGTATCGCGCGTCGCTGACCGACCACCCGGACAGCGTCGAGATGCTCGCGGGGCTCGGCCGCGCATCGCTTACGGCGGACGATTACGCGAGCGCGAGGAACGTCGACCAGACCCTGGGCAACACGTTCCCGGACAGCGGCGCCGTGCGCGGGTTCAAGCGCGACTACAAGGCGTACCGCAGCCCCGTGTTCACGACCGACCTGAGCTTCGAGCACGGCAACAGCGCACTGGCCGACAACAGCTTCACGTCGGACAGCTATGTGTATTCCCAACCGTTCGGCGACAACTGGCGTGTCTTCTCGCATACGTTCTTCGGCCATGCCCAGACCGACGGCGGCAGCGTCAGCCGCACGCGCACGGGCGTCGGCGGCGACTACCGGCACGGGCCGCTCACCGTGCTGGGCGAAGTCACGCGCTCGTTCGGCTCGGACGGCCGAACCGGCGGCCGCGGGTCGATCGCGTACGCGCTGAACGACTACTGGACGGTCGGCGCCGGGCTCGACACCAACGACAACTCGCTGCCGTGGAAGGCGTATGCGGCGCACATCTGGGGCCGCTCCGCGAACGTCTCGATCGTGTATCGGCAGAGCGACCGCCGCGAAGTCAAGCTGAGCTACGGCGTGAGCCGCTACAGCGATTCGAACCTGCACCAGGAGATTTCCGCGACGGGCACGCAGCGCGTGTACACGTCCGCGAACCAGCTCGTCAACGTGTCGCTGGACCTCGGCACCGACAGCAACACGCGCCAGGACGCCCCCTACTTCAACCCGGGCCGCGACTATGCGGCCGCGGCGACCGTCATGCACCAGCTGACGCTGTGGAAGAAAGGCGACATGTCGCTGCAGCAGCGCCTGTCGGCGTCAGGCGGTGTGTACAACGAGCGCGGCTTCGGCACGAGCCCGCTGTGGACCGCGCGCCTCGAGCACGCGTGGACGTTCAAGCACGACATCACGCTGACCTACGGCGTCGAAATCAGCAGTCATGCGTACGACGGCCAGCGCGAGCGCTCCGAAACCGGCTTCCTGTCGGTCAACCTGCCGTTCTAGCAAGGAGATCGCACAATGCAATCCAGACGGACCTTCATGTGCGGATGCCTCGGTACGTTTGCGGCCTGTTCGTTGTTCCCGAGCGTGACCAATGCCAAGATGATCGACCTGCTGCCGCCGTCCGATCCGGTCGACGGCAAGACGTTCCGCGTGATCTGCCTGCATGACGTGCGCGACAACCTGCTCGCGACGTTCTCGTCGTCGACGATGGTCGATCCGTTCGCGGTCGACACCGGCACGCTGACGGCCATCTTCTCGTGGCTGCAGACCAACAACTATCACACCATCACGGTCAAGCAGATCGAAGCGTCGCGGCACGGCGGCAAGCCGCTGCCGCCGCGCGCGGTGTTGCTCATGTTCGACGACGGCTACAGCAGCCACTACACGAAAGTCCTGCCGCTGCTCGAGCGCTTCAAGTATCCGGCCGTGATGGGCATCGTCACCGCCTGGATCGACGCGCCGCTGGATACGCCGATCAAGATCAGCGACAAGATCCAGATGCCGCGCGACTACTTCATGACGTGGGACCAGGTGAAGAAGGTCGGCCAGTCGGAATTCGTCGAGCTCGGCTGCCACACTCACAACCTTCATCACGGCGCGGTCGCGAATCCGCAGGGCAACGAACTGCCGGCGACCACGTCGCACCTTTACCTGCAGGACCAGAAACGCTATGAAACCGACGCCGAATTCGAAGCGCGCGTGCACGACGACCTGCAGACGTGCGTGCGGCAGATCCGCGAACGCACCGGCATCGTCGCACGCTCGATGGTCTGGCCATACGGCGCGGAAAACCAGCCCGTGCGCAAGATCTCGACGTCGCTCGGCATGGATATCCAGTTCAGCCTCGACGCCGGCCCGAATACGCCGGACGTGCCGCTCGACCGGTTGCGGCGGATCCTGATGATGTACGACGTCGACATCGGCGGGTTCGAGCGGTCGATGCGCGAGCCGGCCTCCAACCGCGGCGACGTCGACATTCCCGAGCGCGTCGTGCAGGTCGATCTCGACCAGGTCTACGATCCCGATCCGGCGCGCCAGGAAGCGAATCTCGGCAAGCTGATCGAGCGCATCTACCGGATGCAGCCGAAATCGGTGTACCTGCAGGCATTCGCCGACCCGAAGGGCACGGGTGTCGCGGAATCGCTGTATTTCCCGAACCGGCACCTGCCGATGCGCGGCGACCTGTTCTCGCGCGCCGCCTGGCAGCTCAGCACGCGCTCGAACGTGCAGGTGTATGCGTGGATGCCGGTGCTCGCGTTCCGGCCGCGGGCGGACCAGCATCGCGGCCTCGAGGCCGTCAGCGCCTACGGCGGCGCGCCGGCGCGCGAGAACGGCTCGCGCGTGTACCGCCTGAGCCCGTTCGACCCCGAAGCGCGGCTGTTCATCGAGCAGATCTACGAGGATCTCGGCAAGTACGCGTCGTTCAGCGGCATCCTGTTCAGCGACGACGCCGTGCTCGACGATTACGAGGACGCCGGCCGGCACGCGCTGAGCACGTATGCGCAATGGGGCCTGCCGGCCGACATCGGCAAGATCCGCGCGACACCCGACCTGATGAAGCGCTGGACGCGGCAGAAGAGCCGCTACCTGATCGACCTGACGCGCCAGCTCGAACAGATCGTGCTCGCGAACCAGAACGCGGGCGACGTGCTGACGGCGCGCAACATCTTCGCGCTGCCGGTGCTGAAGCCGGAATCGGAAGCGTGGTTCGCGCAGAACTACGACGATTTCCTCGCCACCTACGACTTCGTCGCGCTGATGGCGATGCCGTACATGGAACAGGCGCAGGACCCCGAACGCTGGATGGACCAGCTCGTCGACGCCGTCCGCGCGAAACAGCTCGGCACCAGGCGCACCGTGTTCGAGCTGCAGTCGTACGACTGGCACGCGCGCAAGGACATCGGCGGCACCGCGCTGCTCGCGCAGATGCGGCGCCTGCGCAGCAAGGGCGCGGTGAACTTCGGCTACTACCCGGACAACTTCCTGAACAACCAGCCGGATCTCGACACGATGCGCGACGTGATGTCGCTGAAGTCGCGCCTCGATCCGACCTCGATCAACGCGCTGATGCAGATGCAGAAGACACAGGGGACGAAGACGCCATGACCAGCCACAGCATCATCCAGCGCCTGCAGGATTTCGTCTTCTACTACCCGTTCTTCATGTCGTATCTGTGGATGATCGGCGGTGTCGTCCATTACTTCCTGCTCGAGGAAGGGCGCGTGCTGTCGACGCGCACGATCGCGGCGAGCGGCATCCCGAAGATCTCGATCGTCGTGCCCTGCTTCAACGAAGCCGCGAACGCGCGCAGCGTGATCCAACACCTGGACGGGATGCAGTATCCGAACTACGACATCATCGCGGTCAACGACGGCAGCCGGGATCGCACCGGCGAGATTCTCAACGAACTGGCCGTCGAGATCCCGCGGCTGCTCGTGATCCATCACGCGCGCAACGAAGGCAAGGCGGTCGGGCTCACGACCGCGGCCGCTGTGTCGAACGCGGAATTCCTGCTGTGCATCGACGGCGATTCGCTGCTCGCGCACGATGCGATCGGCTGGATGCTCGAGCACTTCCTGACCGACCCGGGCGTCGGCGCCGTGACCGGCAACCCGCGCATCCGCACACGCACGTCGCTGCTCGGCCGCATGCAGGTCGGCGAATTCTCGTCGATCGTCGGGCTGATCAAGCGCACGCAGCAGGTGTACGGCCGCATCTTCACGGTGTCGGGCGTCGTCACGATGTTCCGCAAGACCGCGCTCGCCGACGTCGGCTACTGGAGCTCGGACATGCTGACCGAGGACATCGACATCAGCTGGAAGCTGCAATGCCGCGACTGGCGCGTCGTATACGAGCCGCACGCGCTCAGCTGGATCCTGATGCCCGAGACGCTGATGGGGCTCTACCGGCAGCGGCTGCGCTGGTCGAAAGGCGGCATCCAGGTGCTGCTGAAATATGCGGGCACGCTCGCGCGGCCGACGCAGATGATGATGTGGCCGCTGTTCGCCGAGTACCTGATCGGCATCGCGTGGGCCTATTCGATGTCGTTCATCCTGCTGCTCGCGCTGGTGAACGTCGTCCATCCGCTGCCGCTGAGCTGGCACGTATCGGTCGTGCCGCACTGGCACGGGATGTTGCTGGTTGCGACCTGCATCCTGCAACTGATCATCGGCAGCATGATCGATCGTCAGTATGACGAAAAACTCCTGATGTACTTCCTGGACACCATCTGGTACCCCGTTGCTTTCTGGCTGATCAGCATGATCACTACCGTCGTCGCCCTGCCGGCCGTCGTGCTGCGGGGCCGCGGCAAGCGGGCCGTGTGGGTCAGCCCCGACCGAGGCATTCAACATGAAGAACGCGCCGATTATTGACCTCTCCCTGCGCACGCCGCGCGAAATGCTCGCCGAACGCGGCCGCGTCGCCGGGCCCGCGCTGGTCGTCTGGTTCCGGCTCCTGCGGCCCGCGCTGGTGGGCGCCGTATGGGCGTCGATCTGCATCTATACGTATCGCTACCTGCTGCCGTTCAACCCGGCCGAGATGCCGATCGAACAGATGGTGTTCTACGCGACCAGCATCGCGATCATCGCGGGCACCATCGTCATGTGGCTGATCGCCGGGCGCGTCGTGCATCCGCTGGCGTTCCGGCTGCGCGTGTCGAAGATGCTGCGGCGTTCGGCCAGCGCGAAGGTGCGCTCGGTGCCGCCGACCGTGCTGGCCAGCGCCCGTCGGCGCGGCGCGCGCCGCACGACACGCATTCTCGTCGCGTCGCACGACGCGAACGGCTCGATTTCAGGCATCGAATGGGTCGCCCACGCGGGGCCGCCGCCCCGCGAGTAGGTCAGCGGAGCCGCGCCGCCGCGCACGGGACCGCATCGGTGCCGCGCGGCGCCACTCCTGAAGCCGCACTGCCGCGCTGTGCCGGCAGGCCGGCAACCTTTTGCAGTTTTTGCGGACGAGGTGAATCATGTGCGGAATCGTCGGAGCAAGCGGCCTGAACAATCAGGTGCCGCAACTGGTCAATGCGCTGAGCCGGCTCGAGTATCGCGGCTACGATTCGTGCGGCATCGCCGTGCAGGACGACGGCCGCCTGCGCAGCGAGCGCACGCTGCGGCGCGTGACCGACCTGCAGGCCCGCGTGCTGACGCTGGGCCTCGAGGCGCAAACCTGCATCGCGCATACGCGCTGGGCGACACACGGCGCACCGTCGGAAATGAACGCGCATCCGATCATGTCCGGCGACACGATCGCGGTCGTGCACAACGGCATCATCGAGAACCACGACGCGCTGCGCGCGGAGCTGCGCGAGCGCGGCTACACGTTTCGCGGCCAGACCGACACCGAGGTGATCGCGCACCTGATCCACAGCCTCTATCGCGACGACCTGTTCGACGCGGTCGTGCGCGCGGTGAAGCGGCTGCACGGCGCATACGCGATCGCCGTGCTCAGCGCGCGCGAGCCGCAGCGCCTCGTCGCCGCGCGCGCGGGCTCGCCGCTCGTGATCGGCATCGGGGCCGAACAGAACTACCTCGCATCGGATTGCGCGGCGCTCGGCGACCTGACCGACCGCTTCGTTTACCTGGAGGACGGCGACGTCGCGCTGATCACGCCGGAGCGCATCGCCGTGGTCGACTCGGGCGGACACGATGCCCAGCGCCCACTGTGCCAGGTGAAGGCGCGCGAAGGCGACGCCGCGCTCGGCCCGTACCAGCACTTCATGCAGAAGGAGATCTTCGAGCAGCCGAAGGCGATCGACAACACGCTCGACGGCATCGACACGATCTCGCCGGCGCTGTTCGACACGACCGACGACGCGCGCGCGCGACTGTCGAGAGTCAGGAGCGTGCTGCTGCTCGGCTGCGGCACCAGCTACTACGCGGGCCTGACCGCAAAATACTGGCTCGAGTCGATCGCGGGCGTGCCTGCCCAGGTCGAGATCGCCAGCGAGTTCCGTTACCGCGACACGGTGGCCGATCCGCGCACGCTCGTCGTCGGCATTTCGCAATCGGGCGAAACCGCCGACACGATCGGCGCGATCGAGCGGGCGCGCGACATGGGCCAGGAACTGTCGATGGCGATCTGCAACGTGGCGACCAGCACGATCGCGCGCAACGCGCCGCTGCGGTTCCTGACACGGGCCGGCATCGAGCTCGGCGTCGCGTCGACCAAGGCGTTCACGACGCAGCTCGTCGCGCTGTTCGTGCTGACGCTGACGCTCGCGCAGCTGCGCGGCCGGCTCGACGCGGCGCAGGTCGCGCTGCACCTGAAGCAGTTGCGTGCGCTGCCCGAGCGCATCGGCCACGCGCTCGCGCTCGAAACGCAGATCATGGGCTGGGCCGCGAAGTTCGCGCGTACCGAAAACGCGCTGTTCCTCGGGCGCGGCATTCATTTTCCGATCGCGCTGGAAGGCGCACTGAAGCTCAAGGAGGTGTCGTACATCCACGCCGAAGGCTACGCGGCCGGCGAACTGAAGCACGGCCCGCTCGCGCTCGTCACGAGCGCGATGCCGGTCGTCACGATCGCGCCGGACGACCGCCTGTTCCAGAAGCTGAAGTCCAACATGGCCGAGGTGCGCGCGCGCGGCGGGCGGCTCTACGTGCTGGCGGGCAGCGCACTCGACATCGACGCCGACCGCGACACGCACCTGATCCGCGTGCGCGAATCGAGCGACCTGCTGTCGCCGATCGTCAACGTGATCCCGCTGCAACTGCTCGCGTATCACGTCGGCTGCGCGCGCGGCGCCGACGTCGACAAGCCGCGCAACCTCGCGAAATCGGTGACCGTCGAATGAGGTGGCGAGCGCGCCCGGCGCAGGCGGTCGCGCGGTGCGTCGCGGCCGCGCTGTGCGGCGCATGCGGCATCGTCACGGCGCCGCCGGCCGTCGCCGCCACGCCGGCCGTGCATACGGTCGCCGTGCCGGCCGCCCCGGCCCCCCACCCGGCCGCCGATCCGCGCAGCTTCATGCACGGCATCGGCGTGGCCGACGCCGGCAGCGGCAAGCGCTGGGTGTTCTTCAGCAGCTCGGGCATCGTGCCGCGCGGCGCGATGCGCAACGGCAACTGGCCGCATGACGTGTACGTCGGAGAATGGCTGCCCGGCGGGTCGCACCTGCTGCACGTCCATACGTTCATCAGCCGCCCCGAGGCGCAGGAACCGGTGTCGATCGCGCAGAACGCGCGCGGCGACATCTTCGTCACGTTCGAGGACGGCTGGAACGCGCCGCAGGAAGTCAGCCAGCGCTACGGCGTTTACCGCCGCGACCTGAAACCGGTCAAGCCCTACCCGAACGACGTCGAATCGGGCGGCCACTCGGGGCACGTCGCCACGGCTGCCGACCGCTTCGTCGTGTTCTATTCCGCCGACTGGATCGACGGCGGCGGCGTCGACAACCTCGGCACCGGCAACGGCGTCTACGTGAAGACCTACGACGCGGCCGGGCGCGTGCTGAACCACGTCGCGGTCGCGCCGCACCGCCGTGAGTGGTGGCCCATGGTCGCGGGCTCGCCGCATGCCGCGCTGCTCGTGTGGCAGAAGTTCATCGAAGGCAGCACGGACGCGACGCTCGAATACGCGATGTTCGACCCGGTCACCGCGAAGCTGGACAAGCTGGGAACGCTGAACGACGCGATCCAGTACTACGTTTACGCGTCGGCGTATGTGCCGGAGATCGACCGCTTCATCGTCGTCACGACGACGGCGGACGATCGCGGCATCGCGATGCTGATCGCGCCGGACGGCCGCCGCACGGCGACGCTCGACTGCCTGCCGGCGTCGGTGCGCGAATCGGGCATCGGGGTGTCCGGCACGCATGCGTACGTGCCGATCCGCGACGGGCGGCTGCTGACGCTGGCGCTCGGGCCGGCGGACATCGCGGTCGGCGGCGTGCAGCGTTCGCCGATTCCGTGGGGCACGACGGGCATCGCCGGTTTCCCGGCGCGCGGCAACGCGATGCATTTCGTGTCGCTGACGCCGTCGGGCACGCGCGAAGCCGATTTCGAGCCGGCGCACGACACGCCGATGCCGAAAAGCGCAGTGCCTTGTTCGAGTCATTGAAGCGACGACGCGCAAGTGTCGCGCGGCGCATGCCGGATGAGTGCGGTCAGTCCGCGTTTTCGCGCGCCAGTCCAAACCGCGCCACGCAATGCCACACCCATTTGGCCGTCTGATAGTCGAGTGTGCCGTCGCGCGCGCGGCCGAGCACGGCCGGCGTCACGATGCGGTCGACGGCGATGCGTTCGATCGCGTCGGCGGCCGCCTGCCCGCGGAATTGCGCGCACTCGGCCAGCCGGTCGAGCGACAGCCGGAAGCCGTCGTGCCACTCGATCCGGCAGCCCGACCGCGTCGCCGCGGCCTCGACCGGCGTATCGCGATAGCTCGGATCGAGCACGATCGCGTCGACATCGTCGTCCAGACTGACCACGCCATGCACCTGCGCCTCGATGTAGTTGTCGAGCAGCGGATCGAGGCCGGCGCGGTTTTCGGCTGCGAGCGCGATCAGCGCCGTGCAGTCGTGAATCGCGAAATGCTCGGGCCGGTAATGGCTGTCGGGGTAACAGAAGGTCGTGCGCCGATGCGCGTCGCCATGCAGGCGCAAATGACAGGACCCGAAGCGGCGCGACCCGCCGACGGGATCGCCCAGATGGTTCAGCGCGCCGTACTTCGGCCGCAGCGCGGGGTCGGCGGCATCGTACGCCTGCCCGAACATCCGGCTTTCCCACAGCCAGCGATCGCCGCCGGGATACGCGGTGAGGCCGCCGTTGCTCGTCGCCGTCTCGAACTGGGACCGGTAGATGCCATCGAGGACGATCCGCTCGAGCGTGCCCATACCGTCGGACGGCATGTCCGGATGAAAATTGAGCGTGACGGGAAATGCCTGGCCTTGCCGCGCCGGCGGCCACGATCGTCGGATATGGGCAAGCGCCCGCTCTGCCGGGGAGTCCATGCGTGTTGTCCGGTCTCGTTGAATGCCGCCCGGCCGCGCGGCGCCGACGGTATCCTCGGGCCCGCGGCCTGACGTCGGGTGCGGCCGGCCGCACCCGGTGCGTGACGAAGCACGATACACCGTCGCGCGGAACCGGTCACCCGCCCCGCGCCGCAGTCGCCAGCGCCGCGCGTACCGGATAGACTGTCGCCCGATTCCTTCCATCGGCCGCGGCGCCCGCCTCCTGCCGCCGCCGGAACGCCCCTTCCCGGAGAACGAATGCTGAAGCGCCAGTGGTTTTCGCTCGTGCTGCTGACGGTTTGCCTGTTCGGACAACGCGCGTCGGCCCAGTCCACGCTCGAACTCGACACCGACGGCACGGCCCGCCCCCTCACCCGGCAGACGCTGCTCGCACGCCCCGACGCGACGGACATCCGTGTGCCGCGCGACATCGCGTACGGCCGGCCGATGACATTCCGCGCGGTGCCGTTTGCCGCGCTGCTCGGCGACACGCCGCTGCCCGCCGACGGCGTGCTCGAAACGCGCGCCGCCGACGGCTTCGCCGCGCAACTGCCGCTGGACCTCGTGCGCCGCCGTGCGCCGGCCGGCGCCATTCCGTGGCTCGCGATCGAGGACCCGGCCCATCCGTGGCCGAAGCTGCCCGGCAAGCAGGTCAGCGCGGGGCCGTTCTATCTGGTGTGGCTCGGGCCGGACGCCGCGTCGGTGCGCGGCGAGCAGTGGCCGTACCAGATCGTGCGCGTCACGATCGAATCGTCGCCGCTCGCGCGCTGGCCGTCGCTTGCCGTGGATGCCGCGTTGCCTGCCGACGACCCGGCCCGCGCGGGGCAGCACCTGTTCGTCACGCAATGCCTCGCGTGCCACCGGCTCGACGGCGCGGGCAGCAGCCATGCCGGCCCCGACCTGAACACGCCGATGAACCCGGTCGACTACTTCCAGCCGGCCGCGCTGCGCCGCTACATCCGCAACCCGGCATCGGTGCGCGACTGGCCGGGCCGCGTCATGCCGGCGTTTCCGCCCGACCAGTTGAGCGACCGGGAACTCGACCAGATCGTCGCGTATCTCGCGTATATGGCGCGGCGCAAGGCCGCTCGATAACGCGCGGCCCGATTGCACGAGGAACGTTGATGACTTCAGGCGACCCGCTGTTCACCATCGCATCGATCGACGCCGCGCAGACGCACCCGCTCCGGGCGGCGATCCTGCTGAACGGCGACCTGAACGCCTGCGAACTGGCTGGCGACCGTGCGCCGACGACGCTGCATGTCGGCGTGCGCGACGGCCAGTCGAACATCGTGGCGGTCGCGTCGCTCTGCGAGGAGTTGCGCGACGACGATCCGGCACGGCCCGCGTGGCGGCTTCGCGGGATGGCCGTCGACCCTGCCGTTCGCGGCATGGGCTTCGGGCGCGTGCTGGTGCAGGTATGCGTGCGGCATGCGCAAGCGCACGGGGCCGCGCTCGTGTGGTGTACGGCACGCGAAGTGGCGTACCGGTTCTATGAAAAGCTCGGGTTCGCGTCCGATGGTGAGATGGTGACGATGCCGGGGCGCACCGATACGGCGTTTTACGTGATGCGCCGATACATCGATCGGCATTCGCCAGTGGCCTGACGCGAATTTCGCGTTCGCGGCGCCAGGCCGAAACCGGCACGGCCCGGCGCACACCGTGCCGCCGGGCCGCTGCCGTCACGCTGGGGCTCAGGCCTCTTGCGCGCTCCGCAACACCGCCCGCAACAGCACATCCGCCCCCGCCGCCGCCCACTCGGGCGTAATCGCTTCGGCCTCGTTGTGGCTCAACCCGTCGACGCACGGCACAAAGATCATCCCGGTCGGCGCAACGCGCGCGACATAACATGCGTCATGACCCGCGCCGGACACGATGTCCAGGTGCGACAGCCCGAGCGAGCGTGCCGCGTCACGCACCGCGTCGATGCAGCGCGGCGCGAACGGGATCGGCGCATACGTGAAAATCTGCTCGATCTGCGCACCGAGGCCCGTTTCATCGGCCACACGCGCCAGTTCGGCGCGCAGCGCGGCGTCCAGTTCGTCGAGCACCGCATCGTCCGGATGACGAAACTCGACCGTGAAGAAGCAGCCGCCCGGCACCGTGTTGCGCGAGTTCGGCCGCGCCTCGATCATCCCGACCGTCGCGCGTGCGTCCGGCGCGTAACGACGGCCGAGCACCTCGATGAACGCGATCATCCGCGCGGCGCCGACCAGCGCATCACGGCGGACCTCCATCGGCGTCGTGCCCGCGTGCGCGTCGACGCCGGTGAGCGTCACTTCGTACCAGCGCTGCCCCTGCCCGCCCGTCACGACACCGATCGTCTTGCCGGCCCGTTCGAGAATCGGGCCCTGCTCGATATGCAGTTCATACGCCGCGTGCACCGGATAACCGCCGACGGGCTCGGTGCCCGCGTAGCCGATCCGCGCCAGTTCCTCGCCGATCGTCCTGCCCGCGCCGTCGGTGCGCGACAGCCCGTATTCGAGCGTATAGACACCCGAGAACACGCCGGCCGACACCATCGCCGGCGCGAAGCGCGAGCCTTCCTCGTTGGTCCAGATCACGACGTCGATCGGGCGCTCGGTCTCGACGCCCGCGTCGTTCAGCGCGCGCACGACCTCGAGCCCGCCGAGCACGCCGTAGATGCCGTCGTAGCGGCCGCCCGTCGGCTGCGAATCGGCGTGCGAGCCCGTCATGACCGGCGCGGCGGCGGGATTGCGCCCCGGGCGGCGTGCGAACACGTTGCCCATCCGGTCCACGCGCACCGTGCAGCCGGCGTCCTGCGCCCATTGCACGAACAAGTCGCGCGACTCGCGATCGAGGTCGGTCAGCGCAAGACGGCAGACGCCGCCCTTCGGCGTCGCACCGATCTGCGCCATCCGTTCGAGCGACGCCCACAGGCGGTCGCCGTCGACGCGCGGCGCGCTTACGATATCCACGTTGCCGCGATCGTCACGCATCGCCGTTCTCCGGCGCGGATTGCAGTGCGTAACGGAAATCGCAGCGCTTGCCGCCCTGCATGATCGTGCTCGTGCGCGTGAGCGCGATGTCCGGCGCATAACCCTGGATGAAATGGCTGTCGCGCGCGCAGCTCAGCAGATGCCCGATCTCGCCGAGCCCCATCGCGTGATACATCTCCGCGTAGCTGCAGCGATGCACGTCGTAGTCGTAGTGCGCGTCGTCCGCGCGCCGCACCTCGACGTCGAGCGCATCGTCCTTCTCCCACAGCACCTGCAGCGCGATGAACGACTTCACGCTCGTGCCGCCCGGCTCCTGCGCGGCGAACGTGCGGCCGGCGTCGACGGCCGCGCCGCGCACGGCTTCCGCGATCACGGCCTGCGCGCGCTCGGCGCCGAACTCGCGCTTCATGATCTCGTAGATCGGCTTGATGATTTCCGCTTCGATGCGGCGCCGCGCGAGGATCCCGAGGCGTGTGTCCTCGGGTGCGGCGGCGGATGTCTGGGTCGCTTCGGTCATGGGGATCGTCCGGGTCGTTTTATCGATGTATTGCGCTGTGTCGCGCCGTGTCGTTTCGCTTACTTGGTTGCGGTGCGCGAGCCGCCGAGCACGTCGACGACGGTCCACTTGCCGCCGCGCACCTGGTAGATCGTGAAGGCCGGGTCCTTCAGGTTGCCTTCGCCGTCGAACGCGATCCGCCCCGTCACGCCGGGCCGGTCGATCGCACGCACCGCCGCGACCAGCTTCGCCGGCTGCGTCGCGCCGGCCTTCTGCGCGGCCGCGATCAGCGTGGCCGCCGCGTCGTACGCGAACGGCGCATGCAGTTCGATCGGCGCACGGAAGCGCGCCTGGTATTGCGTGTCGAATGCCTTGCCGCCCGGCATCCGGTCGAGCGGCAGGCCCGGTTCGAGCGCCGTCACGCCGTCGCCGTCCTTGCCCGCGAGCGACAGGAAGGTCTGGCTCACGAAGCCGCCCGCGCCGAGCAGCGGCGCGTTCACGCCGAGCTGGCGCATCCGGCGCGCGATCGGCGCCGCTTGTGCATCGAGGCCGCCGAAGAACACGAGATCCGCGCGCTTGCCCTTGATCGCGGTCAGCACACCGCTGAAATCGGTCGTCTTGTCGTTCACGTACTGGCGATCGACGATCTCCCCGCCGTTCGCCTGCACGCCCTTGATGAACTGGTCGGCGAGCCCCGCGCCGAACGACGTGCGATCGTCGATCACCGCGATACGCTTCGCCTTCAGCGTCTTCACCGCATACGCGCCCGTGAAGTTGCCGCCCGCATCGTCGTGACCCATGATGCGGAAGGCCGTCGCATAACCCTGCTGCGTGTACTGATGGCCGGTGGACGCCGGCGCGATCTGCGGGATGCCCGCATCGCGGTAGACGCGCGATGCCGGCACGCTGCAGCCCGTGTTCCAGTGGCCGACGACGCCGATCACGTGCTGGTCGACGAGTTGCTGCGCGACCGCGACGGCCGTGCGCGGATCCGATTGATCGTCGGCCGCGACGAGCTTGTAGACGACCGGCTTGCCGCCGATGGTCGGATGCTTCGCGTTCGCATCGTCGATCGCGAGTTGCGCGCCGTTCTGCAAGTCCTTGCCGATCCGCGCGGACGGGCCGGTGAGCGGCGCGGCGAGACCGATCAGGACCGTCTGCGGCGCGGATTGCGCGAAGGCGGGAACGGAAGCGACCAGGGCGGCCGCCGAGAATGCGAGGGTGGCGTGGAGGAAAGCGATTTTCATGTGCGGGGATGGGTGGATCGAATCAAAACATGAAAAATATTAAATATTGAGCACCCAAACCCCAAATACCCAATTGTTGGATGCTTATACCGCTGGCCACACATTACCCTATATCACTGTAAATACAGGATATTTTTGTTTTGTCGCTTACCCTGATTTTTCGATAAAATTCGACACATGAAAAATATCGAACAATTGCCGCACGATCCACCGCTGCGCGCGGTGCGTGCGTTCGAAGCTTTCGCGCGCCTCGGGTCGGTGACCGCAGCCGCGGGCGAGCTCGACATCACACCGTCGGCGGTCAGCCATCAGCTGCAGCTGCTCGAAGCGTTCATCCAGACGCCGCTGACGGTGCGCGAGGGCCGGCTGCTCGCGCTCACCGACGAAGGCCGCGATTACTACCGCTCGATCAGCGCCGCGTTCTCGGTGCTGCGCAGCGCGACGCGCTTCGTGCGCGACCGCTCGTCGCTGCGGCAGATCACCGTCAGCCTGATTCCGTTGCTCGGCATCGGCTGGTTCATTCCGAGGCTGCATGCGTTCCTGGCCGACAACACGGACGTCGACGTCACCGTGTTGTACGCGCATCACCGCAACTACCGCAGCGATGCGTCGGACCTGTCGATCCGCTTCGGCACCGGCGACTGGCCCGGCTATCGCTGCGAACGCCTGCTGCCGGGCGCGATGGTGCCAATGTGCAGCCCGTCGTTCCTGAAGCGCCACGGGCCGTTCCGCACGCCGGCCGATCTCTCGCGCGCGCCGCTCGTGCACGACGAGGATCGCAGCACGTGGGTCAACTGGCTGCAGGGCGCCGGGGTGCGACATGTGTCGCACGCGGTGGGGCCGATGTTCGAGGACGGCCAGTTGACGCTGAGCGCCGCGCGCGCGGATCTCGGCGCGGCATTGCTGCGCGCACCGCTGGTCGAACGCGAACTGGCGAATGGCGAGCTCGTGAAGCTGTTCGATCACGCGCTCGACGACGGGCGCGACTACTACCTGTGCACGCGCGAGGACGCGGACATGCCGGACGGGGCGCGGCGGCTGGCGGAGTGGTTGAGGAAGATGGCGGGGATGTGAGCGGGGTACGCTGCGCCGATTCGCTTGCTACCGTCTTGCGGCCGAAAGATCTGGTATATATGATATGCATATCATATATCGGAGGCTATCATGAGCCGAATTCTGGTCGATCTGTCGGACGGCCAACTCGACGAGTTGGCCGTCATCGTCGAGACTCAACATCGTCCCCGCGCCGCAATCATCCGCGACGCGATCGATGCCTATATTGCCTTGCACAAGCACCGGCTTGCCGACGACGTCTTCGGTCTCTGGAAAGATCGCAAGGTCGACGGGCTCACCTATCAGGAAGAACTGCGCTCGGAATGGTAAAAGCTCTCTTCGATACCAATATCCTGATCGACTATCTGGGCGGCGTGGAATCCGCTCGTGCGGAACTGGGCCGCTACGACTATCGGGCGATCAGCACGATCTCGTGGATGGAGGTCCTGGTCGGCACGTCCGCACAGGACGAGGCACCCATCCGCGCGTGGCTGTCGTCGTTCGATGTCATCGCACTGGACAGGCCGGTTGCGAATCGTGCCGTGACAATCCGCAAGGAACGCCGCATACGCCTTCCCGATGCAATCGTCTGGGCATCGGCACAAGTGAACGGTCTACTGCTCGTGTCGCGCAACACGAAGGACTTCCCTGCCACCGAACCCGGCGTTCGCGTGCCCTACAAGCTCTGAGTCAGCGCCAAGTCACCTCCGAGTCCGAGCCCGTTGTATGCGCCGGAACTCGGCCCTCCCGCAGCACCTGATACGAACGCGCGAGACGACCATCCTGCGCACGCAATGTGCCAGCCACTCGCGCCGGCACATCACGCCAAACTGCCCCGCTGTCAACCCGCATTCGTCGGCTATCCGCCCACCGCCCCACAAGCCCCCCCCAAGCC
>NZ_WIXR01000068.1:0-29945 GCF_019425585.1 Burkholderia sp. COPS | reverse complement strand
AACCCGGCCATCCTCGAGCAGTTGAACCGTTCGCTGTAACACCGCCCGCCCGGGCGGAGCGTTTCGCTTCGTCGCGGTGCCGGGATGCGGTCGCATTCCGGCCCTCGCGAAGCACCGCCGTGCGTTCCCCGACGGCACGGCATGCAGGCGGCACGCGTCGATTCCGCCGCCGCAATATTAATTAGCTATACGTATTACTAAATTCAACAAAACGGAGACAGACGATGAAGATCACGACACGGACGATTTGCGCGGCGCTGCTCGGCGCGGCGGCGAGCACGAGTGTTTTCGCGCAGAGCAGCGTCACGCTGTACGGCGACCTCGACGCCGCGTTGCTTTACACGAGCCGGTCGCTCGATTCGACGACCGGCGGCAATGCGGGCCGCCAGTTTGCGCTGACCGACACCGGCATGACGCCGACCAACTTCGGCTTGACGGGTACCGAGGATCTCGGCGGCGGGCTGCACGCGAAATTCAAGCTCGAGAGCGGCTTCAACATCACCGACGGAGCGTTCGGCCATTCGAACGGCAACTTCTTCGGCCGCCAGGCGTGGGTCGGGATCGACGGAGGGTTCGGCGAAACGAAGATCGGCCTGCAGTTCTCGCCGTTCGTGCTCGCGGTGCTCGGATCGGACCCGCGCAACGTTTCGCACTTCGGCGCCGCGCTGATCCCGTACGTCGACAACGTGCTCGTCACCGGCCTCTTCAACCCGAATGCGATTTCGTACACGAGCCCGACGATCGCCGGGCTCACGGGCAGCGCGATGTTCGGCTTCGGCGGAAAAGCCGGGGACTTCCAGGCGGGACGCCAGTATTCCGGCAGTCTCACGTATACGAATGGCGGCTTCATGCTCAACGCGGCGCTCTACGACGGCAACGGCGGCACGTCGCCGACGCCGGTATCGAGCACGGTCGCGTTCGTCGGCCGCACGATCGGCACCGCCTACACGTTCGGGCCCGTGACCGGCAAGGCGTCGTTCACGAGCTACAAGGTTGCCGGTTCGTTCAGCAACAACGTGTACAGTGCCGGCCTCGACTATCGCGTCACGCCGGCCCTCGACCTGAACACCGGCGCGTGGTACACGATCGATCGCAACGATTCGCACAATCATTCGCTGCTTGCCGCGCTCGGCGCCGACTACAGCCTGTCGAAACGAACGGGCCTGTACGCGCAGGTCGGTGTCGTCAACAACCATGGCGCGATGAATACGGGCCTCGGCATCACCGGCGGCGCGCTGTTCGGGTTGCCGGGCACGACGGTCGGCGTCAACGCCGGCATCCACCACGTGTTCTGACGCGGCGCGACGCGCCGGGCCGGCCGGGCAGCCCGCGTGCGCCCGTCCGGCCCGGCGCCGGAACACGGCCGCCGAAAACGCCGCAAAAGCAGCAAACGCCGTGAATGGCGGGCAACGCGCGGCACCGGCCGGACGACCCGCCATCCCGATCCCGGTCTCGATGTTTACCCGACCTCAAGTCCGTGCCCTCACTGCCGTCAAGACAGGAACGCACGCCCAGCATCCGCCGATGACCAGGCACGCGTCCCTTCAAGGAGACCCAGCAACGTGAACTTCTTCGGAATCGGCCGCGGCCACCGTTCGTCGCGCGCGCTCGTCGGCGACATCGCCGAGCAGGCCGGCAAGCTCGGCATCGAGATCTGCGACGTGTCGGGTCACGTCGAGGAAGTCGCGGCCCGCGTCGCCCGACAGGCGGAGGTCTGCCACACGCTGCGCGAATCGGCCGCCGTCACGTTGCGCGGCAACCACCGGATTGCCGAGGCCGCGCAGCAGGTGCGCGCCGTGAGCGCGAATGCATCGAACGCGGTTCGCCAGTCGCAACAGACGATCGAGGCGTCGCTCGCCGACATCCACGGCCTCGTCGAAGGCGTCACGTCGATCGGCAACCAGATGGGTGCGCTGCGCGACGCGCTCGATCATGTACGGGCCGTGTCCGAGGAGATCTCCGTGATCGCGCGACAGACTCACCTGCTCGCGCTGAACGCCGCGATCGAGGCCGCGCGTGCCGGCGATTCGGGCCGCAGCTTCGCCGTCGTCGCGGCCGAGGTCAAGAACCTGTCCGCGAAGACCGGACAGGCGACGGCCCAGATCGAGACTACCCTCGCGCGCCTCGCCGAGCAGACCGAACACCTGATCGCGGAAGGAACCGACAATGCCGCCCGCGCGCATCGCGTGCGCGAGGGCACCCGTACGATCGGCGAAGTCGTGCACGCGACCGGGCACGCGATCACCGAGCTCGCCGGCGAGGCCGAGCAGATCGCGTCGCTGACGGACGACATCGAGACGCAATGCCACCGGCTCGACGAACAGGTCGGCGAGATGGCATCCGGCGTCGAGGATTCGAGCGACAACTTCTCGCAGGCCAAGGACCGGCTCGGCAACCTGCTCTCCGTCTCCGAGACGCTCATCGAACTCACGGCCGCGACCGGCATCGAATCGCCCGACACGCGCCTGATCGACACCGCGCGGCACACGGCCGCCGCGATCAGCAAGTGCTTCGAGGAAGCGGTCGGGCGCGGCGAGATCGCACTCGACGCGCTCTTCGACGCAAACTACGTGCCGATTCCCGGCACCGATCCGCAGCAGTTCATGACGCGCTTCACCGACTTCACCGATCGCGTGCTGCCGGCCATCCAGGAGCCGGTGCTCGGGATCGACGCGCGCATCGTCTATTGCGCGAGCTTCGACCGGCAGTGCTACTTGCCGACCCACAACCGGAAATTCTCGCTGCCCCAGCGCGCGGACGCCGCGTGGAACGCCGCGAACTGCCGGAATCGCCGGATCTACACGGATCGCACGGCGCGCACCTCCGTGTCGCATACCAAGCCGTTCCTGCTGCAGACCTATCGGCGCGACATGGGCAACGGCAACTTCGCGCTGATGAAGGACGTTTCCGCGCCCATCGTCGTCGGCGGACGGCAATGGGGCGTGCTGCGGATCGGCTACAGCGTCTGAGGCCGGCCCTGCACCGGCAGGCCGTCGTCCATCACTGTTCGAGCCCCACCGCCAGCGGCCGCTGATCGCTGCGGCCGTGATCGTCGACCACGCGCACCGTATAGCTGCCTGCCGTCCGCGGCTGCCAGAACAGCGCATCGCCCGGCACGCTGCGCCCGACGAACGCATCGTTGACGAACCAGTACAGCGCATGCGCGCTCGCATCGGCCGTCGCGTTGAACGCGATGCGCGTCTCCTCCGTGCTCTTCACGCGCATCGCATACGTACTGCCGCGCAGCGGCGACGTGATGCGCGGCGGATCGCCGTCGACCTGCCCCGCGTCGCGGCACTCCGCGTTCTGCGGCGGCCGCCGGCGCGCAATGCCGGCCTGCACGAACACCTGCTGCAGATCCGACGGCCAGAACTCGAAGATCTCCGTATGCGTGCGCTTGCCGTCGTAAGGCGGGCACGCGGCCTTCCCGGTCGCGTCGTCGATCACGACCGGCCGGTGCACGGTGCTCACACGGATCGGCGACGTGCCCGGAATGAACCACGTCCAGCCCTGCTGCGGGCACCACTCGTTCGGCAGGTCGCCGCTCGCGAGGCAGATCCGCACGCGCTTCAGGTGCGGCGGCACCGCGCGCGGCGGCTCGACGAGCGTGCGTTCGGCATTCAATGCGTCGACGACCTGGAAGAACAGCGGCGCGGCCGCGTCGACGCCGACGAACGCCGTATTGGTCGAGTTGTCGAAATTGCCGACCCACACGACCAGCACGTACGGGCCGAACACGCCGGCCGTCCACGCATCGCGGAACGACCATGACGTGCCGGTCTTCCAGTAGACGGGCACGCTCGACGGCTGCGCGCCGCTCGTTTCGTCGGGGCGCAGATGCTGGCGCAGCATGTCCATCGTCATGTAGCTCGCCTCCGCGCTCAACAAGCGCCGGCCGGGCAGCGCCGGTTCGTCGGCGCGCAGCCGCAGCGGCCGGAATTCGCCGCGATTCGCGAGCATCGCGTAGAGGCCCGCGAGATCCTGCATCGTCACTTCGCCGCCGCCGAGCACGAGCGCGAGCCCGTAGTGCTGCGCGCTCGCGAGCCGGCGCACGCCGGCTTCCTGCAGGAACCGGTACAGGTCGGGCGACTTGAGCTGCGACGCGACCCACACGGCCGGCACGTTGCGGCTGCGGTTCAGCGCGTCGGTCGCGGTGATCGGCCCGAGGAAATGCCCGTCGAAATTCTCCGGCGCATACGGGCCGAACGCGGTCGGCACGTCGCGCAGCACCGTTTGCGGATGCAGCACGCCCTGGTCGAAACCGAGCGCATAGATGAACGGCTTGAGCGTCGAGCCCGGCGAGCGCCGCGCGAGCGTGCCGTTCACCTGCCCGTCGATCGTGCGATCGAAGAAGTTCGCGGAACCGACCAGCGCCTTCACGCCCATGTCGCGCGTATCGACGAGGATGGCCGCCGCATTGCGCACGCCGCGCGTGTCGTTGCGCGCGACATAACGCGCGATCTGCCGTTCGAGCGTGCGCTGCAGGTCGAGATCGAGCGTCGTCACGAGCCGCGCGCCGCCGTCGCTGTCGTCCGGCGCACCGCCCGAGGCCGTGCGCCACGCGCTGCGTGCGGCGAGCGCCTGGTCGACCGCGTGCGGCGCATCGAAAGGCAGCGCCGACAAGGGCCGCATCGCAAGCGGCAACGCGAACAGCGGCTTGAGCGACGCATCGCCCGGATGCTTCGTCAGCCAGCGCGCATACAGCCGGTTGCGCGACGCGGCCAGCGCACGGTTGATCTCGTCCTGCCCGCCGCGCACGCGCCGCGCCGGGTCCTGCGGAATCACCGCGAGCGCGAGCGCCTCGGGCAGCGTCAGCGCATCGGGCATCCGGTCGAAATACACGACGCTCGCGGTGCCCGCGCCTTCGACGTTGCGGCCGTAGGGCGCATCGTTCAGATAGGCTTCGAGGATCTGCCGTTTCGAATAGAAGAGTTCGAGCTGCACCGCGCGCGCAACCTGCTCGAGCTTGCCCGCCGGCGTGCGCGTGTTCAGCCGCCACAGCGAGCGCGCGAGCTGCATCGTCAGCGTCGAGCCGCCCTGCGGATTGCCGCCGCGCACATACGTGATCCACGCACCACGTGCGAGGCCGTACGGGTTGAAGCCGGGATGCCAGCGGAACCAGCGGTCCTCGTGCAGCATCACGGCCTCGACGAGCTGCGGCGACATCCGGTCGAGCGGCACCCACAGGCGGTAGCGGTCGTCCTTCGCCAGCGTGAGCCGCAACAAGCGGCCCTGTGCATCGACCACCGCGACCGACGACGGCTTCCAGTCGCGCAGCGGCGGATGCGGCCACAGCCGGCACGCGGCCAGCGCACCGAATACGAGCAGCGCGCCGGCGATCCAGTTCTGCCAGCGATGCAGCCAGCGGCCGGCGCCGCGCAGCGCGCGCCGCAGCACCGGGGCGTCAGCCACGCGCGGGCGCCCCGCGCACCCGGCACGGCCGTTGCAGCCGCGCCGTCATCGCACGCGCTCCACGGTCAGTGCCGTGCCGCCGGGTGCCTGTGCCTGCACGCGGCGGTCGTACATCGACTCGCCGTAAGCCGGCGGCGCGACGAAGCGGCCCGCGTTGCTCGCCTTGATCCGGTAGACGAACTCGCGCACGTCGGTCGTCGCGGTGCCGTAGATCACCACGCGGTCCTCGCGCACGTCCGCGAACTGCGGCTGCCACGTGGAGCCTTTGACGCCGATCGGCGAACGCCACGGCGCATCGGCCGCCGGCGCCGACGCGCCGCCGTCGCTGTCGCCGTCCTGCGTGTCGGCGACGGGCGGCGGCGCGATCACCGGATCGAAGCCGCCGGGCAGCAGGTCGACGATCGCGACGTTGCCGACGTTCGCCTGGCCCGTCGCGCGGATCTTCAGGTGCACGTCGATCTCCTGGCCGAGCGTGATCTTCCCGAGCGGCTTGCCGTCCGTGTCGGTGTAGTCGCGCACGATCTCCAGGCCGTTCCTGATCGCCTTCGTCGACGTGCCGCGGTCGTAGCCCGACTGGCTCGCGATCCACCACGCGGGCAGCGTGCTGCCGTTCACGAAGTCGACACGCGACGCACCGGCCGCCCACGTCCCCGAGCGCACGAGGTTCGCCTGGATCGACGACACGTCCTTCGGCGCGGCGCCCGCGCGTACCTCGTCGATCGCGAGCTGGTCGAGCTGTCCCGCGCTCGACGCCGCATACGCATCGAGCGCGAGAATCGTCATCGCCGACGACAGCGTGTTGTAGCGGTTGTCGACGAGCGGCGCGGCGAGGTTGTCCATGGCGCGCGGCGACAGCTTGCGCACGCGCTCCGGGAAGTGCTTCGCGATCAGGTACAGCACGCTCGCGTCGCGCGTCAGCGGATCGAGGTAGTAGCCGGTCACGTAACCGCCGTCGGACGCGCGCTTGCGCTCGAGCAGCGCCTGCGGGCCCGCGATCAGCGCCGCGGCCTCCTTGTCCTGCTTCAGCAGCTGGTACGACGCGGCAAGCCAGGCGGCCGCGAGGTCGTTCTTCCAGTCGTTCGGATACGCGTCCTGCAGCCGCTTCTGCACGGCCGCGAGGCTGTTGGTCGTCACGTTGCCCTGGCGCGTCAGCAAGTACACCGCGTAAGCGCGCTGGCGCAGCAGGTCGAGCGAGCCGAGCGAATCGTTCGCCGCGAGCTTCTGCAGATACTGGTTGCCCGCGTCGAGCATGTCCTTCGGCACGGCGATGCCGCGCTCGCGCGCGTCGAGCAACACGTGCATCGCGTACGCGGACACGAACGGATCGGCGTCGGGCGTCGCGCTCCACAGGCCGAACCCGCCCTGCGCGTTCTGCCGGCCGCGCAGCACGCCGAGGAACTGCGCGATCGCCGCCGCGTTCGACGTGTCGGCGCCGGCGTCGGTCGCATGCATCGCGCTCGTCAGCGCGCGCACCGACAGCCACTTCGCCGCGAACACGCGCGGCACGGCCGCGCTCACCATCTGCTCGCTGCAGTAGTGCTCGAAGTTGACGAGATACGACGCCACCCCTTCGGACAGCACGAGCGGCGCGGTCGAGATGCTCGCGTCGCGCGATGCATACGCGTCGTACATCGACCGCAGGTTCGGCACGCTCGCCTTCTTGCCCGGGTCGAGCCGCGCGATGTCGAGCTGCGTGCGGAACGCGGCGGCCGGCCGCACCGACACGTCGACGCGCTGCTGCGCACCCTTCGCGCCATAGCGCGCACCGAACGACAGCGCGCCCGAGCCGAGCGTATCGGTCGCCTTCACGCGGAATATCGCGACGCCCTCGTGCTGCGGCGCGAGCGCGACGTTCTGCGTGGCCGGCCCGATCACCTGCAACTGCGGCCCCGTCTTCAGCGTGACCGCGATCGGCACCGGCTGGTTGCCGGCGCCCGTCAGGTTGTTCGAGACACCGACGCTGACGTCGGCCTCGTCACCCGGCGCGAGCGTCGTCGGCACGTTGGGCGACAGCACGAAGTCGCCGCGCACCGTCGTCGCGCCCTCGAACGTGCCGACCAGGTCCGGCGACACCGACACGGCCATCACGCGCAGCTTGCCGTTGAAGTAGTCGGGCACGGTGTAGCTCAGGCGCGTGTCGCCGTTCACGTCGACGATCCCCGACCAGTAGACGACCGGCTTGTCACGCTTGCGCTTGAACGGGTTCAACTGACGGCCGATCGCGTCGTCGGCGTCGCCGCCCGGCGCGGCCATCGCCATCAGCTTCTCGAAGTCCGGCAGGATCAGGTCGAGGATCTGCGACGTGCCGACTTCGAGCATCCGCTTGCGGAAGAAGAACTTCAGCGGATCGCCGAGCTTGTAGCGCGCGACCTGCAGGATGCCCTCGTCGACGGCGAACACGACGACCTTCGCGGGCTTCGCCGAATGCACGGTGAAATTCACCGTGTCGCCGGGTTTCACGAGCGCCGGCGCATCGACCGACAGCGCGTTGCGGCGCGCATCGAGGTTCACCGAGAACGGCACGACGCCGTAGCTCAGCGGGCTCATGAAGATTTCGTCGGACGACGGATCGCGGATGTACTGCACGTTGATGTAACCGTTGCCCTCGAAACCGGCCGGCACCGTGATGTGCTGGATCGAGCTCGTCGTGTCCGCATGGAACCATGCGTGCGCATACACCTTGTCACGCTCGATCGTGATCAGACCGCTGCCCGCGTAAGGCGCGCGGATCGCGATCTCGACCTGCTCGCCCGGCTTGTAGTCGTGCTTCGCGAGGCTCACCTGCAGCTCCGCGTTGCGGTCGAGCGAACGCGTGACGTTCGCGTCGCCCGTGACCGAATACTCGATCCGGTTCACCGCGGCGCCGTCCGCGTTGCGGATCACGAGCGCATAGCTGCCCGGCTTGTCGGTGCGCAGCGTGAAGTCGAGCCCGGCGGCCGGAATCGTCAGCGGCTTCTCGTCGACGGGCACCTCCTTCAGCCGCGAATCGTATTTGTATGCGCCGGAATCCTGCTTGGTCAGCACCGACACGTAGCGCTCCTCGACCAGCTGCGCGCGCAGGCCCTTCACGTCGATCGCCTTCGCGTTCGGATCGATCGCGACGAGCCGCACCGTGCGCGGGCTGCCGCGCTTCACGTAGCCGAGATCGTCGACGGACTTGTAGCCGACGAGCCAGTCGTTGTTCGACACGAGCGTCTGCGCGTTCGCGGCGACGTTGCGCCCGCCTTCCGCCTCATAGGCCTTCGCCTGGAAGTAGAGCTGGTAGGTCGAGTCCGCGTACTTGTCGAGGTCGAGGTCGAATTCGGCATGGCCGTGCTCGTCGGTCGTGCCGTCCTGCAGCGTCGTCGTGTAGCCCTCCTTCGCGCGGCGCGCGTCGAAGAAGTGATAACCCTGCCAGCTGCGGAACGACGGCCACACCGGGCGCAACGTCAGCGTCGCCGCGACGCGACGCTTCTCCGCCGGCGTGCCGAACAGGTTCTGTGCGTCGACGACGCCCTTCAGCCCCTTCGGCCTCACCCACCCTTCGACGACCTGCTGCGACAGCTTCGCGTCGACCTTCATCCGGTCCGGCAGGAACTCCTTCACCTGCACCGTCGTGCTGCCGATCGGCTCCGCGCCGGGCTGGCCGTCCTTGACGATGTACAGGTTGACCGTCCACGTGCCGGTCGGCGCCGTTTCGGCCGTCGTATAGCCGAGCTCGGTGAAGCCTGTCGCATCGACCGTCACCGGCTTGCGCTCGACCGTGATCCCGCGCGGGTCGACGATCTCCGCCTGCAGCGGCACGCCGGCCGGGCTGCGCGCCCAGCTCGCGGCACGCACGATCAGGCCGATGTGGAACGGATCGCCGGGCCGGTACAGGCCGCGATCCGAGAACAGGTACGCGGACAGTTGCCCCTGGCCCGTCGCATTGCGCTCGCCGTCAACGTCGAAACGCGAGAAGTCGAGCTGGCGATCGCGTCCGGCCACCGGCAGGAACGACAGGTCGGTGTCCTTCTTCACGACGTACAGCTGCGGACGTTTCTCGCGGTCGAGCCCCTTGAACGCTGGGAAATGCACGATGCCGTCGGCGGCGGTCGTCTGCGTGAACAGCGCCTGGCCGTTCACCGCGAGCACCGATACCGTTGCGCCCGCAACCGGCTTGCCCGTGCGGATCGACTGGACGAACACGTCCTGGCTGCCGTCGAGCGCCTTCTTGACCAGCATCCCGAGATCGGTCACGACGATCAGGCGCGTATCGCCGAGCGCGCTGTCGTCGCCGTTGCCGCTGCTGTCGCCCGAATCGGCATTGTCGGACTGATCCTGGCTGCCGTCACCGGACGAAGCATCGCCATCCTTCGCATCGTCGGCTTTCTTTTTCTCGGCGGCCGGATCGTACTTCGTCAGGTGCAGCAGGAACACGCCACGCTTGCCGCCCTTCAGGTACTGGCCGAGATCGATGCCTTCGTAATGCGCCTTGCCGGGGTCGCCGGCCGGGAATGCGCGCGTCTGCACGAAGCGCTCGACGATGTGATCCTCGCTGAACGAATACGACAGCTCGGGCCGCGCGTACGTGCCGTTGTTGAAGCTCACGAGATGCTGGAGCTGGTCGGGCAGCACGCGGCCGATCTCGACCTTCATCCCCGGCAGGTTGCGCGACACGACCGACAACCGCTTGCTGCCGCTCATCGACAGCAGCGAACCGTCGGCCATGAAGCGCAGCAGCTTCGGATAGTCGGGCACCGTGAACGCGGTCGTCACGGGCTTGCCGAGCAGGTAGCCGCCGGCCGACTTCAAGTCGCCCTCGAACCGCACGACGACGCGCTCGCCCGGCGTCGCATGGTACTTGAAGCTCTGCAGGGTCGCGAAATCGTTCTCGGTGGGCACCGCCTCGAGCGGCAGCGGCTTCGACTGCTTCAGCACCGCCTCGCTGATGTCGGCCACGTTCCATTCGTACGGCGGATCGTCGTCCGACTGATCGACGCCCGGCTTGCGCTTCGGCAGCACCCACGCCTTCGCGCGCGCGGCGAGATCGGCGCTGCGCACGCCGTCGGACGCTTCCGCGACGAGCACCTGCTCGGGCTCGTAGCGCTCGTTGTCGACGAGCGTCGGCGCGATGTTGTCGATCGACAGGCTGTACAGCCCCGGCACGTCGACCGAGGCGTGCAGCACGTCGGGCGTGCCGTTGCCGCCGCGCGCGCTTTTCACGCCCTTGTCGACGTCGAGCCGTGCGACCAGCGGATCGCGCGGAATCTCGAGCGGCTGCGAATACACCCACGCGCTCGTCTTCATCTTGTCGTAGTTGACCGTGTAGCGCAGCGGCGTCGCATTCTTGCCGTCGCGGCCGACCAGCACGAGGCCGATGCGCTTCTCGAATTCGGCCGGATCGACCGGATAGTTGAAGCGCAGCTGCAGCAGCGCCTGCTTCTCCGCCGGATTGTCGGGATTCCGGTAGAACTCGTTGTTGCCGAACGTGGCGGCAAACGCGGGCACATCGAACGCGAAGCGGTCGTCGTGCATCGTCACCTGCGGCGCGAACACCCGGTGCACCGCGAAACGCACCTCGACGTGCGCGCCGACCGGCCAGTCGGCCGCCGGCGTGAAGCGCAGCGTCTTGTCGTCGACCCACGCCCACGCGCCCTTGAGCGCGGGCGTCATCTCGATGCCGTCTCCGGCCGGCTTGCCGACCTGCTCGATCGGCGCGGCCGATTGCGCGAACACGACGTCGAGCGGATGCACGGTGATCTTCGGCTTGTCGCTGTCGTCCACCTCATAGGTGGTGATCGGCGGCGCCTTCACGGTGAAAGTGACGGTCTCGGGCTCCGGCGGCTTCGGCCGATGCTTGAACCAGTAACCGCCGTAGCCGAGCGCGGCCGCGAGCAGCACGATGCCGCCGGCGTGCCACGGGCGGCGGCGCACGGCCGCGGCGGTGATGCCCATCCACGCGGGCGCCGTCCACGACACGTCGCCGACCAGCGGCCGCAGCGCGCAGCCGAGCAGCCACCAGACGAAGCCCGCCGCGCGAATCGGCAGGAGCAGCAGGAAGCGCAGCAAATCCATGTTGTTATTTCCTTGTTCAAGGACGTGCGGCCGGCTTCGGCGGCGTTCCCCGAGATTTATTGGTCTGTGACGGCGCGGCCCTGGTTGCGCCGGAATGCTTGGAATGTGGTGTTCGACCGGATGCTGGCCGCCATTATCGATCAGACCCGAAACGATGGAAATATCGGTGTGCCGGCGCGCAACGCCGGCCGTCGACCGGCCGGTCGGACGGGATTTCGGCGCGCCGCCCCAACCGCTGCGCGCACCCGCGCCGCGTTCGCTAGAATGCGCGGCTCGGCACGAATCGAATCGAAATGAAAGGAATCCGCTTGAAACTCCCGTTCGAATGGCAGATCGGGCTGCGCTACGCGCGCGGCGGCCGGCGCTCGGCCGGCGACGGCTTCGTGTCGTTCATTGCCGGCGCGGCGATGGCCGGCATCGCGCTCGGCGTCGCCGCCCTGATCGTCGTGCTGTCGGTGATGAACGGTTTCCGGACCGAAGTGCGCGACCGGATGTTGTCGGTGCTCGCGCACGTGGAAATCTTCTCGCCCACCGGCGCGATGCCCGACTGGCGGCTCACCGCGCACGAATCGCTGCGGAACCCGGCGGTGCGCGCCGTCGCGCCCTACGTCGACGCGCAGGCGCTACTGACGAACGCGGGCAGCGTGACGGGCGTCGCGCTGCGCGGCATCGATCCCGTGCTCGAGCCGCGCGTGTCCGAGATCGCGCGCAAGCCGAAGACGGGGCGGCTCGACGCGCTCGTACCGGGCGGGATGGGCATCGTGCTCGGTTCGGCGCTGGCCGACGCGCTGCACGTGAAGATCGGCGACCGCATCACGTTCTTCGCGCCCGGCAACACCGCGCGCATCGGCGACGCGCTGCCGCAGTTCCGGCAGTTCAACGTGGTCGGCACGTTCGAGTCGGGCCACTACCAGTACGACAGCGCGCTCGCATACATCCATATCCGCGACGCGCAGACGCTGTTCAACGTGCGCGCGCCGACCGGCATCCGGCTGCGCCTCGACGATCTGCAGCGCGCGCCGGACGTCGCGCTGGAACTGTCGCGCTCATTGTCGGGCGATCTCTACATCCGCGACTGGACGCGGCAGAACCGCACGTGGTTCGAGGCCGAGCGGCTGCAAAAGCGCATGCTGTCGCTGATCCTGATGCTGATCGTCGCGGTCGCCGCGTTCAACCTCGTGTCGTCGCTCGTGATGACCGTCACGCAGAAGCAGGGCGACATCGCGATCCTGCGCACGCTCGGGGCACCGCCCGGGTCGATCATGAAAATCTTCGCGATCCAGGGGATGACGATCGGCCTCACCGGCACGCTGGCGGGCGTCGCGCTCGGCTGCGCGATCGCGGTGAGCATCCCGTGGGTGCTGCCGGCGGTCGAGCGGTTGCTCGGCATCCACTTCCTGACGCCGTCCGTGTACTTCCTCAGTTCGCTTCCGTCGAAGCTCGCGGTGGCCGACGTGATCGAGATCGCCGCGGCCGCGTTCCTGATGTCGTGCGTCGCGACGCTCTACCCGAGCTGGCGCGCCGCGCGGGTACGGCCGGCCGAAGCGCTGCGCGACGAATAGGCGCGCGGCGCTTCGGCATGGCGCGCCGTCACGCCGTCTCGTGAAAACCGAGGCTATGGGTGCCGTTCAGGATGTCCTCGAACGCGTTCCCGAAGCCGACGTCGATCAGGCCCGCGCGCCTGCCGTACGTCTTCTGCCCCGACACGTCGCTGACGAAGATCGCCGCGCCCGACGACAACTGACGATCGGTATCCAGCAGCGCGAGCGTACCGCGTGCGCTGCCGGCCGACTCGTCGAAGTTCAGCCGCGTGCCGTCCTGCGTGGTGAAATGCCCGCCGACCTCTTCGAATTTCCGGTTGCGCGCGACGGACGCGTTCATCTCCTTCATGAAGAGGAAGTCCGCGTCGGCGCGCTGGCTGGCCACCTTGCGATCGTCGTCGGAGAACGTGTCGCCCACCGCGGCGGCGCCCTGCTCGGCGAAGTCGACGGCCTGCTGGTGAAACTCGCGCGTCGCGAGCACGAGGCCCGCGTTCGCGTTCAGCGTCGACTCCACCCACGCGCGATCGCTCTCCGTCATCGTCTTCGACACGACCTTGATCCGGCCGTTGTCGGTCATGAAGTCGAACTTCGCGTCGGCCAGGTCCGGGCGCTTCGCGATGATCTCCTGCAGGCTCGTCGCGAGCTGGCTAGTGACGTCGCGCAGCTTCGTCGACAGGTCGCCCAGGATCGTCATCTGCTTCGTGCGCGCCGCCTGCATCGCGACCGGGTCCAGCGCCCGGATCTCAAGCGGCGTGTCCTGCGGTTTCCCGGCCGCCGTGTCCGCCGGTCGACGCCCGTCGAGCGCGGCTTCCTGCACCATCTGCGCGAGCGTCAGGCCGCTCGCTGCCGTGACTGAAATCGTCATGCCCTCTCTCTCCTTTCAATCCGTTTTTTACCGTTTACGGACAAATTTCGAGGAAATTTAGACCGATCGCACATCGATCGCGAAGCACGTGCCAATACTTTGTTTGACTTGAGCTAAAAAAGTTTGACACCGAGATTTCACTGAGATAAGTTTGCGCAAGCTTCCGGAAAGCAATCCGGCTCGCCTCGCCGACTCGCGTCGCGCTTTCCTGCCGTTGCAGCACCGCCGTTCGCACCATCCCCGCCTCATTGCATCGTGCCGTTCCGTTTCATCCGAAACCTGAAGGAAGACCGGGCATGCCCACATTTGATTCGCACTCCTCCATTCATTTCGCACCACCGGCAGTGGGCCGACCGCGCGTCATGAAACGGCTGCCGTGCTGACGCTTTCCGGTCGGGGCAATGCAGTCGCCCCGACACCCGCCGGGTTGCGCGACGCGCGTCGACGCCGGCCGTGACACCCGGGCATTGCGCCCGGCGCTTTCGAAGGTGCAGTTCCGCTTCATCCGATGCAGCACCCGGCCGGGCCGCGGGGGGCATATCGCGGGCCGGCCGGTTCCGGACAATCACAACAAGAGGTCGACAATGGACATTCATCGAACCGGATTGCGTCGCGCGTGGCTTCCCGCGCTCGTGGCGGCCACGACGCTCGCCGCGTGCGGCGGCGACGACGGCGGCAGCGTGGCGGGCGTCTCGGCGCTCGCGCAGGGCCAACAGGAGGGGGCCGCCGCATCGGCGGCCGACAAGCAGTCGCTCGCATCACGCTTCTCGCCGTCCGGCGTCCCGTACGCCAATCCGGCCAGCGGCGGCCGCTACCGCCCCGTGATCGCGAACGGCCAGGTGCAGCCGTCGCTGTCGGGCGGCACGATCGAGGAGAACGCGTGGGTCGACACGTCGGTTGATTCCGACGGCGACGGCACGCGCGACCGCATCCACGTGCGCATCGTGCGCCCGACCGAAACCGCGAACGGCGCACGCACGCCCGTCATCGTGCTCGCGAGCCCGTACTACGCGGGCCTCGCCGACAGCCCCGACCACAACGTCGACGTCGAGCTCGACGGCACGCCGCACCCCGCCGCCAATGCGCCGGCGGCCGCAGCCGCGTCGGCCTCCGCGCGCATCATGGCCGCCGCGCCGCAGGTGCGGATGCTGCAGCAGGTGGAAGCCGCCGCCGCCGGGCGCTCATGGATCGAGGGCTACTTCATTCCGCGCGGCTTCACGATCGTCTACGCGGATTCGCTCGGCACCGCCGGCTCGGACGGTTGCCCGACGATCCTCACGCGCGACGAATCGGTCGCGATGGCATCGGTGATCCGCTGGCTCGGTCGCGACGCGACCGCGAAGGACGCGAACGGCAAGACGGTCGTCGCGAACTGGTCGACGGGCCACGTCGGCATGTACGGCGTGTCGTACGACGGCACGCTGCCGAAGATGGTCGCGAGCCTGCGCACGCGCGGGCTCGATGCGATCGTGCCGGTCGCCGGGTTGACGAACATGTACGGCTACTACCGCTCGGGCGGGCTCGTGCGTGCGCCGGAAGGCTATCAGGGAGAAGACGTCGACGTGTACATCAAGGCGCTGCTGACGAACGCGCATCCGGAGCGTTGCACGCACCTGATCGACGAAGCGTTGCAGCAGGAAGACCGCAAGACCGGCGACTATTCGCCGTTCTGGGCCGCGCGCGACATCCCGACCGGCTTCGCGGTCGCGCCGGCGCTCGTTGCGCAAGGGTTGACCGACGACAACGTGCGCGTCGACCAGTCGACGTCGTGGTATCTCGCGATGCGGCGCCAGGGCGTGCCGACGCAGCTGTGGCTGCACCGCCTGAAGCACACCGACCCGACCCGCGTGCCGGCGATGGCCGATGCGTGGACCGCGGAGGTGAACCGCTGGTTCACGCGTTACCTGATCGGTTATGACAACGGCGTCGAACGCGATCCGCGCGCGGTGATCGAGCAGGCGGACGGCACGCTGCTGAAGGAAGCGGACTGGGCCGCACGCCACGCCACGCCGGTCACGTACTTTGCCGGCGGCGACGGCGCAGGCACCGGCACGCTGCTGCGGCAGCCGACCGGCGGCCCGCTCGCGCGCTTCACGGACGATGCGCGCATCCCCGCGCTCACGCTGGCGAACACAGCGACGGGTGAGAACCGCAGCCGCTTCGAAACCGCGCCGCTGACGGCCGCGACACGCCTGTCCGGTGCCGCGACCGCACGCGTCAGGCTGACCTTCACGGCGGTGGCCAACGTGACGGCCCTGCTGGTCGATCGTGCGCCGGACGGCACGGCCACGATCGTCACGCGCGCGTGGACCGACCCGCGCAACCGGCTCTCCGAGTGGCTGTCGGAACCCGTGCTGCCCGGCTTGCCGTACGACCTGAAGCTGACCTTCATGCCCCGTGACTACAAGCTGGAAGCCGGCCACCGGCTGGGGCTCGTCGTCCTGTCCAGCGACAACGAGGCAACGCTGCGGCCGACGCCGGGCACGGGCCTCACGCTCGATCCGGCCGGGACGTCGGTGACGGTGCCGCTGGCCGCTCTCTAAAAAAGCGGCATGCCCCCTGCCCGTCGCGCGGCCACGACCGCGTGGCGGACAGGGGCGGTACGCAGCGCCGCATCAACTCAAGGGCAACACCGTTACATCTCGTCCATTCAACTCCCCCGTTTCCCTAAAACGCTGCGCCCGAATAATAATTTCACGTTCCATCAATCAAGCGACGCTTTAAATCAAAAAGCGAAACAAAATACTGTCGCTTGACATCGAAAACCCATCGACTAGATTTCAAAAAAATCCGGGCACGCTGAAGCGGTCGGCGCGAGACTCGCCTGATTCGCACGTCACCTCATGCCCGTCAACGGTTGCGGACATCTCGTTCGGCGGACCTCGCTTTCATTTTCTTGCGTCGGGTACGCAGGATTCCCTGTTTCAGTCGAAGCCCCGCCCGCCTCGACCGGGCAACCGCCTATCGCAGGCATCACTACCGCACCACGAACCGGAATCCCGGCATTCCAGTGCATGACGTCGCGCCCCACTTCGGAGAATTGCGATGAGCAATCTGTCCACCGATACGACAGCCGCTTCAACCCTGCCATTGAATCATCGAGGCAGCATGCCGTTCGTGGCGATTCGGGGCCCGGAGCGGAGCGATTACGAATCCCGGGTCGTACAGGCTTACCAGGACGACCCGCAGAACTGGAGCAAGGCCATCGGCAATCGTCTCTGGTTCCAGTTCGGCGTATATGACCATTTTCAATCGCCCGGGCCGATCGACCTCGACGAATCCGGTCTCCGCTATTTCGAACGGCAACTCGAGATTGCCGGACTGGAAATGCCGGATGACAAGCCGGTCAACCGGATACTCGATATCGGATGTGGATGGGGAACGGTGCTGCGGGATCTGGCCGAGCGATTTCCCGACTGCCATCGCCTGGATGGCATCAACATCAGCGATCGCCAGCTCGAATACTGTGCCGAGATGAATGCGGCGCGGGGATTGTCCGGCAGGATCAAGCTGTTCCGGTGCAATGCGCTGGACATCGATTTGCTGCCGGATATCGAGCGACCCTACGACCTCGCGATCATGCGCGGGGTGATCTCCCACTTTCCGTACGATCTCTTCGAAATGGTGATGGCAAAACTCCGGCAGCGGCTGACCCCGACCGGGACCGTCATTATTTCGGACAACCTATATAACGTCGATCTCTCGGAATATCGCTCCGATACGCCTGACATGGTCGACAGGCTGGCGTGCAAGTATCGCAAGACGCCGGCGTACCTGCGGCAGGTGTTCGAGCAAAGCGGTTTCTCGGTCAAGGACATGCGGATCCTGCCTGACAGGACCGACGCGACACGATGGTTGTTGAGCGTGCAGGACAACATCGAGCGGCATTTCCCGACGGGCGCAGTCGGGGCACTGGAGGAACTCCGCGTCATGTGCGAAAGCCTGGCGGTCGCCATCGTCAAGCATCAGGTTTCGATCTACAGCTTCGTGCTCGAGCGCGATCGATGAAATCCGTCCTTCTTCCGGCCGCCGAACGTCCTGCACGAGAACCTGCCATGAAAGACATTCCCAACTTCGTTCGCAACCTGCCGGGCCTGCCGAAGCCCGGGGAAAAAATATTCCATCCGGACTTCCATCTGCAACTGAAACCGATGTGGCATCCGCTCCACGACGAGACGGAGCGCCGGATCGCGCTCACCGACAGTCCTTATATCCTCGCCTATTACGGCAGTCAGAAGGCGGTGGAACACTATCTGGCACAAAGCATGCCGTCATTCGGGGGCCTGTGCTATCCGCACACCCTGAACGACAGGATCTACGATCTCGAACGGATGATGAGCATCACGACGCTGATCGACGACACCATCACCAACCCGGACATGCTGGAGCAAACGCAACGGCGGTCGGCTTTGCGACAGCACTACTTCGACGCGATCGCAGGCATCCGGCCGCCGGATACGGCCCCGATCGCACAACTGCTGCATGACGGGCTGCTCCCCATCAAGGACCAGCTATTGTCGAAACCGCGCGTCTGGAAACGGCTGGAGGAATCGCTTCACACGTTGATCATCAGACAGACGGATCCCTTGGCGCTGAAAATGGACGAGTTAACGTTCGACGCCTACCTGGAAATGCGGCGCATCGACAATTACGGGGAATGGGCCGCCATCATGACGGAGTACGCGATCGACGTGGACATGACCGATCACCTGATTGCCGACCGATCGCTGGCAGAAATGAGAACGGCCGCCATCGACTCGATTACGCTGGTCAACGACCCGTATTCATTCCGAAAGGAAATCCATATCGCCGATTCGGTCAATTCCGTCTGGCTGCTGATGTATCGCGAAGGCCTGAAACTCCAGGATGCATTGAACAAGCTGGCGACGCTGGTTGCCGAAAACGAGCGCAACCTGATGGCCGCCCGCGATCGTGTCCTGGCCGGCCCGTTGGGGAACCGGGCGGATGTGCGTGCCTATGTGACCGAACTGGAGCATCTGGCCTCCGGCAACGCGGAATTTCACGCAATCAGCACGCGCTACCACGGCCGGGATTTCAAAGGGAAACGGTTCATTTCCGGCGAGGTGACCATTCGGCCGCTACCGTCCACCGATGAAGTGGCAGCGGCGGATCGGGCGGGCGAGCGTCCCGCGAACTGATTCACCCGATCGGGAGTCCGGCCCGGTTCCCGGAGGCATGCCGGTTTCGCAGCCGCGTCGAGCGGGGCGGCCCCGACGCCGACCGCGACCTTCAGACCGCGACCTTGTTTCGCACCGGCAGCGCAAACCGCCGATCACACCGGCGTCAACACCGGCTGCCCCGCGAAATGCCGCTTCGCGTTGTCGAGAAACTGCTGCACCGAGCGCTCGAGCGCCTCCGGCGACCAGCCGCCCATGTGCGGCGTCAGCACGACGCTGTCGAGATCCGTCAGCGCGCGCGGCGGTTCCGGTTCCCCTTCGTACACGTCGAGCCCCGCGCCCGCGATGCGCCCTCCGCGCAACGCGTCTGCCAAAGCAGCGGTATCGACAACGCTGCCGCGCGACACGTTGACAAGAAAACCGCCCGGCCCGAGCGCATCGAGCACGGTGCGGTCGATCAGGTGCCGCGTGCCCGCCCCGCCCGGCGTCGCGACGATCAGGAAATCGGCCCACTGCGCGAGCGCGTCGACGCGGTCGAAGTAGCGATAAGGTACGTTCTTCTCCGACCGGTTGTGATAACCGATCTCGATGTCGAAGCCGGCCGCGCGACGCGCGCACTTCTCGCCGATCTTGCCGAGCCCGACGATGCCGAGCTTCCTGCCCGACACGTTCGGCGGCATCGGCAGCCCGTCGCGCCACACGCCGGCGCGGGTTTTCGCATCGAGCGGCACCACGTTGCGCACCGCCGCGAGCAGCAGCGCGAACGCGTGGTCGGCCACGCAGTCGTCGTTGGTGCCGGCGCCCGTCACGACCGTGACGCCGCGCGCCTTCGCGTGGGCGACGTCGATGTGCTCGTAGCCCGCGCCGAGCGCGCTGACGAACGTGAGTTGCGGAAGCCGGTCGATCTCGGCGCCGGTGAGCCCCGTGCTGCCGTTGGTCAGCACCGCGCGTATCGTGCCGCCGTGTTCGGCGATCGCGCGTTCGCGTTCTTCGGCAGTCGGGGCATGGCGCACGTCGAATGACGCGGCGATCTCGCGGTGCGCGTCGCCGCGCAATGCGATGAGGACCAGCAGCTCGGGTTTCATGTCAGCAATTGTCGGCAGGCGGAGACGAAATCGAGTGTAACAAGCCCGCGCGACTCATGCAGGCTATCCCCACGCGGGCTGTGGACACGCCGCCGCACGCGGTTTGCCAAAGCCCGCCCAGTCAAGTAACGTGCGGCCTACGCCCCCGTCCTGGAGATTGGCTCATGAAGCTCGCCCTGCCCGCCC
Organism: Burkholderia sp. COPS; assembly: GCF_019425585.1. Lineage (NCBI taxonomy): Bacteria > Pseudomonadati > Pseudomonadota > Betaproteobacteria > Burkholderiales > Burkholderiaceae > Burkholderia > Burkholderia sp. COPS. The sequence continues at coordinate 9,682 of NZ_WIXR01000068.1, read as the reverse complement.
GGATTCTGGGCCTCGCGTTCGCCGCTGCCCTCGTCGCACCCGGCGCGCACGCCGACGCACCCGTCGTGGTGTCGTCGAAGATCGACACCGAAGGCAACCTGCTCGGCAACCTGATTTCGCAAGTGCTGAAGGCGCACGGCATCCCCGTCACCGAAAAGATCGCGCTCGGCACCACGCCGATCGTGCGCAAGGCGCTCACGAGCGGCGAGATCGACATCTACCCCGAATACACGGGCAACGCCGCCTTCTTCTTCAACAAGGCCGACGATCCTCTGTGGAAGAACGCGAGCCAGGGTTACGACGCCGCGAAGAAGCTCGACTACGCGGCGAACCATCTCGTGTGGCTCGCCCCGGCGCCCGCGAACAACACGTGGGGCGTCGCGTTGCTCGCCCCCGTCGCGCAGTCGCAGCACCTGAAGACCTTCTCCGATTTCGGCAAGTGGGTCGCGGGCGGCGGCAAGGTGAAGCTCGCCGCGTCGGCCGAATTCGTGAACAGCGCGTCGGCGCTGCCGTCGTTCGAGAAAGCGTACGGCTTCAAGCTGAAGCCCGAGCAGCTCGTCGTGCTGTCGGGCGGCGACACGGCCGCGACGATCAAGGCCGCCGCGAACCAGACCGACGGCGTGAACGCGGCGATGGTGTACGGCACCGACGGCGGCATCGCGTCGAGCGGCCTCGCGGTGCTCGACGACGACAAGCACGTGCAGCCCGTCTACGCGCCGGCGCCCGTGATCCGCGAAGCCGTGCTGAAAGCGCACCCGCAGATCGCCGATTACCTGAAACCGGTGTTCGCGAGCCTCGACCTGAAGACGCTGCAGTCGCTGAACGCGCGCATCCAGATCAACGGCGAGCCGGCGGCCGGCGTCGCGAAAAGCTACCTGAAAGCGAAGGGCTTCGTGAAATGACCGAACGCGCGGCGGCGTCCGCGCGGCGCGTGATCCCCGACAAGGTCGGCATCCTGATCGGAATCCTCACGATCGTCGCGGTGCTCGGCCTGCCGTTCGTCGTGCTGCGGCCGAACCGGATCGCGGCCGGCACAGGGCTGTCGGTGTTCGCCGCGCTGCCGGCGATGCAGGGCGCGGCGCTGGCCGCGCTGTGGATCGTCGGCGCGCTGTGGGCGATGAAGGCGAGCCGCCCCGCGTGGCGGCTCGCGGCCGGCTGCGCATGGCTTGCGACGCTCGCGTACGCGCTCGGCGCGGCCGCGACGCACGTCGTCGCCGCCGACGACATGCTCGCGCGCGTGTCGCCCGACGCGGGCGTCTGGCTGTTGCTGTTCGCGTGGGCCGTGCTCGTCGCGGACGCGCTCGCACGGCTCGCCTTCGGCCCGTGGCGGCGCCTCGCCGCGCTCGTCGTCGCGATCGCGGCGATCTCGGTGCCGCTCGCGAGCGGCTGGTGGGACGGCCTCTCCGTGATGCGCGAATATGCGGTGCGCAGCGACGATTTCTGGCGCGAAGCGATCCGTCACGTGTCGCTCGCGGGCGGCTCGGTGGCCGCCGCGCTCGTCGCGGGCGTGCCGCTCGGCGTCGCCTGCGCGCGCATCGCGGCGGTGCGGACCGTCGCGATGCCCATGCTCAATATTGTGCAGACGATCCCCAGCATCGCGATGTACGGGTTGATGATGGCCCCGCTCGGGCTGCTGGCCGCACACGTGCCGCTCGCGGCCGCGCTCGGCATTCGCGGCATCGGCGTCGCGCCGGCCGTGCTCGCGCTGTTCCTGTATTCGCTGCTGCCGATCGCGTCGAGTGTCGTGGTCGGGCTCGGACAAGTGCCGCCGCACGTGACCGAAGCGGCGCGCGCGATGGGCATGACGCGCGCGCAGCGGCTGCTGCATGTCGACCTCGTGCTCGCGCTGCCGGTGATCCTGAGCGGCGTGCGCATCGTGCTCGTGCAGAACATCGGGCTAACCGCGGTCGCCGCACTGATCGGCGGCGGCGGCTTCGGCACCTTCATCTTCCAGGGGATCGGGCAATCGGCCGCCGATCTCGTGCTGCTCGGCGCGATCCCGACGATCGCGCTCGCGCTGGTGGCCGCCGTCATATTCGAAGCCGCGACCACGCTCGCGAAGGGGCGTACAGGATGATCGAGATCGAACATGCAGGCAAACGCTTCGGCGATGTCGTCGCTGTCGACGACGTTTCGCTGACGATGCAGCGCGGCACGATCACCGCGCTCGTCGGTGCGTCGGGCAGCGGCAAGTCGACGCTGCTGCGCATGATCAACCGGCTGATCGCCCCCACCAGCGGCACGATCCGCATCGACGGCGTCGATACGGCGACCGTCGCGCCCGAACAGCTTCGGCGCGGCATCGGCTACGCGATCCAGGGGCACGGGCTGTTTCCGCACTGGAGCGTCGCGCGCAACATCGCGACCGTGCCGCGCCTGCTCGGCTGGCCGGCCGCGCGCATCGACGCGCGCGTGAACGAACTGCTCGACCTGTTCCATCTCGCGCCGGCCGAGTTCGCGGACAAGCTGCCGCACGAACTGTCGGGCGGCCAGCAGCAGCGTGTCGGCGTCGCGCGCGCGCTCGCGGCCGAGCCCGCGATGCTGCTGATGGACGAGCCGTTCGGCGCGCTCGACCCGATCATCCGCGGCAAGGCGCAGGACGACCTGTTCGCGTTGCAGCGCCGACTCGGCATCACGGTCGTGATCGTCACGCACGATATCGAGGAAGCGCTGAAGCTCGGCGACACGATCGCGGTGATGGACGGCGGCCGGCTGCTGCAGGTCGCGCCGCCGGCCGAGATTCTCGGCAAGCCGGCGGCCGGTGTCGTCGAGCAGCTCGTCGCGGGCGTCGACCGGCCGCTGCGCCTGCTCGCGCTGACGCCGATCGACGCGGTGGCCGAACCCGGCCATGCGGACGGCGAGCCGATCGACGCGACCCGCACGCTGCGCGATGCGGTGTCGGAACTGCTGTGGCGCGGTGTCGACGCATTGCCCGTCGACGACGGCGATGCACGCAACGCGCGCGGCGCGCGCCGCATCACGCTCGACGCGATCCGCGCGCACGCCAGGCAGCCCGCATGACGACGCCGGATACCATGCAACGCACACGGCCCTTGCGTTCGCCCCTGCCCCGCCACGTTGCCGCGTTCACGGCGCGCGCCGCCGCGCTCGCGCTGCTGCTCGTGCTGCTGGTGCGGCCGATGTGGCTGCAGGGCCTTTTCGCACCGTTCGCGGACAACGGCGCGCCCGTCATCTACGATCGCGCGAGCCTGCTCGACCTGACGCTCGCGCATCTCGGCACGGTCGCGCTGTCGAGCCTGATCGGCACGATCGTCGCGGTGGCGGCCGGGATCTTCGTCACGCGGCCGGCCGGCGCGGATTTCCTGCCGGTCGCGCGCAGCGTCGTCGACATCGGCCAGACCTTCCCGCCGGTCGCGGTGCTCGCGCTCGCGGTGCCGGCCGTCGGCTTCGGGCTGAAACCCGTGCTGATCGCGCTCGTGCTGTATGGTCTCTTGCCGGTTTTCGAAAGCACGATCGCGGGGCTCGAGGACGTGCCGCGCGATGTCGTCGACGCCGCGCGCGGGATGGGGATGAGCGGCTGGCAGCAACTGGTGTCGGTCGAGCTGCCGCTCGCGTTCCCGGTGATCGTCAACGGCATCCGGCTCGCGGTCGTGATCAATCTCGGCACCGCGACGATCGGCTCGACGGTTGCCGCGCGCGGCCTCGGCGACGTGATCATCGCGGGCCTGCAGACGTCCAATACCGCGTTCGTGCTGCAGGGCGGCGTGATCGTCGGGCTGCTCGCGGTGCTCGTCAGCGATGCGATCGGCGCGATCGCGCGAGTGGCGAGCGCGCGGCGCGCCTAGAAGTCGTCGCGACATTTTCCAAGGGAGAAGCCATGGCTGTCCTGGACACCGGCCCGTTTTTTCATGGCACGAAAGCGGATTTGCGGATCGGCGACGTGCTGACGGCGGGCTTCAGATCGAATTACCGGGATGACGTCGTGATGAATCACGTTTATTTCACGGCCCTGCCCAAGGGCGCCGGCCTTGCCGCGGAAATGGCCAAAGGCGACGGCAAGCCGCGGGTCTATATCGTCGAGCCCACCGGGGCATTCGAAAACGACCCGAACGTCACGGACAAGAAATTCCCGGGCAATCCGACGCGCTCGTATCGAAGCACATCGCCCTTGAAGATCGTCGGCGAACTCGATCGCTGGGAACCGTACGATCCGGCGTTCATTCAGCAACTGAGAATCCGCATCGAAACCGGCATCGGCGAGATCATCAACTAGCGGTCATCCGGACTCCGATGCGTGTCCGCGCAACGATCGCCGCGTCGATCGTTGCGAACGTCACAAGCCTACACATCGCTTTCATTCGAGCCGGCGCTCGACCGTCTTGCCCGATTGGCCGATATACTATGCGCCTCCCATTTCCCCGCACTCGACCATGCGACGACGGTTTTTCTGGCTGATCGTGCTCTCGCTCGGCATTGCGCAACAGGTATCGGCTCAGCAAACGCCCGCAGCGCCTGCCTCTGCGCCCGACGTGCTGGCGTCGGCGCCGGCTGTCGCCTCCGCGCCGCTCGCGAACGCCGACGATCAGCCGAACGAAGCAAACCGCCGCATCACGTCCTACCTGACGAAGAAATTCGGTGTCGCGAAGGAACGGGCCGCCAAGCTCGCCGATATCGTGAGCGTCACTGCGACGAAATATTCGCTGCCTCCCGCACTCGTTTACGCCATCATCTCGATCGAATCGCGCTTCCAGGAAAAGGCGCGCGGCCAGCACGGCGCGACCGGACTGATGCAGGTCGTGCCGTCCGCACACCGCGGCATGCTGCGTAACGTGAAGGACCTGACCGAACCGAATGCGAACGTCGAGGCCGGCTCCCGGATTCTCTCCGGCTACGTGAAAGCGGCCGGCGGCAACGTGCTGGCCGGGCTGAAGAGCTACAGCGGCGGATCCAGCGCGTATGCGGCGAAGGTCATGCAGCGGGTCGATTCGTTCCGGTTCGTGCTCGAACCCGACGACGACACGAAAGCCGCGAACGAAACGAAGGCGCGGATGGTGCCGGTGAGCGAATCGACGTCGACATCGACGTCGGCGCGCAACGCGCAATAAGCAGGTACGTCGCACACGTCCCACCCCATGACTCCCTCTCCGCGCATGCGCGACACGATCCGGTACGCCACCCGCCTTCTCGCCGTCGCCGCGCTCGCGAGCGGCGCAGCGTCCGCGTTCGCCGCGGTCGATTGCGAACGGCAGGGGCCGACGATGGATGCGGTACGCCGATGCGTCGTCGACAACAACAACCAGGAAGTGGAACGCGCGTACCGGTCGCTCGAACGCAAGACCCGGCAACGCAACCCCGATGCGGCGAAACAGCTCGCGAAATCGCAGGCAAGCTGGCACGGCTTCGCGAGCGACACCTGCGACTACGTCAGAGCCGCCAATCCGCAGCAGATGATTCCGGACGACGCGTGGCTGAACTGCTGGGTCGACTTCAGCCAGGCGCGCGTGCGCATCCTGAAGAAATGGGAAGCGCAGGGCGACGCGCCGCAGCCGGCGCAACAGTGAACCGCGGACGATCGTCCGCGCAGCCGTCCGTCACGCCTGCGCGAAATGCGCGCGCAGATACTCGATGAAGACCTGCGTCTTCGCCGGCAGCAAGCGCGTTTCCGTCATCGCGTAGACCGGAACGGGCGCGCCCTCCCAGTCGGGCAGCACGCGACGCAACCGGCCCGCGGCCACGTCGTCGGCCACGACTTCCGCCGGCATCTGGATGATGCCCGCCTCGTGCACGGCGAGTTGCCGGACCATGCCGACACTGTTCACGATGAAACGCCCGCCCACCGGCACCTCGATCTCCCGCGCGGCGTCGTGCAGCGTCCACGCATCGACGCGCTGCACGCTCAGGCACTGATGCCGCCGCAGGTCGTCCGGTTCGCGCGGCTCGCCCGCGCGCTCGAGATAGCGCGGCGACGCATACAGGTGATTGCGGAACGTCGCGAGGCGCCGCGCGACGAGTTGCGAATCGGCCGATTCGCCGATGCGGATCGCGACGTCGAACGGTTCGCTCACCAGGTCGACACGCCGCGACGTCAGTTCGAAATCGAACGTGAGCTTCGGGTAGCGGTTCGCGAATTCGACGATCAGCGGCGCCAGGTAGACCACCGCGAAATCGACCGGAAACGACGCGCGCAGCACGCCCGACGGTTCGGCCAGCAACTCGCCGAGCTGCTCGTGCGCGAGCCGCGCTTCGTCGACGATACGTTTGCAGCGCTCGAAATACAGCTGCCCGGCTTCCGTCAGCTCGATGCGGCGCGTCGTCCGATGCAGCAGCCGCAAGCCGATCGCCTTCTCCAGTGCGCCGATGCGCCGCGACAGCGTCGAATTCGGCATCCCGAGCGCGTCGGCCGCGCTGCGAAAGCCCTTCGCCTTCACGACCTCCACGAACAACGCCATGTCGTTCAGCAGTTCCACGCCCACTGCTCCATCAATGGATCAATGTTATCCAAACTACCATATTTATCTCGAAAAAGAAGCAATGGATGATGTGTCCATGGCGGCGAGGCGCGTGCATGGTGCGCGGCCCGCGCCCGAGACGGCAACGCCCCGGTGCCGTTACCCGACCCTCGAGGAGCACGCATCATGGACGCATTGTTCACCCCGGCCCGTGTCGGCCGCTACACGCTGCAGAACCGCCTGGTCATGGCACCGATGACGCGCAGCCGCGCCGCGTTCGACGGCACGCCCGGCGCACTGGCCGCCGAGTATTACGCGCAGCGCGCGGATCTCGGCCTGATCGTCAGCGAAGGCACGCAGCCGTCGGACGACGGCCAGGGTTACCTGACGACGCCCGGCATCTACACCGATGCGCACGTCGCCGGCTGGAAGGCGGTCAGCGAGCGCGTGCACGCGCGCGGCGCCCGCCTGTTCATCCAGCTGATGCACGTGGGGCGCATGTCGCATCCCGACAATACGCCGCATCATCGCCAGGGCGTCGCGCCTTCCGCGATTGCGCCGGGCGTGCCGATGTTCACGATGAAAGGGATGCAGGAGATTCCGGCGCCGCGCGCGCTGACGACCGACGAAGTGCGCGGCACCGTGAACGACTTCCGCTTCGCCGCGCGCCGCGCGATCGAAGCCGGCGCCGACGGCGTCGAGATCCACGGCGCGAACGGGTATTTGGTCCAGCAGTTCTTCGCGCCGAACGCGAACACGCGCAGCGACGCCTACGGCGGTTCGATCGAAAATCGTGCGCGCTTCGCGATCGAGGTGGCCGAGGCGATCGCCGACGAGATCGGCGCGGACCGCACCGCGATTCGCCTGTCGCCGGGCACCACGTTGTGGGGCATCGACGAAGGCGCGGATGGGCCGGACCTGTATCGCTACCTGGCGACGCAGCTCGACCGGCTCGGCCTCGCGTACCTGCACGTGATGCACCAGGGCAACGAGCCGCTGCTCGCGGACCTGCGCGCACGCTGGCGCGGCACGCTGATCGTGAACCGGCCGGGCCGCACGCGCGACGCGATCGGCACGGATGTCGCGACGGGTCTCGCCGATCTCGAAGCGTACGGCCAGATGGTGCTCGCGAATCCGGATTTCATCACGCGGCTGAAGACGGGCGCGCCGATGAACGACGCGCAGCGCGACACGTTCTTCGGCGGCGATGCGCGCGGGTATGTGGATTATCCGGCGTTGGATGGGGCGGCTGCGGCTTGACGCGCCGCATAGGGTAGTCGCTGCGACGCGCTGAATCGGCCATCGCAGCGTCGCCCGTTAATCGCCCGATATCAAAGTAGATCGACGTTGACCTTGGAAATCATGGGCGCAATACGCAATGTACGGTCGGCCTGAGCACACACGTACTCCGAAATATTGCGCACCCATGCACGCTCCTCGCCTGCATACACCCCCGACTCCGCCAACTCGGGAGCCAGCTTCCTCGCCAGCGTCGCCATCTTTGTCAATTCACGTGCGACGAACGACGGCCGGATTTGCGTGCGATGCGCAAAATCCGCCAAGGCAAAAGCGGTCAGTTCCTCCGTTCGGAAAACATCCCCGAAAGCCATCGCCATGTCCTGGACATACGCGTCACCGTACACGTTGACGCAAACCAGATCGTAGAGCGGCGCTGGATCCAGACCGCCGCTGCTGACGAAAAACGAAATATTCTTGCCGTGCGCATCGCTGTTGCCGATCAGCAATTGCAGCAGCGCCCAGCGAAGCATTGCCGAGCGGGCAACCAACGGATTCTCGAAACTCGGTGTCAACGAAAACAACTTCTCGAAGCTCACGCCTTCGCGAATGTTACGCACGTCCGCATTGTTGCCGAGATTGCGTTCGTACTTGAGCGTCGCCGGCAAATCCAGCGCCTGGCATCCGTCGATGATATGGAGACGCCGCACCGCGCGGACGCGTTGAGGATCGTCCGGTTCGGTCGTCACGATTCGGTCGAATCGTTCGATGAGCAGAATGGGTTCCGGGATGCGCCGAATCTCGACATGTGCCACCGGCAATCCCATCTGGGCGGCCAGTGTCATACAGAAATGCTCGTTGGCGACCATGAACGGCGCATGCGGGTTCTGGGACTCGGGCTTCAGAATATGCGTGCTGCTGAGCGCTCCCTCGACGAGCGCGAATTGCTCGCCCTCGACCAGTATCTGCAGCTTGTCCTGGTGGCCTGCAATCGACAGCCGGACCTGATCGTCCCAGACGGGAAACGGAATCGCATCACGCTTGCGAATGCGATCGGTCAACTCTTCCGCGGATATCACGCGCCGCACGGATTCGAGGGCCTCCGGCGCCGGTGCATCGGCATCGTCGTCCGGGAAGAAACTCAATGCACCGACCGGCTCCTTCCCGAGCATTCGGATCAAACCGAACACATTGTCCTTCGATATCCGATACATCGCCGCGGCCACTTCGAGCGCGCGGCCCTCGGGCAGCAGGTTGCCGATGAAGCGCTGGACCGCGCCGGCAGGTAGCGGGCCGCCGTCAAGCGGAATGCACGGCGACAACGCAAACGCGTCGGCCCGCGCCTGCCACGCCGGATCGTACGAAAAGCCGTAATCGTCCCGGCGGGCATCGTAAGTCACCTGACCGACAGGCGAGCCGTTGGTCGAAATGCGCAGGCGATGAACCATCAGACGCCCTCTCCCGGCTCCGCCGACACGGCCTGCGCCGCCATGTGCTCGTGCAACGCCTTGCGGGCCACCGGCACTTCGCGTTTCGGCACGACGAGCAGATTGAGACCGAAGCCGTCGAGCACCTTGAACAATTTGTCGAGGCTCACCGCCCGGCCGTTTTCCAGCCGCGACAGCACGTCTTTGGAGACACCGAGCATATCGGCCGCGTCGTCGATACGCATTCGGCTCTGCGCCCGCCGATTGCGGACGAGCGCGCCCAGCGTTGCCAGATCCAGTGCAAGCGGGTCAGGAGCCGCGATCGGATGCGGTAAGGTGCGGGCCATAATTCCGGGATTTCAGGAACAATGTGCTGTCAGCCAGGCTCGACAACATAGTTACGAGAATGTCGGAATTATACTCACGCAGACACGAAACGTCGAATTATTCTGATATTTCAGGAATAATCAAGGGTGTGACCGCTATCGGCACATTGTTCTCATATTTCAGGAATTAAAATCAGGCGGCAAGCTCCACCGCCCGATTGCGACCGACCGGAATCCCTCCGCCGCTTCCGTCAATCGATTCTCCGCCCCGCCCCGTCAAAAC
>NZ_WIXR01000067.1:0-12016 GCF_019425585.1 Burkholderia sp. COPS | reverse complement strand
GAAGCGCGACAGCATCGAGAAGCGGCCCGGGCGCGCGCGGCCGGCGCCGGTGCTCGCCGCGCCGGCAGACACCGGCGCGGACGAAGTGGAAGCGGAGGTTCTCATCGTGGCGTCCTCACTGCGTCAGCACGACGCCGCTGGCCGGCGACCACGACACGAACACGTCGTCGTTCCACGCCGGCGCGTTGTCGTTCATCAGGTGCGAGCTCGACAGGTTCGACACCACCGTCTTGCCGCTCGGCAGGCGCACGTGGTACAGCGAGTAGCTGCCCATGTACGCGATGTCGGTCACGACGCCGCGCGCCCAGTTGTGTTTCGAGCCCGGTTTCTCGCGCGACACGTGCACGCGTTCCGGGCGCACCGAGATGCCGACCGGCATCCCGAGCGGGCCCGTCACGCCGTGGCTCACGTACATGCGCGCCTCGAGGTCGTCGCTTTCGACGAAGATGTGGTCGGGTTCGTCCTCGACCACGCGCCCTTCGAACAGGTTGGTCGAGCCGATGAATTCGGCCGAGAAACGGCTGTTCGGGTATTCGTAGACTTCGCCGGGCGAGCCGATCTGCACGATCTTGCCCTCGCTCATCACCGCGAGGCGGCTCGCCATCGTCATCGCTTCTTCCTGGTCGTGCGTGACCATCACGCAGGTCACGTCGACCTTCTCGATGATGTTCACGAGTTCGAGCTGGGTCTTCTGGCGGATCTTCTTGTCGAGCGCGGACATCGGCTCGTCGAGCAGCAGCAGCTTCGGGCGCTTGACCAGCGAGCGGGCCAGCGCGACGCGTTGCTGCTGGCCGCCGGAGAGCTGATGCGGCTTGCGCTTCGCGTACTTGCTCATCTGCACGAGCGCGAGCGCGTCGGCCACGCGTTCCCGGATCTCGTTCTTCGGCGTGCCCTCCTGCTTCAGGCCGAACGCGACGTTCGATTCGACCGTCATGTGCGGGAACAGCGCGTACGACTGGAACATCATGTTGACCGGGCGGCGGTACGGCGGCAGCGACGCGAGATCCTCGCCGTCGACGAAGATCTTGCCGGAGGTGGCCGTCTCCAGCCCGGCGAGCATGCGCAGCAGCGTCGACTTGCCGCAGCCCGAGCTGCCGAGCAGCGCGAACAGTTCGTTCTTCGCGATCGTCAGGTTCACGTTGTCGACGGCCGTGCTGTCGCCGAATTTCTTCACGACGTTTTCGATGCGGACGAAGGCGTCGTTTTGGGTACGGGCCGCGGGGGCCGGTTGGGTCTGTCGTGCAGCAGCGGAAGAGGGTATCGATTGCATGGGATTCACCATTCGTTCTTCACGGATTGCAGGCGTGAGCGTCCCCGCGCGAGGCGCGTCATGCGACTCGCGGGCAACGGCTCGTGCCGGATGGAACAGTGCGCGCGGCGCGCGCGGGCGGATGGAGTCCGCGGATCTCAGGCGGGCAGGCGTGAAGCGATGCCTGCGCCGCCGGAATGCTTCGCGATCAGTGGCCCGTCTTCAGCTGGGCCCACAGACGGTTCTCGAGGCGCAGGATGTCGGCCGGCATCGGCTTCATCAGCACCATCTTCTTCAGCACGTCTTCGGGCGGGTAGACGGTCGGGTCCTGCGCGACGGCCGGCGTGACGAACTGGTGCGCGGCCTTGTTCGCGGTCGGGTAGAACACCGTGTTGGTGATCGCCGCGTTGACCTTCGGATCGGACACGTAGTTGATCCACTTCAGGGCGGCCTCGGGGTGCGGTGCGTCCTTCGGGATCACCATCACGTCGAACCACAGCAGGCCGCCTTCCTTCGGATTCGAGAACTTGATGTCGTACGAGCGCTTCGCTTCGGCCGAGCGGCGATGCGCGATGCCGACGTCGCCCGACCAGCCGAGCACGACGCACACGTCGTTGTTCGCGAGGTCGTTGATGTAGCCGGACGAGTTGAACTGGGTGATGTACGGGCGGACTTTCTTCAGGACTTCGAACGCAGCCTGGTAGTCGCCGGGGTTCTTGCTGTTCGGATCCTTGCCCATGTATTGCAGCGTCGCGGCGAACACGTCGACGGCCTGGTCGAGGAACGACACGCCGCAGCTCTTCAGCTTTTCCATGTTGGCCGGATCGAACACCAGCGCCCAGCTGTCGACCGGCGCCTTGTCGCCGAGTGCCTTCTTCACCGCCTGCGCGTTGTAGCCGATACCGTCGGTGCCGTAGGCCCAGGGCACGCCGTACTGGTTGCCCGGATCGGCGTCCGAGATCATCTTCATCAGCAGCGGGTCGAGGTTCGCGAGGTTCGGCAGCTTCGACTTGTCGAGTTTCTGGTACACGCCGGCCTGGATCTGCTTGGCCATGTAGTTCGACGTCGGCACGACGATGTCGTAGCCAGAACTGCCGGCAAGCAGCTTCGCCTGAAGCGTGTCGTCGCTGTCGTAGTTGTCGTACTTGACGTGGATCCCGGTCTGCTTCTGGAAGTTCGGGATCGTGTCCGGTGCGATGTAGTCGGACCAGTTGTAGACGTTCAGATCCTCGGCATGTGCCGACGGGCTGGCGACCGACGTGAACGCGGCCGCGGCGGCAAGGGCGGCAACGGAACAGGCTTGGCGAAGAAAGCAGGCACGCATGGTGGAATTCCCCTGGTTATGGCGGCGTGCGGCGCCCGCCGCACGCCTGTAGGCAAAACCGTTACGAAATACCCAGTTGCTGGGCGGTTGCATCGACTGCTTTTTTCGCCTTCGATACGAGTTCATCGATTTCCTGACGCGAGATCACGAGCGGCGGCGACAGCAGCATCCGGTCGCCGGTCGCACGCATGATCAGGTTGCCGTTGAAGCAGAAGTCGCGGCAGATCGTGCCGACGTCGCCGCCGTTCGCGAAGCGACGGCGTTCGGCCGGTGCCTCGGCGAGCTGAAGGCTCGCGACGAGGCCGTGGCCGTGCACTTCGCCGACGATCGGGTGACGCGCGAAGGTCTCGCGCATCAGCGCCTGGAAGTACGGGCCCGTGTCGTTCTTCACGCGCTCGACGATCCCTTCGTCGCGCAGCAGCTTCAGGTTCGCGACCGCGACGGCTGCCGCCACCGGGTGGCCCGAGTACGTGAGGCCGTGATTGAATTCGCCGTTGTCGATGATCGGCCGCGCCACGCGCTCGTGAATGCCGACGGCCCCCATCGGCACGTAGCCCGACGTGAGGCCCTTGGCCATCGTGATCAGGTCCGGCTCGAAGCCGAAGTGCTGATGCGCGAACCATTCGCCGGTACGGCCGAAGCCGCCGATCACTTCGTCGGCCACCAGCAGGATGTCGTACTTGCGGCAGATCCGCTGGATTTCCGGCCAGTACGTCGACGGCGGGAAGATCACGCCGCCCGCGCCCTGGAACGGCTCGCCGATGAACGCCGCGACGTTTTCCGCGCCGAGTTCGAGGATCTTCGCCTCGAGCTGCTGCGCGCGGGCCAGGCCGAACGCTTCCGGCGTTTCGCCGGCCGCCGCCTCGCCGAAGAAATACGGCTGGTCGATGTGCACGATGTTCTCGACCTTCGACGGCATCTGCTCGTGCATGTAGCCCATCCCGCCGAGCGTGCCGCCCGCGATCGTCGAGCCGTGGTAACCGTTCTTGCGCGAGATCACGAACTTCTTCTGCGGCTGGCCCTGCACGCGCCAGTACTGGTGCACGAGGCGCAGCACGGTGTCGTTGCCTTCCGAGCCGCTGTTGCAATAGAAGAAGTGGTTGAAGCCGGCCGGCGTGACTTCCGCGAGCATCGCGGAGAGTTCGATCACCGGCGGGTGCGTGGTCTTGAAGAAGGTGTTGTAGAACGGCAGTTCCTGGATCTGGCGATACGCGGCGTCGGCGAGTTCCTTGCGGCCGTAGCCGACGTTCACGCACCAGAGGCCGGCCATCCCGTCGATGACCTTGTTGCCGTCCGAGTCCCACAGGTAGACGCCGTCGGCCTTCACGATCACGCGGCTACCCGCGCGGTTCAGCGCGCCCATGTCCGAGAACGGGTGGATGTGGTGCGCGGCGTCGAGCGCGCGGTATTCGGCGGTCGAGCGCGCCTGCGTCGTGCGCGGTGCGGCGGCCGGCGCGGCGGGCTGGATCCAGGCAGATTCGTTGCGGTACGTCATGTTTCCTCCGTGTTTCCGTATTCGGTTGTGTGCACGCTCAGACGTGCAGCAGCAGATGGCGGCGTTCCCACGAGCTGATCACGCGGAAGAACGCTTCGTATTCGGTTTCCTTCAGCGCGAAATACGCCTTCAGGAACTTGTGGCCGAGGATCTCGCCGAGCGGCTCGCACGCGGCCATCAGCGTCAGCCCTTCCTCGAGGTTGCGCGGCAGCTGGTACGGCAGTTCGTAGCCGTCGCTGACGAGCGGCTCGGTCGGTTCCAGGCGCTGCGTCATGCCGAGATAGCCGGCCGCGAGCGTCGCGGCGAGCGCGAGGTACGGGTTGCAGTCGACGCCCGGGATGCGGTTCTCGATGCGGCGTGCCGACGGGCCCGAGTGCGGGATGCGGAAGCCGACCGTGCGGTTGTCGTAGCCCCACTGCACGTTGATCGGCGCGGCCATGAAGCGCGACAGGCGGCGATACGAATTGATGTACGGCGCGAAGATCGGCATCAGCGCGGGCGTGTACTTCTGCAGCCCCGCGAGATAGTTGTAGAACATCGACGTCGCGCCGCCGGTTTCGGGCGACGTGAACAGGTTCTGGCCCGTTTCCTCGTCGACGATGCTCTGGTGCACGTGCATTGCCGAACCCGGTTCGTCTTCCATCGGCTTGGCCATGAACGTCGCGTACATGTTGTGACGCAGCGCGGCTTCGCGCACCGTGCGCTTGAACAGGAACACCTGGTCGGCCAGCGACAGCGCGTCGCCGTGCATGAAGTTGATCTCCATCTGCGCGGCGCCGACTTCGTGGATCAGCGTGTCGATGTCGAGGTTCTGCGATTCGCAGTATTCGTAGATGTCCTCGAACAGCGGGTCGAACTCGTTGACGGCCTCGATCGAATACGACTGGCGGCCCGTTTCCGGGCGGCCCGTGCGGCCGACCGGCGGACGCAGCGGCAGGTCGGGGTCCTTGTTCATGTCGACCAGGTAGAACTCGAGCTCGGGCGCGACGACGGGCTTCCAGCCCTTCGCCTTGTACAGGTCGAGCACGCGGCGCAGCACGTAGCGCGGCGAGATCTCGACCGGCGAGCCGTCGAAGTGCACGCAGTCGTGGATCACCTGCGCGGTCGGGTCGACGGCCCACGGGATCAGGCGGATCGTCGACGTGTCGGGCACGCACACCATGTCGGGGTCGGTCACGCCGGTCAGCGAACCGTCTTCCGGATATTCGCCGGTGACGGTCTGCACCATCACGGCTTGCGGCAGGCGCATCGATTCGCCGGACGTGAACTTGTTGCGGGGCGTGATCTTGCCGCGCGCGATGCCGGCCATGTCGGGAATGATCGCTTCGATCTCGGTGATCCGGTGCTGCTTCAGGAAATCTTCGATGTCTTGCATGTCTGTTCTCGTTGGTTGGGTCGGCGCGCTCAGGCGAGCGCGGCGGCGGCCGTGGCGCGCGTGCGGGCGGCACGGCGCGCGCGGCAGGCGTCGCCGAAGGCGCGGAAGATCGCGCTCGACAGCGGGTCCTGCGCATGCCGCCATTCCGGGTGCCACTGCACGGCGAGGGCGAAAGCCGGTGCATCGACGACGCTCACGGCTTCGATCAGGCCGTCCGGCGCGACGGCTTCGACGGCGAGGCCGGAGCCGAGCTGAGCGATGCCCTGCTTGTGCAGCGAGTTCACGCGCACTTCGTCGCGGCCGCCGGCGAGCGCGTGCAGCTTGCCGCCGGGCGTCAGTCGCACGACGTGCGCGGGGCCGTATTGCGTGTCCATCGGCGCGTCGTCGTCCTCGCGGTGATCGGCGAAGCCCGGCACTTCATGCACGCGCTGGTGCAGCGTGCCGCCGCAGACGACGTTCAGCTCCTGGAAGCCGCGGCAGACTGCGAGCACCGGCACGCCCGCGGCGATCGCCGCGCGCAGCAGCGGCAGCGTCGTCGCGTCGCGGGCCGGGTCGTGCTTCGTGCCGGGTGCGCTCGGTTCGCCGCCGTACAGGTGCGGCTCGACGTTCGAGTAGCTGCCGGTAAACAGCAGGCCGTCGACCGTGTCGAGGATGTCGTCGGTCGACTGGCGCTCGCCGAGCGCGGGCAGCACCATCGCGAGCGCCTGCGCGCCGTCGACGATCGCGGCGACGTATTTGTCGCCGACCGTATGCGACGCGTGTGCGCCGATCTGCGTGTGGTCGGCGGTGATGCCGACGAGTGGTTTCCTTCTTTCCATGACGTCAATCAGTTATCCGGAGGGTTGTTGCGTACGTCTTGCCGGATGTGGCGAAACGCCGGCGTGCAACAGCCCCGCAGCCTGGCGCAGAGCGCTAGGCCGCTGGTGAATGGGCGCAACGGGATGGCGTGGCGATCCGCGCTGCGCGCGACGATCAGGCCGTCGTTCGTTTCATTGCGATACGCGACGCGGCAACGAATGCGCGAACGCGTTCCGTCACCGCACGGACCATGCGGTTGGCGAATCAGCAGACGAAACGAACGACGTAAAGAAAGGAGAGGCGCTACGGCAGCAGCGACGCCACTTCGTCGGTATCGACGGCGACGAATGCGCGTGCGGAAACGGCGTTGTGGCGCCGAACGGAACGACGGGACAGGATGGTGTAGATCGACAGATGCTGCAGGCGAGGACTATGCCAGCCGCAACTGCCATCGGAAGGGGATGCCGCGCTGCGCGAACTTCGCGCCACGCTTCGATCCCACCTCACCAGAGGGCCACGGACTCTCACGATTACACTCGACTGGGTTGTTGAAAGTATTGAACACCCGACCGTTTCTACGCACTGGGCGTTTAAAATAATCAAGGCGCCGGTTACGCGTCATTTACATCGAAGGGCATCAATTTTTGCGTTGCAATAACGCTTTTTGCTGCCGATGAACGCTTGATGACGCGAACCTGAGAGCCAGCATATACGAGCCAAAAACGGCGTCAAATGTTTTTTAACGGTGTTGCATCAGGGCTTTCCCGAGCAGTGCAAACAAAAGATTCGCAAATGGAATAATCGACGGGGTGTTCATTATTTCGAACGCCTTTCAGGGTTTTCCCCGCTGATGTGCGGCATAAAGTGATTAGAATATTCAACGGCTGTCCACTGCGTCGTTTCACTTTGTCATCGCACCTATCGTGTCCGAAACCGAATCGATGTCCACCGAAGTCGCCGAGCGCCTGCGTTTCGTGCGCAACAAGCATGGCCTGTCGCAGCGCGAACTCGCGAAGCGGGCCGGCGTGACCAACGGCACGATCTCGCTGATCGAACAGGGCCGCGTGAGCCCGTCGGTCGGCTCGCTGAAGAAGTTGCTGGAATGCATCCCGATGAGTCTCGCGGAGTTCTTCACGTTCGAACTCGTCGAATCGCGTTCGGTCGTGTCGCGCCGCGACGAGATGCCGAACCTCGGCAACGACACGCTCGCGTTTCATCTGGTCGGCGCGAGCGTGAAGGACCGCAACATGTGCATCCTGCGCGAGATCTACCAGCCGCACGCCGATACGGGGCCCGAGATGCTCGTGCACGCGGGGCACGAGGGCGGTGTCGTCGTGTCGGGCCGGCTCGAGCTGACCGTCGACGGCGCGACGTGGCTGCTCGACCCCGGAGACGGCTATTACTTTGAAAGCCGTTTGCCGCACCGTTTTCGCAATCCCAGCGCGGACCTGATCTGCGAGGTCGTCTCGGCCAATTCGCCGGCGACCTTCTGACTTCCCGACCGCGCATCACCGCATTCGCTGCCGGCCGGCTGCGCGTCACGCGCAGCGGCGCGTCGCATCGCGAATGCCAAAAAACTGAGGCATCCTGATGAACAAGTTGACTTTGGCTGACTGGCAGGACAAGGCGGCGTCGCTCGAGATCGAAGGGCGCGCATTCATCGACGGCGCGTCGCGCGACGCGCACGGCGGCAAGACGTTCGACTGCGTGAGCCCGATCGACGGCCGCGTGCTCGCGAAGGTCGCCGATTGCGGCGAAGCCGACGTGAACGCGGCCGTCGCGGCGGCGCGTCGCGCGTTCGACGCGGGCGTGTGGGCCGGGCTGAACCCGCGTGCGCGCAAGGCCGTGCTGCTGCGCTGGGCCGCGCTGATGCGCGAGCACCTCGACGAGCTGTCGCTGCTCGAGACGCTCGACGCGGGCAAGCCGATCGGCGACACGACGACGGTCGACGTGCCGGGCGCCGCGTATTGCGTCGAATGGTTCGCGGAAGCGATCGACAAGGTGGGCGGCGAGGTCGCGCCGGCCGATCATCATCTCGTCGGCCTCGTCACGCGCGAGCCGGTCGGCGTGGTGGCCGCCGTCGTGCCGTGGAACTTCCCGATCCTGATGGCCGCATGGAAATTCGGCCCCGCGCTCGCGGCCGGCAACAGCGTCGTGCTGAAGCCGTCGGAGAAATCGCCGCTGACCGCGATCCGCGTCGCACAGCTCGCATACGAGGCCGGCATTCCGGCGGGCGTGTTCAACGTCGTACCGGGGGCCGGCGAGCCCGGCAAGCTGCTCGCGCTGCATCGCGACGTCGACTGCATCGCATTCACCGGCTCGACGGCAGTGGGCAAGCTGATCATGCAGTACGCCGCGCAGTCGAACCTGAAGCGCGCGTGGCTCGAACTCGGCGGCAAGTCGCCGAACATCGTGCTGCCCGATTGTCCCGATCTCGACCGCGCGGCGCAGGCGGCCGCCGGCGCGATCTTCTACAACATGGGCGAGATGTGCACGGCCGGCTCGCGGCTGCTCGTGCATCGCGACATCAAGGATGCGTTCATCGAGAAGCTCGTCGCGGCCGCGCGTGCGTACGTGCCCGGCAATCCGCTCGATCCGTCGGTGTCGATGGGCGCGATCGTCGACGGCATCCAGCTCGAGCGTGTGCTCGGCTATATCGAGGCCGGGCGCAGCGAGGGCCGGCTCGTCACCGGCGGTGCGCGCGTGAAGGCGGAAACGGGCGGCTTCTACGTGGAGCCGACGGTATTCGAGGTGAAGCCGGATGCGAGGATCGCACGCGAGGAGATCTTCGGTCCGGTGCTGTCGGTGATCGTGTTCGACGACGTCGACGAGGCCGTGCGGATCGCGAACGATACCGAGTACGGGCTGGCCGCGGCCGTGTGGACGTCGAACCTGACGACCGCGCACGACGTGTCGCGCCGGCTGCGTGCGGGCACCGTCTGGGTGAACTGCTACGACGAAGGCGGCGACATGAACTTCCCGTTCGGCGGCTACAAGCAGTCGGGCAACGGCCGCGACAAGTCGCTGCACGCGCTCGAGAAGTACACCGAACTGAAGTCGACGCTGATCCGGCTGCGCTGATGCACTGCGGGGCGCGGGCGCAGCGCCATAGGGCGGTGTGCCCGCGCCCGTGTGCGTTGCGCCCGCGTTGCGTTCAGTGTTGCGCTAAGCGTGGCGTCAAGCGGTGCGCAGCGCGGGGTGGAAGCCGGCGGCTTCGATGATCGACTGCACGCGCTCGGCGCCTTGCGCCGACTCGACCTTGACGATCTTCGCCGCGACGTCGATGTCGAGCTTCGCGGCGGGATCGGCGGCCGTCACCGCGCGCGTGATTGCATTGGCACAGCCGCCGCAGGTCATGTCCTGGACTTCGAATTCCATCGTGTTCTCCTGAGTTGACGATTGACAAGCATCGACAGCATGAAGCTTGCCACGGTGGGAAGGTCAAGCGTACGCGTGTCGACGAAAATCCGTATCGCGGCTCCGGTGCGACGACGGTAGTGCGGCGACAGCCTGTTGTAAAGGTGATGTCTGATGAATCGCTTGCGGGCTTTTGCCGTCATTCGGCACTTGTCCCGATTGACGGCGAAGCGTTCCGGGCGAAGCGGGGTGGATGCCTTGCCGGGCAAGGCGTAGCGGCACTCGATGAAGCGCGATCACCATGTCGCCAGTAAGGGTACGCGAGTTGGAAATGCGAATCGATCTTAGTATCAGCTCCCTTCGATATTTCAATTCGTTACCCCCATGAACCGTTTTGCTTTCGGCTTTTCGCTGGCGCTGCTGGGCGCATCGGCCACGTCCGCGTTCGCGGCCGACGATGTCGTCAACCTGACCCTGAAGGATCACAAGTTTTCGCCGGACGGCGTGACGATCCCGGCCGGCAAGAAGGTGAAGTTCGTCGTGAAGAACCTCGACGCGACGCCCGCCGAATTCGAGAGCGACGATTTCAAGGCGGAGAAGGTCGTGCCTGCCGGCAAGTCGGTGGAGATCCTGGTCGGGCCGCTGAAGGCCGGGACCTACGAGTTCCACGACGAGTATCACGAAGCGCAGTCGAAGACGCACCTGACCGTCAAGTAAGCGGATACGGACATGCTGTCGACTGCCCTGATCGTCTTTCGTGAAGTGCTCGAGGCCGCGCTGGTGGTGTCGATCGTGATGGCCGCGACAAAAGGCGTGCCGCGGCGCGGCTGGTGGGTCGGCGGCGGCCTGGCGGGCGGCGTGATCGGCGCCGGCCTGATCGCGGCGTTCGCCGACGTGATCTCGCAATGGGCATCCGGCATGGGGCAGGAGGTCTTCAACGCGGGCGTGATGTTCGTCGCGACGTTGATGCTCGCATGGCACAGCATCTGGATGAGCCGGCACGGTCGCGAGATGGCGATGCAGATGACGGCGGTCGGGCGTGCCGTCGCGGCCGGCAGCAAGCCGCTGACGGGGCTCGCGATCGTGGTCGGCGTCGCGGTGCTGCGTGAAGGCTCCGAAGCCGTGCTGTTCCTGTACGGCATCGCGGCGGGCGATCCGGGACAGACGCCGCAGATGATCGTCGGCGGGCTGCTCGGCGTGCTCGGCGGCGCCGGGCTCGGCTACGGGATGTATGCGGGCCTGCTGCAGATTCCGCTGAAGCGCCTGTTCTCCGTCACCAACTGGCTGATCGTGCTGCTCGCGGCGGGGATGGCCAGCCAGTGCGTCGGCTTCCTGCTCGCCGCAGGCCTCGTGCCGTCGTGGGGTGATGCGGTCTGGGATACGTCGTGGCTGCTCAAGGAATCGAGCATCGTCGGCAAGGCGCTGCATACGCTGATCGGCTATACCGCGCGCCCGGCGGGCATCCAGATCGTCGCGTACCTCGCGACGCTGGCCGCGATTGTCGGGCTGGCACGGTTCGTCGGCCGGCCGCAGGCGGCGGTGCGGCCGCCACGGGCCGCGGCTTGAGTTGTCCTGGTTCGAATGACGAAGGGGCGTCGATGACGCCCCTTTTTTCATTGCCGGCTCGCGGCCGACTCGTGTCCGGCGTCGACCACGGCGCGCAGGTCGCGCACGCTCAGCGGTGGCTGTCGATCCAGGCGCGGGCCCATTCGAGCCCCGCTTCGCGCGCGTCGTCCTCGGTGTCGAACACGCCGAGCACGCCGGACGCCTCCACCAGCTTGTTGTTCTGCGTGATCGTGCCGCTCGCCGCGAAGCGCTCGGGCTGCAGGATCTCGTCCTGCTGCAGGATCGCGTGGCCCCAGATCTGGTAGCCGTGGTAGGTTTGCGCTTCCATTATCGAGTCACCTCCGCGGAGCGGTTGTGCGTGCCGACACGCAGCACGTTGCCGTCCGGTGTGTATTGCCGCGGGATGTCGGAGTAATTCAGCGCGTGCTGCGCATCGGGCGCAGCCGGCTGCATGACCGTCAGGCGTCCCGGTGCGGGCTGCGCGACGGGGCGCGGTGCGGCCGGCGTCTCGGCCGCGGTGGCGGGCGGACGATGCGAGCCGGCTTTCACCGCCTGCGCGACACGGCGCTTGTGCGGTTTCACCGCGGCTTTCGGTGTGGCATTCGCGTGCTTCTCCACGCTCTTGCCGGCGCGTGCATCGGCGCCGGTGTGCGCGGCCGGCGTGCGGGCGGCCGGCTGCCGCGCCTCGGGCGGGTTCCAGACTTCGACGTAGTGCTCGGCGGCCCAGCAGCCCGTCGACGCGAACGTCAGTGCCAGCAATCCGCATCCAAAGAGTCTTACTGCCATTGTGTCTCCGTCATATTCGTTGCGGGGCGCGTCGCGGTATCCGGTGCGGGGGCGGCCGTGCAGGGG